>JANQFZ010000028.1 GCA_028277605.1 Vallitaleaceae bacterium | reverse complement strand
GTATACGACAAATGCCATAGAAAGTCTTAATAGCCAGTTCAGAAAAGTGACTAAGACCAAGTTAATATTTCCTAATGACCAAAGTTTAAAAAAGATGTTCATAACCTAAATGTTCATCAAGTTCAGCTTCCATGGTATCTCCAAGTAAGTCTTTCAAGGCATCCTGGATATCTTACACTGACTTGATATCGTATTCCTGTAAAAGAGCTGATATATTATTGTGTTTTCCTTCTGAAAATCCATTCTTTCGTTTTGCCATAATTAAATAGCCTCCTATGATTTTATTTTATCATAGAAAGCCATAGTTTCATTAGTTTTTACAGACTTTTTTTACAGCCCCAAATGCATTAGCTAATACATTAAAACTAATAATTATTTATTAAGTTGTCTTGCATTTACAACAATATCCATCACATGACCATCTTTAGTAAATACATTAACAATGAATTCTTCGTGTACGCCATCTGGATTTATAAAAATTCTAGTTAAGCTATTACCAGAACTAATAGACTTTGTACCAAAATCTTCATTTCCGTTTTCTACATTAAAATATACTGCGCCAGGACCGTTATTCTCTACATGTATATTGAGCGTTTTACCATTAGCTGGACTGCATGTAAAGCTTGCATCGTAGCTGCTTTTTCCTATATGGTTTACGCCATCTATAAGTTGAACACTGCTATGCATATTTTCTGTATCTTCTGGAGTTTCTACTTCTACGCTTCCTTTTGGAGAAGATTGATAATAAGTTTCTATTTCTGTATTCTCAACTGCACTAACAACGAAAGCAAACGAAAGTATCATAGTCAAAGCAAGGAGCATCTCATAAACTTTTTTCAAAATAAACACTCTTCTTTTTTACTCTTAAGTTACATAAGTTCATAAAAACCCAATAATAATACCATATAAATAAAAAAAGTAAAGCCTTATATTTGTCATAATGCCTATGTACTTGTTAACGATACTACAACAAGTATTTTCAAATGCACTTAGAGGTCTTGGTCAGTCTTTCATACCAAACAGTATACCATGCCATTGAAGCATGACCATCCATAACTCACCTACTACCTTTAACTACAGTTTTTATACCAAAAGCAATCAATACCAATCCAACTATAAAATTAAGTACACCTAGAACAATTAAGTCTATGAAATGATTTAAAAAACTACCCGTAATTGAAATAACTGTTAAGAAGGTTAATGTTGATAGTACTGCACCAATGCCAAAGTAATACATATCCTTTTTCTTCAAGTTTTCTTCAGAAATTTTAATTGAAAAAACACCTGACCAAAATAGTAGTGTTAATGGGTTAGAGAGTGTCATTATAAGAGTTTTCAAAAATACACTTTCTATCTTATGACGATAGATACTTAAGCTAGGGATTAATGAAAAATCGAAAATTTCTAGTATATTACTGATACCAAATATAATAATTATTAATGCTCCAAAGTAATTAAGTGTTATTTTGAACTTTTTATGTTTGTTGATCATACTACCTATTCCAAATATCGCTGCTAATATGTATAAAGTATCAATTAATGTAATTCCTAAAACACCCACTAATGCAGTTGAAAAACCATACGAAACGGCAGTTTGGAAGATAAACAAACAGATAGGACCTACTGCAATTTGTAGTATCATTCCAAAACGATATCCTTTTAAAATCATAGAAATCTCCTATCTGTTAATTTCTTCTTTTAGTGTGGATAGAACTAGAATAGTGTTTGTTTTTTGAACCCCTTTAATAGACTTAAGTTTATTACTAATGAAACTCTCTAGCTCAGATCGATTCTTTAACAAGACCTTTAACATATAATCATATTCACCTATGATATGATAGCATTCAATTACTTCAGATTGCTTAATAATCGTTTCTCTAAAATGGTATATATTAGCTGTTTCATCAATAGTTATTAATATAGTTACTAACAAATGATACCCCATTTTTTCACGATTCACTTTAACCGTATAGTGTTGGATTATGTCTGCTCCTTCTAATTTTTTGATTCTTTCTGATACAGCAGGTATGGATAGATTTACTTTTTTACTAATATCAGATGTTGTTGATCTTCCATTCTGTTTTAAAGCCTCTAGAATATTTGAATCAATAATATCCATATCTTAAAAACTCCCTTCATAATATATTTAACTATATACTATATAATATCTTATGATATGTAAATGATTTTTAGTAAACTCAAAAATAATTTAAGCTAATTAGTATGATTGGTTAAATGATTTAAAATTTTGTTTTGGGGTTTGATTTGCTTTATATAAGTTAAAACTAACACTATATACTATTAGAAGAGTATTATGAACAAAAAATACGCAAACTTAAAAAATAGACATATTGAAAAATAATACTTATTAGTATAGAATGAACGTAGTGAATTTATTTCATGAGGGTAGAAGTACAATAAAATATAAAGTGAGGTAGGTAACTATGGGAGAACGCAGAAGAAACAAACGATTACCGTTTCATATGAATTTAGAAATCACAGATTTATTTAAACAGAACCATATTGAAATGAACCGTCTGCATCAAAAAATAGAAATAGTCGATATATCTAAATCAGGTCTTGCCTTTATAAGTGATGAGGATCTACCGATCAATTACTATTTTGATGCTAAAATATTAATGCCTGAGCATAAATTTTTTAGTTGTGTTATCAAAATAATAAGAAAAGAAAATTTGTCTGAAGGGTATAAATTTGGTTGTGAATTTGTGGGACTAGCAGATATTCTAGCAAAAAATATTGATGATTATGAAGCAATGCTGAACGAACAACTTTCCTAACTAAAAATGGATGTGGTAAAGGTATGCCAGTTACAATAAAGGATGTAGCAAAACTCGCTGGAGTATCTCCTTCAACAGTTTCTAGAGTTATCGCAAATCATCCTAAAATAAGCCAGGCAACAAAGACAAAAGTATATGAAGCTATGAAAAAGTTAAATTATCATCCTAATGTAATTGCAAGAAGCTTAGCCAATAGGAAAACGTATACATTAGGATTAATATTACCTAATGCTGATGAGGATTTATTTGAAAATCCATTCTTTATTCAAGTGATGAGAGGTATTAGTAGCTATGCTCAGAAAAAAGGTTATTATATTATGTATAGCTATTGTAAAACAGAGGAACAAGAATTAAAAACCATTCACCACTTTATCAATAGTAAATGGGTTGATGGTATTATATTAACAACAACACGATTTAAGGATAAATGTGTGGCTGATTTAATAAAGATTAATCATCCTTTTGTGGTCATAGGCAGACCAGAAGAGAATCATAAGAAAGTGTTATGGGTAGATAATGATAATGTCAGTGCTATGTATCATGTAGTTCATACATTAATCATGAAAGGATTTAAAAAAATTGGTTTTATAGGTGGAGAACATGAATTCACTGTGATAAGAGATAGACTAGAAGGCTACAAAAAAGCCTTAGAGGATCATGGGCTACCCTATTATCCTCATTTAGTTAAAGAAGGCAACCCGACGGAAAAGCAATCTTATCATGCTGCTTGTGATATATTAAAAAAAGATAAGCCTGATGCCATAGTCTGTACAGACGATATTGTTGCTTTCGGAGTACTTAATGCCATTGATGAACAAGTGGATAAAAGAATTGCTGTAGTTGGATTTAATAATACGCCTATGTCAGCCTATAAAACGCCATCCTTATCAACAGTGGATATCAATGCTGAGACTCTGGGAAGATATGCTTCCAAGCTATTAATTCATCAATTAGAGTCTCAAGAAACTGAATCAAGCAATTATATAGTGGGAACAAAATATATAGAGAGAGAATCCACGCTTTTATAGTATGTATTAAGTTTTTTTATACTATGATTAAGTATTATCATTAAAAAATAAAAAAACAGCTTCTGCGGATTTATAGTTCATATTTTTAACCTCTAATAAGTCTTGTACAGATGCTTTTTTTATTTTTTCGACGGAACCAAAGTGTTCTATTAATGCTCTTCTTCTTTTTGGTCCTACTCCTTTTATTTCATCTAAAATGGATTGAACTTGGCTTTTACTTCTAAGCTTTCTATGATATTCGATTGCAAATCGATGGGCTTCATCTTGTATCCTTGTAATTAGCTTAAATGACTCAGAATGTTTATCTAATTTTATTTCAACATTTTGATAATACAGACCTCTTGTCCTATGCTTATTATCTTTCACCATACCGCATACAGGGATAGAAAGACCAAGTGTATCTAGGACACTCAAAGCAATATTCACTTGACCTTTTCCACCATCCATTAGGATAAGGTCAGGTAATCGAGTGAATTTGCCATATTTAGCATCTAGTCCTTTAAGTAAAAGTTCCTTCTGTTCTTCTAAAGCATGCTTAAATCTTCGGGTCAAGACTTCTTCCATGCTGGCATAATCATTGGGACCTTTAACAGTTTTAATTCTAAATTTCCTATAATCACTACGCTTAGGCTTGCCATTTTCAAAAACAACCATTGATCCAACAGCTTCAAATCCATGAGTATTGGATATATCAAATGCTTCAAGCCTTGAAGCATCTTCATCAAGACCAATCATACGGGTTAATTGCTTAAGTGCCCCCTTGGTTCTGCTTTCCTCACGCTTTAATTGTTCGCCGAACTGATTTAAGGTTAATATAGCATTCTGAGCAGCTAAGGCCACCAGCTTAGCTTTTTCGCCTTTTCTAGGGACTCTTATGTATACTTTTTGCCCCCTTCTATCTGATAACCAGGCTTGAATAATGTTAGCTTCGTCGATTTCCTCTTGTAAAATTAGTTCTTTTGGAACATAAGGAGTTCCAGAGTAGAATTGTTTGATAAACTCTGTCATCACATTTTTTCTCGACAAATCGTCTACGTTATTTAAATGAAAATGTTCCTTTCCTATTAGCTTGCCATTTCGTACAAAAAACATCTGAATAAGTGCTTCATCCTGTGCTTTTGCAAAGGCAATAACATCTTGATCCTGCATTGCAGCATTAATTATTTTCTGCTTCTGAGCAATACTTTTTACGCTCCTCATCTGATCTCTAAGTTCTGCTGCTTTTTCAAATTCTAAGGTTTCTGATGCTTGGTTCATTTTATTCTCTAATATATCAATAACTTTCTCGTATTTACCCCCTAAAAACACAAGAACATCATCAATTATTCTTTTATAATCCTCTGAACTCACATAGCCTTGGCAAGGAGCTAGGCATTGTTGAATATGATAGTTTAAGCAGGGTCTTTCTTTACCAATATCCTTTGGTAGATTTCTGTTACAAGAACGAACCTTCCATATCTTTTGTATAATTTCTATGGTTTCTTTAGCAGCCCCTGCATTGGTATATGGGCCAAAGTACTTTGCTTTATCTTTTACCATTTTTCTTGTCAGAAGAATTCGTGGATAGGCTTCATCTACCATCACCTTTATGTAGGGATACATTTTATCGTCCTTTAGCAGAGAATTATACTTGGGACGGTGTTTCTTTATAAGATTACATTCTAATATGAGTGCTTCTAATTCTGAATCCGTAACGATGTATTCAAAATGGGTAATTTGAGTGACCATTTTTTTAATCTTAGGCATATGGTTAGCAGAATTTTGAAAGTACTGACGTACTCTATTTTTTAGTTTAATAGCTTTTCCTACATATATGATGGTATCGTAGCGATCTTTCATAATATAAACGCCCGGTTGAAGAGGGAGCTTTTTCAGTTCTTCTTTTATGTCAAACATGTCATCACCTACTTATTATCTCTGCTTATATCATTATAGCATGTATGTGAAAATTACAAAATACAATATGTGTTGAATTGATAACTAATTTCAAATACAATATTCCTAAATAGTTATACTTATTGAAAGCGATTTAAAAAAATAATGTTTATTTTATTACACTTATAAACTTGATCCTAGTACTTGCTATGACTGCAAAAACATGTATACTCATGACACTTTTTTATTATACCAGTTTGCGAATAAAACCTTGATATTGTTCGCAAACTGGTATATAATGTTTGTATACATAGAGAGGATGTACTATCATGGAATATATGAGTATTAAAGAAGCAGCTGCAAAGTGGAATCTTTCTAGAAGAAGAGTTCAAAAATTGTCTTCAGAGGATAGAATAATTGGAGCAAAAAAAATTGGAAACAGTTGGATGATTCCAATAAATAGTATAAAACCAATAGATGGGAGAACTAAAAAATACAAAAATGAAACTCATTTACCGAAGAAGAGTTATACAAGTATTGACCTGTTTTCAGGTCCTGGCGGATTATGTACTGGATTCAAATGGGCTGGGATAAGACCACTTATTGCTGTTGAATGGAGTTACTGGACTGTTCGGACATATTCTCATAGCCATGATGCTGATATATTTGATTTAGAGTTATACCTTGAGGGGAAAATAGAAGATACCGAACAATACTTTCAGCCTTCAGAAAAAACATTGTTGATTTATGGGGATATTAGAAAGGTAGAAATAAGTCTTATTAAGAAGATTCTTAATGAGCGTTTTAATGTGGAATCTGTTGATATTGTTACTGGGGGTGCACCTTGTGAAAGTTTTAGTATGGCAGGTAGCCGTAAGGAGAAAGATGATAGAAATAAACTATATCAAAATATTCTGAGAGTATCAAGAGGTATAGATGCTAAGATGTTACTTTTTGAAAATGTAAAAGGCTTGTTGTCAAAAAAACTAAACGGAATACCTGGTGCAATGTATAAAGCTATTTGTAAAGACTTTGAGAGTAAGGTAGGAAATCATCCATCGTTTAAGTTAGTATCTTATGATAAAAATGTTGTATTATTAACTGCAACTAATTATGGGGTTCCACAAGTTAGAGAAAGGTTATTTTTAGTTGGGATTAATGAGAAATTCGAAAATGTTTCATTTAATTACCCTGAAAAGACACATGGTAAAGATGGAATATATCCTTTTGTCACTGTTGAAGATGCATTGCTTGATTTGCCTGAGTTAGACATGGGTGTAGAGAATAATGTTTACAACTATGATTTAGCTTCTATTAATGATGAAAAAAGATGCAGTTTTCTTAGAAGAATGAGAGGGTGTTTGACTATGTCATCAAATCATCTTCATTTTACAGAATTTAGCTTATATAATCATAAAGCGCCAGGTCATAGAAAAAAGATGCTTAGAAGAATAGAAAGTATTTTACCTGGAGAGAGTATGAAAACAGCATATAATAGATTAGTTGCAGAAGGAAGCCAAGATTTTGTTGATAAATACTTTCCTAAAACGATATATGGTTCAAGAAATAGAAGGTTAGATTTAACTAAACCGAGTTTTACAGTGACTTCTCATTGTTTAGATGAAATGTTACATCCGATTTCTCATCGTGGTTTATCTCCAAGAGAAGCAGCAAGATTACAAAGTTTTCCTGATTGGTATCAATTCCAAGGACCATATGTAAAATTTCATTCTGATCCAGAACAAGATCAATACGAACAGATTGGTGATGCGATTCCACCATTATTAGCATATGCTCTAGGTGTAGAAGTTTGTCAAACATTAGAAACTATAAAATCAGTAAGTAAAAACTTTAACTAAAAATTTGCGATTTTAACTGTATATACTTTCCTCGTTGCTTTGAAGGATAAGTCCATTTGAAAAATGTACCGAAATTACCATGAACGTTATTTGATTTATATAAATTAATATAATCATTTACATGATGTAAACTAAATACCTTTCTTTCATCGATGAAGATTAATAAATGTGAAGCCCAATGGATTTCTGGGTTTCCTATGCCGCCAATACCACCTAAAGCCCATAAAGTGAGGGCTACGTTATATGGCTTAAGTTTATTAGTTAAAGCAATTTCATTATCTTTTCCAAACTTTTTTATTGAGCCTACATTTTGAAACATATTTAGTAACTTTCTTAATTCATGGTTGGAGGGATCAAGAGTATTAGAAAATGCATCTGCTGTATACTGATGTACAGTAACATGGTTTTTTGATGTTCTCTTACAACTAAGTTTATAGCATTCTTTTGAGCTATTATTATATTTTGCAGTAACCAAGATATCTGTTTTTGGAATACCTTTGTTGGGTAGTTTTGGAATATCTGTTGTAGCAGTAATGGCTGAAAGGTTTATTAAATCTATTCCTAAAGTCGTTACAATTACTGAAAATACATTATAATTTAATCCTATGGATAGAGATGAAGTTCCTTTCAATTTATTTAGATTATCTGAATTAAAAAGAATCGCAGCTACATGATTTTCGAAATTTTTACCTTTTAAATCATATTTATGTCCTTTAGATTTACCTTTTAAGGCGTATTCCTCAATAAGTTGATATAATTCACTTTGGCTAATGACATAATTAATTGAACTAAATTCCTTTTTTTGAGTATATTTTATATTTTGTTTTATGAACTTATGTCTTTCAGTGCTATTGATTGAGTCTGGATATACTATAATACACTTTGATATGTCTTTTTGGATTTTTTGAATATGATATGAATCCCACTGTAACCCTTTGACTCTATCAGTTCTTAGAGAAGTAGTAGAGTATAATAACCATTTCTTATCATTAAAAAACACTATCTTAAATTGAGCATGGAACTGTTTTGGATTAAATTGAATATAACCTGAACGATAATTTGTTTCATAAGTTTTAATATATTTGTTGTTAATACACAATTTTAATAGTTCATTGAGATTACTAAAAGCATTTCTACCGCGAATTGATTTACTTTTATTGCTTTCGTCCATTAACATTACTCCTTAAAATCATCATTAACATATTATATCATATATCATAAATATGTGAAATATTTAGGTTACGAACATTAGAACCTATTTATATTTAATGTTTCTTAAAAAGCAAAAAAAGTGGGCTCATTCTTGATACTGGAGCTGATACAATTGATAATACAAACCCTTCTTAGCAAGTAGCTCTTGATGATTTCCTATTTCTTTAATTCTACCTTTATGAAGGACAACGATTTTATCTGCATGTTGTATAGTAGAAAGCCGATGTGCCACAACTAAAGTCGTTCTTCCTTTCATAAGCTTGTATAAAGCATCTTGTATGAGTGCTTCTGTCTCTGTATCTATGTTAGCGGTTGCCTCATCTAAAATTAAAATAGAAGGATCAAAAGCTAAAGTTCTAGCAAAAGACAATAACTGACGCTGCCCAGCAGATAGAGTAGAGCCTCTTTCATAAACCTTTTCATCATACTTTTCAGGTAGTTTTTGTATAAATAAATCAGCGTTAACATACTCAGCAGCCTTTATAATAGCTTCATCTGAAATTCTATGGTTATTCAGTCGGATATTACTCTTAATATCACCGGTAAAAATAAAGACATCTTGAAGCATCTGACCAATATGAGAACGTAGACTTTGAATACTATAGTGTTTGATATCTTGACCATCTATCAGTATGGTGCCTTTACTAATCTCAAAATATCGTCCAATAAGGTTCAGTATAGAAGTTTTTCCAGCCCCAGTAGCACCAACAAAAGCCACAATTTCACCTGGCTGTACTTTAAAAGAAACATTTTTTAATACCCATTCTTGTTGATCATAAGCAAACCACACGTTTCTAAATTCAATACTACCTTGTGTAGAAACTAAAGGTTTGGCATACTTAGAATCTTTTAAATCAGGTTTTTCATCTAGTAAAGCAAATATTTTTTCAGCAGAAGCCATAGCAGCTTGTAAAATATTAAACTGCTCTGCAAGACGTTGTATGGGATCAAAAAACTTAGATATATATTGAATAAAAACAACCAGTGTTCCTAAAGTCAAGGCATCGTTAAGAACTTGCCAGCCTCCATACCCAAGAACAACACCAAGACCAATAACATAAAGTAAATACATGGAAGGTCTATAAATACCAAAGAGGATGAGATGCTTAAAATGAGCCTTCTTTAGTTTGCTATTTTCGTTGTCAAACTCATCCATTTTTCTTTCTTCCTGACAAAAGATCTGAACCACTTTCATACCAGATATATGTTCAGATAAAAAAGTGTTTATCTTAGCAACTCTAGTTCTAACTTCCCTATAGACCTTTTTTGAAAAATGTCTAAATAATACCGTAATCAATAAAATTAAGGGAGTAACACATAATACCGCCAGTGTTAGTTTAACATGTAGAACAAACATCATCATCGTAATACCCACGAGTATTAAAACACTCTTGGCTGAATTGACGATAACACTAGTATACATTTCATTAAGTGTCTCGGTATCATTCGTAACTCTGGTAACAAGTTTACCCACTGGATTATTATTAAAAAATTTTAGAGATAGTCGTTGAATATGGGTAAAGACTTCCTCTCGGATTTTATAGATTATTTTTTGCCCTGTATAATGTAAAAGTATGGTTTGAAAATAATTTAGAATCAAACTACCAAGAATAACTAGAGCAAACAAAGCTGTTGTTTTTATAAGCCTATTAATATCACGTCTTCTTAAAAGTGATAGTTCTTCGCTGTTGAGTGGTATGACTGGATAAGACTGCTCATTGATTAAAATAGAGTATGTATTATTAGGTGTGGTGATAACATCAGTATTATCTGAAATAGCATTTAGTACATGGGTTGTAACACCTGCTAGTAAAAAATAAGTAGGTTCTTCTGAACTGTTAAGTATAATTTTGGTTTTTAAGGATGTCTTATACATATCTTTTTCATCCTCAATAAGATAGAAATCTTTAACTCTAATAGCATCTTCCATACTTTTGTCTACAATAGAATAGGTTCTATCATAATTAATGATAATGTTATCTACTGCCTGACCAATAAGAATTGGACTATACAATTCCAGTCCTATAACTCCTAATAAGAGTATTAAAGAAATGACAATATACTTAATATAACCTTTAGTATAGGAAATTAATCTCTTTAACAGAGCTTTATCGTAGCCTTGCTTCATATCGCCTTCTTCAAAACGCATACCTGACATTTTTCCACCACCTATTCTTCTGCAAGTTCCAGTTGCTGTAATTGAAACATATCATAATAGATACTTTTATTTAATAGGAGTTCATCATGTGTTCCGCTTTCAACTATCCTGCCATCATCAATAACGATGATTTTATCTGCATTTTTAATGGTTGATAGCCTATGAGCAATAATAAGCGTTGTTTTGTTTTTTCTTTCATTAACTAGCTCTTGTAAGATTTTTTCTTCTGTTTTTGTGTCCACGGCTGAAACCGAATCATCTAAAATCATTATCGGTGCTTTTATCATTAATGCTCTAGCTAAAGAAATTCTTTGTTTTTGACCTCCGGATAGAGTAACACCACGTTCACCTATCATGGTTTGATAGTCCATAGGAAATTCTGCAATATTTTCATGTACATTGGCTTTTTTAGCTGCTTCTATAACTTGTTCGCTATAGCTTTTATTAAAAGCAAAAGAAATATTACGTTCAATGGTTTCAGAAAATAGAAAATTGTCTTGTGGAACATAGCCGATATGGTTTCTTAGAACCTTTAGAGGAATGTCCAATATATCATGACCGTCTATATAGATAGTGCCTCTAGGGGGATCAAATAATCGAAGTAATAGATTAACTAAAGTAGTTTTACCACTACCCGTCCGCCCTACGATACCTAGTGTTTGTCCTTGCTTGATGGTAAGGGTAATCTGATTTAAAGCATGAAGAGATGTGTTTGGATACATAAAAGTAAGGTTTTTAAACAAGATTGATCCATCAATATGATGAATAGCTTTAGTATTGGGGTTATCATAAATATCAGGCTGTTCGTTTAAAATAATTTGAAATCGCTTTAAGGAAGCAGTTCCTTGTGAAATAATGTTGATACACCATCCCAAGGCTAACATAGGCCATACCAGCATTAAGATATACTGAATAAAAGCAACAAAACGCCCTAGAGACAATTGTCCAATCATAGTCAAGTAACCACCGTACCCTAAAGCAAGGGCAATGCTTAATCCTGTTATTAAGTTTGCTAAAGGGAATAACAAAGCAAAAAGCTTAACCACGCGCATATTTTTATTATAATTGTTTTGATTAGTTTTATTAAAAACGCATATTTCTTTAGCCTCTTGAACAAAGGCTTTTATGATTCTTATACCTGAAATGTTTTCTTGTACCATCTCTGTCATTCTAGAGAAAGCTTCTTGTTTTTCCTTAAATCGGCTCTTTATAATTTTACCAAGCAGAGTACTAGCTACAGTAATGATGGGTAGAGGAATGATGGCAAATAAGGTCAAAGTAACGTTAATATCTATTAACATTTTTGAAACCACTAAAAGTGTTAATATCACAGCATCCAATACCATAAGAACGCCTGGACCAACCATCATTCTTATTGCGTTTAAATCATTGGTTGCGTGTGCCATTAAATCACCAGTTTTATGCTCGTTAAAAAATCTAAGTGATAGTTTTTCCAGATGCCAGAAAAAATCACCTCTTAACCCATACTCTATTTTTCTAGAGGTTCCAAAGATGAAATAGCGCCAAATGAATCGACCTACAGTTACCAATAGACCCAATACTAATAGCAGAATAATATCATCTCTAAGGTTAATCAAGGAATAGCTCTCAGCCCTAAGACCATCCGTTATTCTACCAGTAATCATTGGAAATTGTAATAAAATTAGATTAACAAAAATCAATGCGGCAAAGCCTATTAAGTAAGAAACGAAGTATTTTTTGATATATTTTTTAAGACAGGATAACGACTTTTGTTTTTTTATTGAAGTATTGGATTGAACCGTCAAGTTTTCAAAGCCTCCTAAATGCAACATTACTCTCTATTGTACAAGAAACCTTTGCATTGATAAAGGGAATTTTGATTTTTTTTTGGATTTACTAATGATGATTATTCAAGCATCTCCAAACGTGATGAGATATTATAAAGCGTTATATTCATGCAATTATTAATTAGAGATAAAATATGGAAACTCATAATTAAGACTATCTATGAAATGAACGATATATTATGTAAGAGAATCTATGGAGAAGGTGAAGACTATGATTATTAACACGACTATGAACAATACAATCAACATGAATAGTCAGGGTTTAAATCAACAAAAAGAAAAAAATACTTTACTTGAAAAGCTGCAAAATCAAATGGATAATTTGGATAAGCGAATAGAAAGCATTAAAAACAATGAAGACATGTCTGCACAAGAAAAGCAAAAAAAACTAGAATTAATAGAAGAACAAAAAGAAGAGCTCATTATCAGAATTAGAGAAGAGGAATTAAAAGATAAGATGGAAGAAGCTGAGAAGAAAATAGAAGAAGCAGAAGAACAAGCCATCAAAAATAAAGAAAAAAATCATAAGCCACCAACAGAGCTAGAGGAAATCCAAGCAGAGACAGGTATAACATCCATACCACTAAAAACGATGATTAAAGCTTCAAAAGCATTAGATACAGCTACTAATAAACTCAGTATAGCAAGAAAGCTTAGACAAGATGCTAAGATTCTAGGGAAACAGGTTGAAACAGATAGAGGTCGTGGACAAAGTATTACTTCTAATGATTATAGGGTAAAGCAATCTGGAGCTTACCGCACAAGAGCTGATCGAATTGAGCAGGAAGCTATGAGTTCTTTAGGGCAAGCAAGTCAATTAGTAAAGAAAGCTAGTAAAGAAGTTGAGAGCTCTCAAAAGGAAAACAACAGAATAGAAGAACACATAAGTGAAGAAAGGCAACAAGAGACTATAGAAAAGAGTAAAAAGGATAGCGTTCAAGAAGAAAATCAAGTTCATGATGTTCAATTAGGTAAAAACATAGATGTTAAGTTATAATATATCCAAAACATAATTCTTTAAGTTGCCTTATGTATTTAATGTCAGAAAGGGTCAATATCATATTGATGTCAACTAGTCATTATGGTAAAATTGTACTAAACGTCTGAGGAGGCCAATATGAACTATAAGGTTAAGTTAACAGAAATTGTTGAAAAAATGAATTTGATTAATTTAACACCAGAGATGAGTTTGGATATTGATATTAGTCAAGCTGATGTTAATAGACCTGCTCTTCAATTAGTTGGTTTTTTTGACTATTTTGACCCTCAAAGAGTTCAAATTGTTGGTAAAGTTGAATATACCTATCTTGAAAAAATGCCCCAAAAATGTCGGTTAAATATATTGAAAAAGCTATTTGAAAGCCAAATACCCTGTTTGGTATTTTGTCGTGGACTAGAGCCTGATGAAGGTATTTTAGGTCTCGCCTATAAAAATAATGTCCCTTTGTTTTTATCTCACAAAAGCACATCTTCCTTTATGGCAGAAATTATTCGATGGCTAAAGGTGCAGTTAGCCCCTAGAATATCCATCCACGGTGTTTTAGTAGATGTTTACGGTGAAGGTGTTCTTATTATGGGAGAAAGTGGTATTGGTAAAAGTGAAGCCGCTTTAGAATTGATCAAGCGAGGACATCGTTTAGTGGCTGATGATGTAGTTGAAATTAAAAAAGTATCAGAAGAAACACTTCTTGGTTCATCACCTGATATCATAAGGCATTTTATAGAGCTTAGAGGAATAGGTATCATAGATGTTAAGACCCTATTTGGGGTTGAATCTGTTAAAGAAAAGCAGAATATAGATCTGGTTATTAAGTTAGAAGAATGGGATCCAGAGAAAGAATATGACCGATTGGGTATGAATGAAGAATTTATTGAGATATTAGAAAACAAAGTAACCTGTCATTCCATACCTATCCGACCTGGTCGAAATCTTGCCATTATTGTAGAATCAGCTGCTATCAATTACAGACAAAAGCAGATGGGCTATAATGCGGCAGTTGAGCTAAACAATAGAGTTATGGGGAATCTTAAGAAGCGTACAGAGGAAAGAGAAAAATCCAATCCATCATAAATCATTGGGTTTAAACACAATATATAATGAGAATTACAGGAGGCAAATATGTATAATATAGGGATAGATTTAGGTGGAACCAATATCGCTATGGCAATCGTAGACGAAAATGGAACCATGATTAGAAAAGATTCGACACCAACCTATAGAGAGAGAGACTATAAAGAGATTATTAAAGATATGGGTGCCCTCGCAAATAAGCTCATACAAGCAGAAGGCTTAACAGAAGAGGATATCCATTCTGTAGGTATTGGCAGTCCGGGAACTCCAGATACAGAAAACGGATTGATTGTCTATGCGAATAATTTAAAGTTTAAAAATACACCAGTAAGAGAAGAATTTCAAAAATACCTGAATAAGCCTGTTTATATTGAAAATGATGCTAATGCTGCGGCTTTAGGAGAATATGAAAGCGGTGCTGGAGAAGAATACTCTAATCTTGTAGCTATAACACTTGGTACAGGTCTTGGAGCAGGTATTGTTATCGATGGGAAAATCATCACTGGAAGTTATCATGGAGGTGCTGAGCTTGGTCATACGGTCATTCAAGCAAACGGCGAACCTTGCAGCTGCGGTAGAAAAGGGTGCTGGGAAGCCTATTCATCTGCGACAGCATTAATTAGAGATGCTAAAAAAGCTGCCAAAGCTAATCCTGAATCACTTCTAAATAAGCTAGTAGATAATCAATTAGAAAAAATAAACGCAAAGATTGTCTTTGATGCCGCTGATAACCAGGATAAAACAGCTCAACTATTGGTTACTCAATATATTGAATATTTAGCTATTGGATTAGTTAATGTAATCAATATCTTCCAGCCTGAAGTCATTGTTTTAGGTGGGGGTGTATCTGCTCAAGGGGATAATTTAATCGTACCATTAAAAGAAAAAATGCTTGATGAAATATATGGTGGAAAAGACCAATTTAAAACACAACTAAAAGTAGCAGAATTAGGCAATGATGCTGGCATCATTGGTGCTGCTATGCTATATAAAGTCTACGAGTAATCTTTTTATTACATATAAAATCTTATTAAAAATGCTATTATCTACAAGGTAATAGCATTTTTTAACTAATTACTAACTGGTCACAAGACTAGTATTATCTTTTTTAGACATACAAAATTAAATGTGGACAAACCTACACAAATCACCTCTTTTCAGCATATTATATATCAGACATAGGTAGTTATACTACTTATAGTAGGCTCTAAGGAGGTGATAGGATGTATCATAAGAAATGCCATGATTATAAAAAACATTATGATTGCTATGATGATGACTGGTATAATTGGGAAGACGATTGCTATAAAGATGATTGGGATTGTGATGACTGGCGTAAAGATGACTGGGATGAATGTAAGTGTAAAATAGAAATCAAATGTACTTGTAAAGGTAGAAAAAAGAAATGTAGAAAGAAATGTAAGAAGTGCTGTGATTGTGCAAGGCATTTTTTTGATTAAATAAATACATAAAGATGGCTGACTAAATCTAAACCCACTATACAAAGTAATGTATGGTGGGTACTTTTTATTAAAGGCATTTTCTTGTATGAGTAAACCTCTGTATGATATAATAGCTTAAGAAATCTTAACCATTAATTGTTCTAAAGTATTATAGTAGATGGTTCCATGCGAAATATCTGTACTATATCGTGTAGAAAATAGAATAGAATGAATAGAAGGTTAGAAAGGGAACAGTGAATGAATCGTAATAATATAGTTGATCAGCTAGAAAAAGGCATTAAAAAAGAACATATACGAATCGATGAGCCTATGTCAAAGCACACCTCATTTAAGATAGGTGGACCAGCAGATATTTTTATTCAACCAGCCTCTATTGAGGAACTTTTAGTTGCTTTAGAAGTTAGTAGAGCATCTAATTGCCCGTATTTTATTATAGGTAATGGCAGCAATTTATTGGTAAGAGATAAAGGGTTTAGAGGTGTTATCATACAAATCTACAAGCATTGGAATACGGTTAAGGTTACAGGAGAAAAAGTGTATGCCCAAGCAGGTATATTACTTACAAAATTAGCTAAGATTATGATTCAACACAGCTTGCAAGGATTTGAGTTTGCTTCTGGCATTCCAGGTACACTTGGTGGTGCTGTCTTTATGAATGCAGGAGCTTATGGTGGAGAAATGAAACAAGTGGTTGAAAGTGTGGAAGTCATTGATGATAAAGGTCGTTTAACCATGTTATCTAACCAAGCCTTGGATTTTGGATATCGCTCCAGTTCTATTCAAAATAAAGATATGATAGTAGTCAGTGCTACTTTAGATTTAAAAAAAGGAAGGACTTCGGATATCATTGAAAGGATAGAAGAGTTAAAAAAGAAAAGAAAAGAAAAGCAACCATTAGAATGGCCAAGTGCAGGTAGTGCATTTAAGAGACCGGAAGGGTACTATGCAGGAAAATTAATTATGGATTCAGATTTAAAAGGCTTTCAGATCGGCGGTGCTTGTGTATCTGAAAAGCATTGTGGTTTCATTATTAACAAAAAACAAGCATGTGCAAAAGACGTTATAAAACTTATTGAACATATTCAGCTTACAGTGAGAGAAAGATTTGGAGTCAATTTAAGTACAGAAATTAGAATTATTGGAGAAGCTTAACTTGAAAGGGGATTTCTAATGAGATTTATTATCGTTACAGGCATGTCCGGAGCAGGTAAAAGTCATACATTAAAAATGCTAGAAGACATAGGATTTTTCTGCGTGGATAACTTACCGCCTGCCTTAATTAGTAAGTTTGCAGAAATAACTTTTAGTTCTAATTCAGGTATTAATAAGGTTGCATTAGGCATAGATATTAGGGGAGGGAATCTTTTTTCCGAGTTATTTCATGAAATACAAGATTTTGAAAAAAAGGGTTTTAAAATTGAAATTCTGTATTTAGATGCAAGAGATGAAATATTAGTCAAGCGTTATAAAGAAACAAGAAGAAAGCATCCACTCGTTGATGAAGGTAGAATACAGGATGCTTTAGTTGCAGAGCGAGAGATTTTAGAGGAAGTAAAAATTAGAGCAGATTATATTATTGATACCAGCAATCTGTTAATTAGAGAATTAAAGGCTGAACTCAACAAAATATTTCTAGAAGGTAAAAAATATGATAATCTTATTATAACCGTATTATCCTTTGGGTTTAAATATGGTATTCCATCTGATTCGGATTTAGTTTTCGATGTAAGGTTTATACCTAATCCTTTTTACATTTCTGAACTAAAAGAAAAAACAGGTAATGACAAACCAATTCAGGATTATGTCATGAAATGGGAAGTGTCAAATAAGTTCATTGACAAATTAGATGACATGCTCAACTTTTTAATACCTAATTATATTGGGGAGGGTAAAAATCATTTGGTTATAAGTATTGGATGTACAGGTGGCAAACACCGTTCAGTTACCTTAGCCAATGAATTATTTCATAGGTTTCTAAAACGTGATTACAGTGTCAATATTTATCATAGAGATATTGAAAAGGACTCGAAAAAAGGGAAATAAAAATGGTGATAGTATGAATAAAGAAATAGAAAGCTCTAATATTGTGGCGATAGGCGGGGGTACTGGGCTATCAACGATGTTAAGGGGAATGAAAAAATACACATCCAATCTAACAGCCGTCGTAACAGTAGCGGATAATGGTGGAAGTTCAGGTATACTAAGAAAAGAATTCAATATGCTGCCACCTGGAGATATTAGAAACTGTATCTTGGCTTTAGCACAAACAGAACCCTTATTAGAAAAAGTTTTTCAGTATCGGTTTTCTGAAGGTAGCTTGGCGGGGCAAAATTTTGGCAATTTGTTCTTAGCTGCCCTTAACAATATATTTGGAAGCTTTGAGCAGGCAGTTGAAAAAACAAGTGAAGTACTTGCTGTAAAAGGAAAGGTACTACCTGTATCCATGGAAAATATACAGTTGTGTGCTGTGTATGAAGATGGTACCCAAATGATTGGGGAAAGTGAGATTGTATCAACAAGTAAAAGATTGAGAAAAGCTATCAAGGAAATCAGCTTAATACCAAAAAATCCTGAGCCTTATGAAAAAGCGCTGCATGCTATCAAGCAGGCAGAGTTGATTATATTAGGACCGGGGAGTCTATATACAAGTATTATCCCTAACCTCCTAATCAAAAGCATTAAAGAGGCTATTATAGAATCCAGTGCTAAGGTGATCTATGTTAGTAATATCATGACACAGCCTGGGGAGACGGATGGATATCAGCTGGGGGATCATATTGCAGTAATAGAAAAATACTTAGGTACCAATCAGATTGATTATGTTATCATAAATAATGAAACTATTCCCAATACTATATTAGATAGATACCTTGATGATGAGGCGGATATTGTTAAGTATAATGTCAATGCTTTAATACATAAAGGAATACATATTATAGAGGCACCTGTTTTGAAGATTGTTCCTGAAAAACACCTGATTAGGCACAACTCCGAAAAGCTGGCAGATATTATTGTAAACTTAGTATAAGGATGTGATGATATGTCCTTTTCATCCAAAGTGAAGGAAGAATTATCAAGACATATAGGTAGTGCTAGACACTGTAGAATAGCTGAAATTGCTTCATTAATTAATATGTGTGGTAAAATAAAAGTCAATACCATTAATGATATTTCTTTGAAAGTTACCACAGAAAATGCGGCAGTTGCTAGAAAATACTTTACATTATTAAAAAAAACCTTTAATATTAATGTGGAAGTACTTATTAGAAAAAGTAAGCAATTGAAAAAAAACCGAGTATACATGATGTATATTACAAATACTGACAAGGTCATAAAAGTATTAAAGGCAACTCGGTTAATTCAAATGAGCAATCATTCTGTACAAGTTATTCATCGAATACATCCACTCATTGTTCAAAGCATCTGTTGTAAAAGAGCTTATATTCGAGGTGCTTTTTTAGGCGGGGGTTCTCTTAGCGATCCAGAAAAAACCTATCATCTAGAATTTGTTAATCAATACGAACAACATGGTAATCAATTGATGCAGCTCATTAACACCTTTGACATGGGAGCAAAAATTGTAATAAGAAAGAAATACTTTGTGATATATCTTAAGGAAGGTTCGCAAATCGTAGATTTATTAAATATTATGGAAGCACACATAGCCCTTATGGATTTGGAGAATATTAGAATTCTAAAAGAAATGCGTAATAATGTTAATAGAATGGTTAATTGCGAAACAGCTAATCTTAAGAAAACTGTATCTGCGGCTGTTAGGCAGCTAGAAGATATTAAGTTGATAAATCAATTGGTAGGGTTAGAAAGTCTGCCAGAGCTTCTTGAAGAGATTGCTAGGTTAAGATTAACCTTTACATCTGCAAGCTTAAAAGAACTAGGGTCAATGTTAGACCCGGCTATTGGGAAATCCGGTGTCAATCACAGATTACGAAAATTAAGTCAAATTGCACAAAAACTAAGGGACAAAAAGGGAGGATATCAATGATAGAGAAAAAAATTAAAGTTAAGATTACTGCTGGACTAGAAGCTAGACCAGTCGCCTTATTTGTACAAGTAGCCAGTCAGTTTGAAAGCAGTATTTACGTACAGCTTGATGACAAAAAAGTTAATGCAAAAAGTATTATGGGTATGATGTCATTGGGTGTTCTAGAAGGAGAAGAAATTACTATTTTTGCAGATGGTTCGGATGAGGGTGAAGTCATCAAGGAATTAGAAAAATATTTAAGTGAAAGGTAATTTCTTGTTAATTAGAGTTATATTAATAGCATAATAATGAAATAGGGACTTGATAGTTATTCCAGATTTTATTCTTGTATCCATCAATCATTGAACTTATATTTAAGTTCAATATATGATCTTGTTTATGTGAGTTGAATCCTAATACTGATTGTCATATGGAGTATTAGAACAGCCTACATAAGAAGGCGTTGGGAAAAGAATAGGAATAATTATCAAGTCTATTTTATTAAAAAGAATAGTAAGAGGTGACTTATGGACATAACCAGATATTTTATTCGATATGCCGTGTATCCTTACATGGAACTAAAAACTGGAAATAAAATTAGAAAGTATCTTAATCAATTAAAAGCAACTGAGAAATTCTCAGAAAATCAAATGAAAAGCTTACAAGAAAAGAAATTAAGAAAGCTTCTCAAGCATTGCATTCATCATGTTCCAGCTTACAAGAATCAACTATTAGAAGCCGAGATTGAAAAAGATCCCTTTTCTGCTTTAAAAGCTTTTCCCGTATTAACCAAGGAAACATTTATGAATCAGCCATCCAAATATTTATCTGACACCGTTTCCAAACAACATCTTGTTAAGAATACAACGGGTGGATCCACAGGAGAACCTGTTTCATTTTACCTGGATAGGCATACGATAGAAAGCTTTGAAGCTGCTAGGTGGAGAGGGTTAAGTTGGCATGGTATAAAGATGCATGATCGCTCGGTTATGATATGGGGTTCCCCTATTGAATTAAGCCGACTTAACAGTAAGAAGTATTATTTAAAAGAAAGGTTTTTAAGAAATAGATTAGTCATTCCTGCCTATCAGTTAAATCCAAGTCAGTTACAACACTATATGACTATAATTAAACGATTTAAGCCTCAGTATATCTATGGTTATGCTTCGGCCTTATATGCTTTTGCAGAATTAATTCATAAGGCGCAGGTAGATATTGATCATACATTAAAAGGGGTTGTTTCTACAGCTGAAACCTTATATCCACACTATAGAAAGAGTATCGAAAAAGCCTTTAAAACTAAGGTTATTAACGAATATGGGGCTAGAGATGGAGGGATTATAGCTTATGAGGGTGTTGACGGTCAAATGTATGTAACTGCTGAGAATCTCATCTTAGAAATCGTCGATCCCAAAAGTCATCAATCCTTAGAGCAAAATGAAAGTGGAAGTGTACTTGTAACTGATCTAAATAATCTGTCCATGCCTCGTTTAAGATATCAGGTAGGAGATATTGCTTCATTATCCTATAATAATGGCGCCTCTCATTTGCCTTTACCTGTTCTTACAAATATTGAGGGGAGAGTCGATGAGATGTTTGTTTCTAAAGATGGAACCCTTATCCATGGGCATTTTTTTAATCATTTGGTTAGGAATAGTCAAGGGATTAAGCAGTTCCAACTCATTCAGCATGATATCGATCATCTTACACTGAAGATTGTAAAAAATGAAAACTATAGCAAACAAGAAGTGGAAAGTATTGTTAAATCTATAACCAAACGATTGCAGATAGAAAAGGTTACAATTGAGTATTGCTCTGATATTCCAAAGAGTAAGTCGGGTAAAATACGGTATGCGATAAGAGAGTTTTCAATATAAAAGTTGTATTTCCAAAACTAACCACTATATAAAGGTAATAAATAGAGAAAATAATAATTATAACCAAAATAATACATCAGGTGAGGAATCGATGAAAAGACTTGGCTTTATCATTATTATTTTCTTATGTGTAGGTTGTACAGGTGAGAATAAAATAGAGTTGGAAGAACAGGAGAAAAAAGCTTCATTGAGGATAGGCTACGAAAACTATCCATCTTCCTATGCACAAGCTCTTCTAGTTCAGGAAATTGCAGAACGAAAAGGACATTCAACAGAAATTGCTTTACAGAATCAAACAGACATGTGGAAGCAATTGGAAAATGGAGGCATCAATACCTATTTAACTGCGTGGTTTCCCGATATCCACGCACCACAAATAATGGCTATACAAAACAATATACAAGATTTGGGCATGAATTGTAACGGCAGTAATACAGGTTTGTATGTACCTAGCTATACACATATAGCCTATGCCTTTGAGTTGAATTTTTATCGACATAAGTTTAAGAAAACCATCTATGTTTGTGAAGAAAGTAGTTCTTCTAATAAAGCGGCACAGGCTTTAATAGAAGCGTTAGGTACAGACATCAAAATAAAGCAAATTCCTTATAAATCCTTAGATACTTTGCTCACAAAAGCCCGTCAAAACAAGGAATGGATTGTCTTAGCCTTATGGTCACCCAATAGTAAAATTAATCAATATCAACTAAGACGATTAAATGAAATAGATTTCTCCTTTGGAAAGCACTATGAAACGCATACATTAATCCACAAATCCTTGCAAGATGAAGAACTTTTAACCTTATTGGACAATTATTATATACACCAGTGGGAGCTTAATAGTTTACTTTGTGAACTAGAAATACAATCAGTAGGTAGTTCAAAGGATAAAATAAAGGGATGGCTGGACAAAAATAGTCAAGTCATGGAACGGGTGGATAATACTATAACCACCCACCATCTAGAGGAATAACTTGACCCGTTAGATAACTTGAGTGATTAGAAGCAAGATATAGACACAGATGTGCCACCTCTTCAGGAGTTCCAAAACGATTGGCAGGTATATCTTGAATGAGAGCGGCTTCTTCTTCGTCAGATAACCACTGGTTCATATCTGTCTTAATGACACCACAAGCTATAGCGTTAACCATAATACGACTTGGTGCAAGCTCTTTAGCTAGTGCTTTTGTTAATGCGTTCATGCCGCCTTTAGAAGCAGAGTAAGCCACTTCACATGAAGCTCCTGTCATTCCCCAAACTGAAGAAATGTTAATAATATGTCCAGACTGGGCGGATAGCATCATTGGAACACAATGATGGCAGATATTGAAAACAGATTTAAGATTAATGGACATCATTTGGTCCCAATCACTTTCACTCATCTCGGTAAATAAACCGATTTTAGATATTCCTGCGTTATTAACTACGACATCTAATTGGTGAAAAAAAAGCTTTATTTCTTCAAACATATCGGTTACACGATCATAATCAGACACATCGGCTAGTATTGGAAGACACTTAACACCATGTTGTTCAATTTCTTCCTTAGTTCTTAATAGGTCATTGAGCTGGGTAGAGCCATTAAGAATAATATGATAGCCTTCTTTTGCAAAAGCTAATGCAATAGCTTTTCCAATACCTCTTGAAGAACCCGTAATGAGTGCAGTCTTATCTTTAGTCATATACTTCCTTCCTTTTCTAATAGTCATCTTCTGATAAAGTCTCCTGCCTTAATATGGCGATTTCTTCTCTATATAAGTTTTTCGATTTATTCAACCAAGGAGTTTCTAATATTAAAGGCTTATTCTCACATATAGGGTGATGCACAATACTATGAAGTGCCTTAAGACCAATATGGTCTCGGCCTTTAGGATTATCCTCTAAGGCACCTATATTGGCATGCCTGTCCTTTCTAGCACCACAAGGATTTAGAGAACCATTGATATGAAATACCTTTAATCTCTCTAGACCAATAATAGTATCAAACTCCTTCAGAACATTTTCAAAATCATGTATAATATCATAACCACTGTCATGCGTATGACAGGTATCAAAGCATATCCCGATTTTACTTTTAAGATCAACACGTTCAATAATGCTTTGTAATTCTTCAAAAGTTTTACCAACCTCACTGCCTTTTCCTGCCATAGTTTCTAAGCATATGATAGGTTTCATTGAAGAAACTAAAACTTCATTTAAGGCTTCGGCAATTCTTTCAATTCCATAGGTGGTATCTTTATCGGTATAAGACCCTGGATGTAATACAATATAGTTTGACCCAATGGCTTCAGTCCTTGCAATCTCCTGTTTTAGAAAGGATTTTGCTAGGGAAAATATATGGTTTTTATAGGATGCACAATTGATAATATATGGGGCATGGACTACGATATTTTTAATACCCTGTGCCTGCATATAAGCTTGACCTTCTTCTATCTTTAATGCTTCAATGGATTTTCTTTTTGTGTTTTGTGGAGCGCCTGTATATATCATAAATGTATTGGCACCGTAAGATATTGCCTCTTTTGCAGCACCAATTAAACCATTAGCGATAGATACATGAGAACCAATAAGTAAGCTCATAAGTTCATACTGCCTTTCTATATAATAGTTTATCGTATTGTAACATTCTTTTATAGTAAAATATAGGGGATTTTAAAAAAGAAGATATTGATCACCATTGCTAACCAACTTTAGTATATTCGTGAAAAAAGTTAAAAAAATGTTATAGGTTTGTAACTATTTTATGATATGATAGAACAGTTATAGGAGGGTAAAAAATGAAAAAGTCTAAAAAAAGCTTAGTTTTCTTAATAAGTATTGTATCGTTTATAATGCTTGTAACCATAGGTGTGATGGTGTTAGAGAGTAATTCTGATGCAACATCTGTTATGAATCATGATCTCGCAGACAATGACAATTTAAATGATAATTCTTCCGAGAGTAATGATATGGAACAACAGAAAGAAGCCTTAACATCTGTATCTGGTCTTTTGGTTGGATTTGATAAATCTAAATGTTTAACAGACGTGATTATGGTAGGATATTTAGATGTTTCGCTAAAAGAAATGAAACTTATATCTATTCCTAGAGACATTTTTATTGATTTTAGAGATGATAAATTTAAACATATCAAAGAGCGGAATCAAGAGATTAAGATAAATTACTGTAAACTTGCTGATTTATATTGGAAGGCAGGTAAAAACGATGAAATATTAGGAGATATTAAAGAAGTTATTAGTATTATAACGGGTATAGATATTACCTATATGGCAACGATCAATACAGATAGCTTCAAAGAAGTTGTGGATATACTAGGGGGCGTAGAATTTGATGTCCCAAGACGTATGTACTATAGAGACCCAGAGCAGGGGTTGAATATTGATTTAGAAAAAGGACTTCAACTTCTGGATGGCGACAAAGCAGAACAGCTGGTAAGATTTAGAAAAAGTTTTAAAGGCGGAAGCTTTACGGATATTCAAAGAATAGAGGTACAGCAGAATTTTTTAATTGCCTTAACGAATCAATTATTTGAAATAAAAGATAAAAATAAAATAATCGATATGATAAAAACTTGCTACCAACATATAGAAACCGATTTTGGTTTGCTTATGGCATTAGATTATGTGGAGTATCTTTATCAATCTGACTTAAAGAGCATCTTAGACTCTGAACATATGTGTATCATTCCTACATATGGTGAAAAAATCGATGAACTATGGTATGAAACCTGGAAGGAAGAGGAAGTTAGAACTCTAATACAGGATCTTTTGAACCATTAAGTTATTCTTGTTTTTACAGAAAAATTGAGCAACATGCCATTTGTTGTCAGTTCATATAGTATTTGCTATACTAAGCAGTATACAGATGATAAATAATAATAATAAACGAAGCAGATCGGGAGGATAAAATTGGCACAAAAAAAGAAAGATAACTCATCATTATTAGTTAAATTTTTGAAAAGCTTTATCATATCAGCAGTATCACTGTCATTTATTGTAGGTGTAATTACATTAGCCTATGTTTATTTAAATAAAGATACCCCACAGGTAGAAATTCAACCAGATGACACTCCTTCCGTGATAACACCTGACAATGACGAGGAGTTACAACCAGTAGAAAACCCTTTTACAACCTTCCTTATTTATGGTGTGGATCAAGAAGGCATCAGAACGGATGTTATCATGCTGGCTGTATTTAATGCAAAAACAAGTGCTTTAAAAATGATTTCTGTACCTAGAGATACAAGAATTCAGTTACCAGATGACACCTATGCTGAGCTTAAGGCAAGACGTAGTGATGTACCAAAGACAATGAAAATTAATGAAATTCCATCCTATTCTTACCCAGATAAAAGAAATGAAACCTCAGTTAAGGTTTTTGAACAGATATTTAATGTTGATGTTGATTATTATGTCAATATGGATTTGAAAGGATTTAGGAATATTGTTGATTTAATAGAAGGCGTAGATATGTATATACCAGATGATTTTGACTACAAGGATCCGGTTCAAAACTTATATATTAACCTCAAAAAAGGGCAGCAGAACTTGAATGGTGACAAAGCAGAACAGCTGATACGTTATAGAAAAGGGTATAGTGATGGTGATTTAGGTCGTATTGATATGCAGCATGAATTTATGAAGGCATTTATGAGCAAGCTTCTAACAGACAAAAATCAACTAAATATACTCGATATAGCAACTAATGTGCTATTACACGTGGAAACGAATTTTACAAAAGGCTTAGATTATATACAGTATCTAGATACATTTTCTGTAGATGATATTCAAATGGAGAGACTTCCTGGTGAATCCAAATGGGTTGGAAAGATTTCATACTATATCGCTGACAAGGAAAAATCAGCTGAGCTTATGCAAAGCTTTTATGTTGAAGAGCAGCCTGTAGTTGAATCTAATGATACACAAGAAACAAGTAATGATGATAAAAAACCGGTTGAAAAGCCGATAGAAATAGATAGCAAAACTCTCAATATTGAAATACTGAACAGCACAAAGATAACTGGTTTTGCTGCAAAAACTAAAGATAAATTGGTTCGCAATGGATTTGACGGTAATAAGATTACGGTTGATAATTATAAGGAAGAGGTTCTAAAGAAAACAAAGATTATGGTCGAGCAGGAAGGTGCAGGCTTAGATATTCTTAACTATTTTAAGGAGCCAGAATTAATGGTTTCCCCAGAACAGCTTCCAGAGCAGGTACATATTCGAATTATTTTAGGTTCAGATGATGGTGAGTAATTATGAAGGGATGATTAAATGAAAAAAAAGATACTAATCTTTGTAGTTGCATTGATTTTTTGCTGTAGTACATTCAGAAGCTACGCTAACCCTATGGATAATCTCTTATATGAAACGACAGAACGAAGCATGGTATCGAGTGGTGTTGTTTATGAAAAATGGGAAAGATTAACTCAGGCAGGCTGGGTAGATGTACATATTCTTGAAGTGGATTTAAGTAATCCTTATGTAGAGTTAGATGTTATACGACCTGAAGCTTTTGGTACAAAGGATACATTAATGTCAATAGGAGCAGATAATGGTATTGTTGCAGGCATTAATGGAGATTTTTTTAGTATGAAGGATAACCCAACAGACGTTTTAGGGCTTGAATTCAGTCAAGGTGAAATCTTATCCGTTAAGAACAATATCAACAGCGGCTATGGGTTATTAGGTACATTGTTTATAACCGATGACAATAAGCCTATGATTGATTTTATTAATATGACGTTTAAGCTTATGAGTAAAGAGGAGCGTCCTTTGTATTTATCTGGCATTAACCGATTGTATAATGTAGAGAATCCAGCCATTTATTATCCTAATGCTTTTAGTAATACAGAAGCTTTAGATAAGTTGTATCCTAATGAACTCTATAAAATTGTTGTTAGAAATAACTGTGTTACTTACGTTTCTCAATTAGGTGAAACGGTTGATATTCCTAAGGATGGCTTTGTGGTGACGGTTAGAAATGAAATTGCTCCTTATCATTTATCTCATTTTCCAGTGGGTATGGAGGTTTCATTAGACCAGCATGCAGATGTTGATTTAGAGCATATAAAAACAGCTATCAGTGGTGCTGGAAAAATCATAGAAAATGGTCTATTTATACCAAAAAAAGGCATGCTTATATTAGAAAATCAAAGGCATCCACGAAGTGCTGTTGGTTATTCTAAGGATCAAAAAACATTATATGCAGTTGTTGTGGACGGCAGAGGCTCAAGTATTGGTGTTACTCATCAGGAACTCGGGAACATTTTACTTGATATTGGCTGCTATGAAGCCATGCATTTAGATGGCGGTGGTTCAAGTACCCTTGTAGGTAAAACATTAGGATTTAACCATGTGCAGGTTTTGAATACGCTTCCTTATGGAGCGCAGAGGAAAATACCTAATGGTCTTGGAATTATCTCTACAGCACCTAAAGGGACACTGAAACAAATTGAAATTATTGCTGATACAACACATGTTTTTAAAAATATGCCGATTGAATTTAAAGTTATTGGCTATGATGAATACTATAACTATGTTCATATTCAAGAAGATGCAATAGCATGGCAGACCTCTAATTTAAATGGACATTGGGATAAGAATACTTTTTATCCACATGATGAGGGAACAGGCGTTATTACCTGCTATATTGGTGGAGTTAAAGCAAGTATAGAGATATCTTGTATGAATAATCCCATACATCTTGAATTTGAAAAGCCTTACATCTATCTAAATCAAGGAGAAACAGCTCATTTCAAAGTGCTTGGTGTTAACGAAGAAGGAGTCAGAGGTGAAATCAATGTAAAAGACATTCTTTGGACTTCTCATAATAAAGATATTGGAACGTTTATTGATGGTAAGTTTGTAGCAGGTAGTGAGAATGGCTACACATTAGTATCGGGGGCTGTAGGCGGAACTAAAGTCTATGGGTATGTTATTGTTGGTCATAGTAGTACAGTCATAGATGAGTTTGAAGACGCTGCCGTAGAGGCCATAGCATCAGATGAGACCATTCAAACATCTGTCGCTTTACTAAACAGTGAAGTAACAGATGGTAAAGGGATTGGGTTAATTTATCAGTTTCCAGAATCCGCTGGAACTCAAGCTGCCTACATAAAGTTCACCTCACCGTACAGCATCGATGAATCCGTAGACGGACTGGGACTTTGGGTTAAAGGAAATGACTCACATCATTGGTTAAGAGGAATAGTCAAAGATAATAAAGGCAAATCTCATTACATTACCTTTGCATCTGAAATTGATTGGGAAGGCTGGAGTTTTGTCCAAGCAGTATTACCTAAAAATGTAGAATACCCGATACAACTGGATAGAATTTATGCAGCTTCATTAGTTAATACACATCCTTCAACCCATGAATTGGTTATTGAACAACTCACAGCTCTTAAAACCATAGATAAAAATGAGCTTCCATTACCAAAGGATAAAGATTATTATGATGCAATGTACAAGAAAACCAGCTCTGATACAGGTTTTAATGTTTCCGTCTTCGGAAGTACAAGTGGTAAGAATAGTATATTGGATGATATAATTCTTAGAGAAGTTGAAGAGAGAATGAATACTATATCTGATGTCAATGTGTTTGCTGGTCAAACAGACCTATCTGGGACTACATTAAATCCTTCGGCAATCGTTTGGCAGAATCAATATAGTATTACTGATTACGATCAAGTAAGAGTTATGACACTTGCTACAAGTAATAAAGGATTAAGAGCAACTGATCCAGAGCAGTGGAAACGTCTTGAAGATGATCTGAATCATACACAACAGAAGAATATTCTTATCATTATGGATAGAAACCCATTAAAAGGTTTTTCAGATGAAAGAGAAGGGCAGCTGTTTCATGATGTTCTTAAGACATTGAGAGATAAGACGGATAAAAATATCTTTGTTGTCAATGGTAGCGGTTATAACTTTAACCTTGACAATGTGGAAGGTATAAGATATTTTGATATTAATGGATTATGGTACCAAATGGATGAAAATGATAACCTTCATTTACATGAGACCTTTTATCTTATAAACTTTAATTTTGAACAGGAAGTTACTTTTAATGTTATAGATTTATATCCAAAAATTACAATAGAGTAGGTGTGGTGTTGTGAAGAGAAAAATAGTTTTGATGAGTACCTTGATTGCTGTAGTTGTAGGTATAAGTATAGCTTTTTCAACAACGAATGCAGCAAATGCTGATCCTGGTACAGTGGGTGATCCGATTGTAACGAAAAGCTATGTGGATGAAAGGATTGAGGAATTACTAGATAAATTTCAAAAAAGCAATTCATCAGATTCATCAGCCAATGATTCACCCAATGATACTTCTGACCAATCAAACTTAGACCTCATTGAATTACATAATTATATTAATACCTACGTAGATATAAAATACAACGAACTACTAAAGAAGACAAGCACAACTGCCAATCCATCGACACAAACTCAAACACTTAAAGAAAAGACAGAACTACATGACTATATTAACGCCTATATTGATAGTCGATTAGAAGAGTTTAATAAAACAGAAACAAAGACTTCAGATAAATATGTTGTGATTGAACTAGATGAAGGTATGAGAGTCATTGGTGGAGAAAGCACTGAATTTATCCTAAGAGGTGGAAACGCAACTGCTGTTGGCAATGCGGATGGAGATGGATTAACGGATATTACAAGCGGTGTTGATCTGAAAACTGGGGATAGCGTAGCCTATAACCATTTACTCATTGTACCTAGACCAGACGGTAGAGGACTAGATAGCCATGGTAAATCTTGGATTATGGTAAAAGGTAGTTATGAAATCATTCATATGGGCTCCAATTAAGGTTTTGTAAGAGAGAGAGGAAAGTATGGCTTCTAATAAAACAAAAAACACCATATCCAAAGATATACTTTTATATTTACCAGCAAAAATAATGGAAGGTGTTATAGGTATTATAACACTTTCTATTTATACAGAATTATTTGCTGCTGATGTTTATGGTCACTATGTCATTATCAATCCAATCATTAGTGTTACATACTTGTGCTTACTAGGATGGCTCATGCATGCATCCTTTCGTTATGTTAATGACTATAAGCAGTCTAAAGATTTGCGGCATTTTTGTTCCACCACTTTTTTTGTTTGGTTAGGCATCAACGGTCTAATCCTTCTTATAGTTTTAATAACCTATAGTCTGGGCATTGGCGAACTATATAGGACACCCATCAGTATCCTATTATTATTATTTGCATCCTATAGTTCCAGCCAAATATTATTGAGCACGATTGTAGCACTAAAAAAGATAAAGCTTAATTTATTACTTTCTTTATGTGCAGTTACCTTCAAACTTCTTCTTACTTTATTATTTGTACATGTTTATGATAGAGAGGTTATTGCTATTTTCTTATCTCATTCTATTGTGGATTTAAGTATTGCGCTTTTCTTAGTAGTCAAATTAAAGATAAGACATCTTATTAGTTTTAAAACAGTATCTAAGCAACTGCTAAAAAAAATGTTATCCTTTGGATATCCTTTGATAGGTATTACTCTAACCATGTCCATATTGACTATATCGGATAGATACGTTATTGAGTACTTTTATGGAAAAGCTTCTGTTGGTATCTATACAGCCAATTATACCATCATTTCATCCGTGTTTACCATGCTTATGGTCGGCATCATGAGGGGCGTGTATCCAAATTTACTCATGGCTTGGAAAGAAAAGGATAAGAAAAAAACTGAAAAACTGCTTTCTCAGGGAATTACCTATTATGTTATGATTGCATTGCCTGCTGCAATTGGATTAACTTTATTAGCTAAACACATTACAATGCTGCTTGCGAAAGAGTATCAAATAGGATATTCTATAATAGGCTGGGTTGCTTTTGGTATGTTTTTCCTTGGGCTAACCGAATACTGTAATAAATCTTGGGAGCTGACTTCTAAAACCACTACTATCTTGTTTAACTGCTTAGGAAGCAGCTGTATTAATCTTATATTGAATATCCTGCTGATACCACGTTATGGATATTCATTTGCAGCAGTCACTACTTTTGGATCGTTTATTGTATATTTTATAGCAAGCTATATCAGTGGGAGAAAAGTTTTAAACTGGAAAATAAGACTGGATATGATATTAAAGATTGTGGGTTCCGCTGGTATGATGAGTATATTTATTTTATTATTTAAATCATTTATTAGGAGTCAGCTTATAGTATTATTTGTGGTTATTCTAGCAGCGATGATAGTTTATTTTGCCTGTCTTTACGTGACAGGGGCAATTAAAAGCGAAGTCAATACCCTTTTTCAGAGACTTAAGAGAAGTACAGCGAATGAAAAGTTATCATAAATAAAGTTTTGAGGGAAGTCTATGAGTATAAGACGCAAGTTAAGCTTAGCACTTTATTATAGTATAGCAAAGAAACTGCCTGAATCGGATGCAGTTATATCTTTAGGTGCAAAAAAATTCAGAAGATATTTATGTAAGAATATATTTGAATCAGCATCTAATTCTTGTAATATTGAAAAAGGTGTTTTCTTTGGAAGCGGTAAAGGTATTAGCATTGGTGAGTATTCTGGCATAGGACTGAATGCAAGAGTGCAAGGGCCTCTAATCATTGGAAATTATGTTATGATGGGACCTGAAGTGATGATATATACAAAAAACCATAAGATAGATAATCTAGCCATTCCCATGGTGAAACAGGGGATAACAAAACCTCAATGTGTAACGATAGAGGATGATGTTTGGATAGGAGCAAGGGCAATTATACTCCCAGGTGTTACGATTGGGAAAGGCAGTGTTATAGCTGCTGGAGCTGTTGTTACAAAAGACGTAGAGCCTTACTCAGTGATGGGAGGCATACCAGCAAAAAGAATAAAATCAAGAATGGAATAGGGAAATGAGAGAGTGTGTATTTAAGATTGTAAGTGTAGCTATTCTTAGTACCATCTTTTTATTATGCTCTTGTGCAAAAAAGGATAATGATCTTAGAACTCAAATTGGAGAAGAATTCTATCAAAAAGATGGTAAAAGGTATAACCTTGTTGTCGTTCAAAAAGAGGATTATATGGATATTGGTTTTCCATATAATGAAACAGAACTTTTTTGGCTTGAATTTGGACATGGTGGTATTAATCATATCTATGGCTTATCTGCCATGTACATTGCACCAAATGATGTGAACTATTCACAAGAAGAATACAAGGAGAATGGGACAAAAGCTTATATCTGTGGAACGGACTGGGTAGGGCCTTATATGGTCAAACAAGCAGATAGTATAAAGAATACTCCACCAGCGTTTACTGGTGGATGGCATGGTTCTAATGAAGACAATACTGGAGAACCTACAGCAAACACCATTCAATACGATATTGAAAAGGATTCAGTAAAAATGAATGATACCTTAGAACTGGCTGCGTCAGTTGATGTGGTAGTGACCAATGAGATTCAGGGATACGATACGGTACAGGACAAAAAGAGCCTATTATTAGAAACTATAAAGTATCATTTTCGTCCTAATTCAATTGAAGTGCTAACAACGATTAAATGCTTAGAGCATGTCGTTATAGAGAGATATTATGGACTTCAAACGGAGAACATGGCAATATGGGATGGACATATCACCTATGGTTCTGACGAAACTAACGAAACATTTTCTGTTGAAAAATATAGTCAGTCTAAGAGCAAGCAAGGGGATTCAAGACTTAACCAGTTTAGATTAACATCAATGGATAATAAGCATCAGTTAATAGTACAACTGGATCTACAGGGTCTAGGTAACGGCAAATATGTTCATGAGGATAAGCCCTATGCTTTTACAACAGGTAAAGGAAAATCTTATTTTAACTTAGTTAACGGCATCCCTCTTGAGCTTAAACAAGGCGATGAAGTTCAGTGGAGAGGGAAGTATGTTTTTAAGTATGCTGATGGAGCTTAAGATGATATAAAGAGTACAATTTTTGGAAGGATTGATGGGATTGAAGAAAAAGATTTGTGTTCTTGGATTAGGTTATATAGGAATGCCTACAGCAGCAATGTTTGCTAGTAATGGGTATGATATTATTGGTGTTGATGTCAATGAGGCAGTTGTTTCTGCACTGAACAAAGGTGAAATTATTATTGAAGAACCCTATTTAGATGTTATGGTGAGAGAGGTGGTTGCTTCTGGAAAACTAAAAGCAGCAACACAACCTGAACTATCTGACGTCTATATTATTGCAGTGCCGACACCAATAAAAAAAGATAAGACTGCAGATATGTCTTACGTTGAGGCAGCTGCTAGCTCCATTATTGGATGTATCAAAAAAGGAGATATTATTATTCTGGAATCAACTTCTCCACCGGGCACAGTTGAACATCTTGTTATGCCTATATTGGAGCAGTCGGGTTTAGATGTCTATCAGGATCTTTATGTAGCACATTCACCTGAAAGAGTGATACCGGGTAAAATATTATTTGAATTAGTAGAGAACAATAGAATTGTCGGTGGTATCAATCATGCTTCTGCGATTAAGGTAAAACACCTTTATCAATCATTTGTTAAAGGAGACATTTATATTACAGATGCCACAACGGCTGAAATGTGTAAACTTATGGAGAATACATTTAGGGATGTCAATATTGCTCTAGCAAATGAACTTGCAAAAATATGTGAAGCTATGGGTATTAATGCGTGGGACGTTATTAGGTATTCTAATAAGCATCCTAGAGTAAATCTTCATCAGCCTGGGCCAGGGGTAGGAGGACATTGTTTGGCGGTAGATCCTTGGTTTATTGTTGAAAAGCACCCTGCTCTTGCTAATATTATTAAGCTTGCAAGAGAAACGAACGACAGTATGCCTGAGTATGTTTTTGCACGGTGTAGAGCCTTATTAGGCAGTTTAAAGAATAAGATCATAACTGTATTTGGAATAACCTATAAACCAGATATTGATGATTTAAGAGAGAGTCCCCTCTTAGAGCTTATTGAACTATTAGAAGAAGTCAGTGGAATAAAACTACGTGTTTATGATCCGTTTGTTACCAAACACCAATACCTATGTGAAACGATAGAGGAAGCGGTTAAAGATAGTGATTTACTCATATTAGGTGTTAATCATAAACAATTTGATTCTGTAGATTTTGACGATATTTATCGTTTAATGAGGCAGCCCAATATATTAGATACTAGAAATTATTGGGATGAGCTTCTATTAAGCAAAAAAGGATTTAAGTATTATTTACTTGGAAAAGGTGCTATAACTGAAGAATAGAACATCATTATGCGCTAACCAGCGGTCTTTGAAAGGATGGAAAGTTTGTTGAATAAGAAAGTGTTAATGATAGCCAATCAATTTCCGCCCATGGGTGGCTCTGGTGTGCAAAGAAGCTCTAAATTTGCTAAGTATTTACCCGCATTTGGATGGGAACCAATCGTACTAACAAGAACCTGTCAGACGGATTTGAAGGATAATACTTTATTAGGAGATATACCAGAACAGCTTAAAATTATAAGAACAAAAGCTTATGATCTAACAGAGCTAAAAGGTCCTTTAGGATTATTGGGTAAAGTTATAGCTAGAAAAGTGTTAATACCTGATGGAGATGTGCTATGGTACAGAAAAAGTAAAAAGCAGGCACTTAAAATAATAAAAGAACACAACATAAGAATGATTTATACCACCTCATATCCCTATAGTGATCATTTGTTAGGATTATTTATTAAGAACCAGTGTCCAGAGGTGCAGTGGATTGCTGATTTTAGAGATGAGTGGACAAAAAATCCATACATCATTGATATGAACTATCCTTCCTACAGAAGAAAAATAGAGAAAAAAATGGAGGAAAGGGTGGTTAGCCAATGTGATTATTTTATTACCAATACCCCTTTAATGCTTTCTAATTTCTTAAGATCCTATCCAATACAGAAAAAATCTTATGTTATACCAAATGGATATGATGAAGAAGATTTCCGACATCTGGATAAAAGCATTAATAAAAGTAAAGTACTAACCATAACCTATACAGGATCTATGTATGGCAGAAGAAAGCCAGATAATTTTTTAAAGGCTGTTAGTGATTTGATACATGAAGGAAAAATAAACAGTTCTGATTTAAGGATACAATTTATTGGTAATATCTCTAAAGATATGAAGCAAAGCATTCAAAATAAGTATCAGCTAGGAACTTCTGTAAGTTTTTTACCTTACATGGAACATAAAAAAAGTATAGAAAAGCTTCTAGAGTCAGATATATTACTTTTTATTATTGGAGCTGGTAAAGGAGCAGAGAATTTCTACTCTGGTAAGGTGTTTGAATACATGAATGCCAATCGACCTATTCTGGCATTGGTTCCTAAACATGGGGTTGCAGCCGATGTCATTAGAGAAACCAATACAGGTATTATTGCTGAAACCTCAGATGTAAGAGAGATTAAAAAGGCTGCTCTTCATCTGTATAGTGAATGGAAAACCGATAGGCTCACTATTAATCCTGATTGGGATAAGATTAAAAGATTTGAAAGAAAAGCTCTGACAAAGGAGCTTTCAGCTATCTTTGATAAAGCGTACCAGTAACATAATTAAGAGCTGAGTTGGCAATAGGAAGGTAGATATAATGAAGGTTTTACATCTCATCAGTGGTGGCGATGAAGGGGGAGCCAAGACCCACGTCCTCACCCTGCTAAATGAATTAAATCATGCAATGGATATTACCTTAGTGTGCTTAATGAAACGGTCTTTTTCTGATGCAGCAGAAGCACTGGGCATCAATACACTTATTATTGAACAAAAACAAAGGTATAATCTTAAAGTCATTAAAACAATTATTAAAATCTTAGATAAAGGCTATGACCTTTTACATTGTCATGGTGCTAGAGCTAATTTTGTCGGAATGCTAATCAAAAAGAGATATAACATTCCTATTGTAACTACCCTTCATAGTGATTATAAATTAGATTTTGAAAATAGTTTATATAAGAAGCTCATATATACAGGCATCAATGCCTTTAGTTTAAAACACATGGATTATTACATTGCTATTACACATGAGTTTAAAAGGATGATGTTGGATAGGGGATTTGATGAAAATAAATTCTTTGTAGCATATAATGGTCTTGATCTGCTGCCTAAGGAGAAACCGTACGATATAGAGGCTTTTCTATCCTCATATCAAATCCCTTTTGATACAAGATTCACTTATATAGGTATAGCAGCAAGATTGCATCCTGTTAAGGGAATATCAGTGTTTCTGAAAGCTGCTAAAGAGCTGCTGAAGTTTAATAAGCATTTGATCTTTCTGATTGCAGGCGATGGCGAGAAAAAATATACTGAGAAATGCAAAGCCTATGTAAAAAAGCATCACTTAGAGAATCATATAAAATTTTTGGGATTGGTCAAGAATATGTCTGTTTTTTACCAAAGCATTCATATCAATGTACTGACATCTCATAGTGAAAGCTTTCCATATGCCTTACTAGAAGGCGGGGGTTTTGCTCTGCCTACTATTGCGTCATCCGTGGGAGGTATCCCAGAAATGATTGAGCACAATATCACAGGCTTACTATTTCGGGATGGTAATTACTTGGAGTTAGCACGGTATATGAAAGAATTAGTTGACTCCACAAAGAAAAGAGAACAATTAGGACAACAGTTTAGAAGAAAAATTGAAGATAATTTTTCAAGCAAAAATATGGCAAAAACCCATATGAACATATATCAATCCATACTGCGAGGGATAAAAAATGAAAGTAGTCAATAAAAAAGGAAAGCTATTTGGATTTATTAATGTGATTGACCTAATTATCATATTAGGTATCGTTATTATCGGTGTTTTTTTAGCTAGCAGACTTGGTAATAACAACACAACTGTAACAACATCAGCTAAGCAGAAACTATATATTGTTGCAGAAGCTTATAAAAAATCTCCTGAAGTTGTTGAGGGATTTATTGTAGACGATAAAATTGTTTCTCAGAATAAGTATCAGGATGGAACCATTGATTATGTCACAATTACTGAAGCTAATGAAATTGTAACTATGGCTGATGGTGAACTGGTGGCTGCCAAAAATCCACTATTAAAAGATATTGAGGTAGGTATTCGGTGCTTAGCAAATGTCAATGGGCCTTATATGGATGTTGGCGGACAAGAAATCAAAGTGGGTTTAAACTACTATATAAAAACGGATAAAGCCGAAGTCCATGGAACCATTAAAGAAATTAGATTTGAATAATTAAGGGGTGAAAAAGATGATAATAAACAAAAAAGGACAATTATTTGGTATCATTAATATTTTTGATCTTATTACTATTCTTCTCGTGATTGCTTTAATCATAGGAGCTTTTTATAAAATAAAAGGCGGCGATTTATCCCTTGGTTCAAATGATACAACTACGATTGAATATCGAGTTCAGTCATTTCCAAATTATGAAGACTTTTTTAAACAATTAAAAGTTGGAGATAAACTTGGAGAAGATAAAAGATTTTTGGATGGCGAGATTACAAGTATTGAGATAACGGACTACTATCGACCTACAGAAAGTCAACAAGGCGAATATGTCATGTCTAAGCATCCGTTATATAAACAGGCATATGTAACAGTTAAGGCAAATGCAGAGAAGAAGGGGCCCATTATTAAAGTTGGAAGTCAGGAGGTACGACCTGGTCTGCATTATTACTTAAGAACCAAAACCAGTGAATTCTCTGTCTTAATTCTTGATGTTAAGGTGGCAGAATAAAGTCAGGAAAGGTAGGATGCATATGATAGAGCAAATTCATCGCATTAAAGAGACCAGTTTTTTTATGCGTATTTGGTTTGGGTTAAGTCAAATGATGGAGTCGAGTTTTATTTATGGCAGACGGAAAAAATCTTTACCTAAACAAAAAGCAGGTCATTTTTATTATACAGAATCTTTTATATATAAAGGACTGTGTACCATAGGAAGAGGTATTAAGAGAGTACTTCAATGGATAAGACGCTTAAGTGATCATAGTGTTATTGTCAAGGTTTTGTCTGGTTTAGTAAAGATGATGCATCATAATATCATCTCATGTTTCAATCTATTTGCTTTGAGTATTCTTGTTGGTTATGTGCTGGCTAATCTGTTGTTTGATATTATGTCTAGTTATAAAATAAACTATAGTGTTTTCTTTTGCTTAGGGGCACTTGGAGTTAATTTTTTTTATTACTTATATACAAAATGCAAAGAGACCAGTTTTATTATTCGTTTATTTGAGTGGAGGCTGTAATGATAATGTTAAAGACTCATAATAAAATATTACTTTGCTTATCAGGAGTACTTATAGGGGGAGTAGCGGCAGTTTTTGGCATACGGCTGGCTCTTATGATTGTTTTTATACTTTTATTAGGCATTCTTATTTTGGCTGATTATCAAAGGTCAGTATACATATTGGCGCTGTACGTTCTAATCGATTATGTTGTACGACATTTACTAGGAAGTGCTTTATTATCTGGTATATGGGATGAGCTGTTGTTTATTGGACTGCTTTTCATTTGGATATATAAACTCATTCAACACAAAAAAGCGAAATATAAGTGGACTCCTTTAGATCTCCCGATTGCACTTTTTATATTAGTTGGAATTGTATTGATGCTTTTTAAATCACCAAATCTTCTTATAGCGATTGAAGGATTAAGAGCTGTTGTGCAATATATCTTATGGTACTATATTGCGGTTCAGCTTGTAGACACTACTGAGACGGCAATCAAAGTTTATTGGATTCTAGTACTATTAGGCAGTTTGCTGGGTCTGCATGGTATTTACCAATATATTATGAAGGTGCCTATGCCGGGGAACTGGGTAGATAGTGCTGAGAATATTAGAACTAGAGCATTTTCTATTGTAGGAAGTCCTAATATACTAGGAAGCTTACTAGTTTTACTTATACCTATGAGCTTAGCCTTATTTGTTTTTGAAAAGAATAAACTAAGAAAACTTGTAGCTTTAGGTACAGCTGTTATTATGTCGGGTGCTTTATTTGCGACTATGTCAAGAGGTGCTTGGGTAGGAGCTGCACTTGCAGTTATTCTATTTCTATTATTTAAGAATAGAAAATTAATATTTCCAGCTTTAGTCCTTGGGAGTATCTTCATTTTTTTTGTTCCATCTATTTCAGAACGTCTATCTTACATGTTTACAGATGAATATTTATTTAAGTCATCAGAAGGTGGTAGAATCTATCGGTGGCTGACAGGAATAGAGGCATGGAGCGAAAGTAAATGGCTGGGTCTAGGTCTAGGGCGATACGGAGGAGCCGTAGCAACTAACCATAACCTATCTCCTTTCTATATGGATAATTATTACATTAAAACTTTGGCAGAAATGGGATTAGTAGGTTTAGGAGCCTTTTTACTTTTACTATGGCAGCTACTAAAGAGCAGTTATCATGCTATTGTTTATCAGACCAACTTGTATAAAAAAGAACTCATGATAGGATTATTCTGTGGGATGATAGGTGTTTTAGTACAGAACTTTTTTGAAAATATTTTTGAAGTACCTATGATGGTGACCTATTTTTGGATATGTGCAGGTTTGTTAATGGTGCTTAGAAATAGTATGGATAAAAGGAATACGGTAATACTAGAGGAGTAAGTAAACATGAATATTCTAATTTCGGGCTATATAGGGTATGGCAATAGTGGTGATGATGCCATATTATCAGCAATATGTAAAGGCATTCGACAACTTAATAGTGATGCTAAAATCACGGCTTTATCCTATAAACCTGAGTTAACAATCAAGGATAATGCCATAGAGGCTGTTCATCGCTTTAATTGGAGGGAAATCATTAAAGCAGTAAAACGTAGTGATATACTGATAAGCGGTGGTGGTAGTTTACTACAAGATAGTACGAGTACCAGATCCCTATTGTACTATTTGGGCATTATTGAACTAGCTAAGAAATATAATAAAAAAGTGATGTTATATGCTAATGGTATAGGACCCATACAAAAAAAATGGAATAAGAAAGTTACCAAACATGTCATTAATAAAGTGGATTTGATTACACTAAGAGAAAATATATCTGGAAATGAGTTAAGCATGCTGGGGATTAGCAAACCGCCTATTCATATTACAGCAGACCCCGTTTTTTCATTACCAGTGAAATCAAGTAAGCGGTATAAGATGTTTTTACAGCATGAAGATATACCTTTAAATCGACCTCTAGTTGGTGTTTTATTTAGACAATGGTATAAGGATGATACCTTTATTGATAAGATAGCTTCTATTTGTGATAAGCTCATAGAAGAAAAAAGAGTGAATGTGGTATTCATACCCATGCAATACAAAAAAGATTTACAAATAAGTACAACAATAGCTAGAAAAATGAAATATAAAACCTACATCCTAGATAAGAGAATGGATACGGATACAATAATAGGTATTATTGGAGAGATGCATATGGTATTAAGTATGCGCCTGCATGCCCTGCTTTTTGCTGCTATCCAATCCATACCTATGCTTGGTTTTGTTTACGATCCAAAGGTTAACTATTATTTAAAAGTACTAGATATGCCATCAGCGGGTCATGTCTATGATTTAGAGACTAGACCAATCATGCAGAAAATTGATCATGTGTTCAATAACTATACACAGTATCAAAATAAGCTTAAGCAAATCTGTAGTCAGCTTCGTCAGCAATCTTTCTTAAACAACCACTACTTAATGACACTCATTAAGAGTAAAAAAGATTAATATTAATAGTGTTATCCTTGTTTTAGAACTAGTAATTATAACTTTAATAGAATTGGATTAGTACTATATATAGTTTGCATTATCAGGAAGGAATGATATGTTGATAAAGAAAGTTGATATACTTGGCGTTAAGATTGTTCCTTTAACAATGGAGCAGACGGTAAAGAAAATAATAGGATTTCTAAATGAACAAAAAAATCATCTTATCTTCACACCAAATCCAGAAGTGATTATGGCAGCGGATAAAGATAAAGCCTTTAGAAACATTCTAAATGAGGCAGATCTAGTTATTCCAGACGGAATAGGTGTTATCCTTGCATCTAAAATCTTAAAAAAAGAAATACCTGAACGTGTAGCAGGTTGTGATTTGATTCAGCAAATTTTTTCTCGTATAAAAAATACTGAAAAAACGGTTTATTTTTTTGGAGCGGCTCCAGGTATTGCTGAGCGTGCTGCAAAGAATATGCAAAACACCCATGAAAATTTAAAAGTGATTGGAACAAGGCATGGCTTTTTTAATAAAGAAGAAGAACCTAAAATAGTTGAAAAAATCAATGCATTAGCACCTGATATATTATTGGTAGGACTAGGTGTCCCAAAGCAAGAAAAATGGTTGTGTCGTTATAGAAATAAATTAAACGTTAAAGTGTGCATAGGAGTTGGTGGGAGCTTTGATGTTTTATCTGGTAACATTAAACGAGCGCCCAATAGCTTTCAAAAGCTGGGGCTTGAATGGCTTTATAGGCTGATTCAACAACCCAAAAGATGGGTTAGAATGTTGCAGCTGCCCTTATTTATGCTTAAAATTTTTAAAGTAAGAATAATGAATTGATAAGGACGGAGATCTCTGTGGAATATAGAAGTTCTAGAAAACCAGTTTATGACTACATTGTGATTATTATTGGAACTACACTGCTAGCGGCTGCTATTAATATGTTTTTTGAGCCCATGGAATTAGTTACAGGTGGGGTTACTGGGCTAGCGATTATAGTAAAAGATTTAACTAAAAACGTTGTATCAGACGAAGGTATTCCTTTATATGTAACGAACTTATTTATTAATATTCCTCTCTTCTTAATTGCCATATGGATTAAAGGCAAGGATTTTGGACGTAGAAGTTTATTTTCTACTATTTTTCTATCATTTGCACTGTACTATACGCAATGGCTTCCACAACTCAATGTAGACACTTTTTTGGCATGTATTTTTGGCGGTGTTATAGCTGGTGTTGGTCTAGGCTTAGTTTTTTCAGCTTTTTCAACTACGGGAGGCACTGATTTATGTGCTAGTATCATTCAACATTATATCAAGCATATATCTGTGGCACAGCTTATGTTAATATTAGATGCCTGTATCATTATTGGTGGCTTATTTGTATTTGGTATTGAAAAAGCGATGTATGCTATTATTGCAGTCTATATTTCTGCTAAAGTCATAGATACCATGTTAGAGGGGATTCATTTCTCTAAAGCAGCTTTTATTATATCGGATAAGCATGACCATATTGCTAAGGAGATAATGGCTACATTAGATAGAGGTGTCACAGGACTTTATGGGCAAGGCGTATACTCTTTACAAGAAAAAAAGATATTATTGTGTGTTGTATCTAAAAAACAGATAGCAAAGCTTAAAGATATTGTTAGAGATTTAGATAAAAACGCTTTTGTTATTGTTGCTGATGTTAGAGAAGTTTTAGGAGAGGGATTTATTGAATATAGTTAATTCTATGTAAAGATTGTTAAGTGTTTTAAATTTAAAAATATAACACTTTCTTTAAGGCATCATGAATAAATATGATTCTCATAAATTGACATTTTAAGTATTTGCTTCGTTATTATGAATAGTTACCTACTATAATTATGTATATAATGGTAGAATAAATAATAGACTGGACAAATTAAACAAAATGCTAGAATTGAATTTGGTAAATTAATCAATGGTATTCACTTATAAAATATAGTAGTATATAACCACATAAGTAATGTTAAGTTTATGTTACAATTGGAAACAATTACCTAGATTTTTTAGATTCAAATTAGTACATAGATATAGGGGTAAGTGGTAATTATCCATCGTAGCATAACTAAAAATATTCAAGGGGGCATTGACCTTATGGCGAGTTTATCTTTAAAAAATGTTAAGAAAACATACCCAAATGGGATTACAGCTGTACAAGAGTTTAACCTTGAGATCGAAGATAAAGAGTTTATTATTTTTGTAGGGCCTTCAGGCTGCGGTAAATCAACTACTTTACGTATGATTGCTGGACTTGAAGAAATTACAGATGGTGAGCTTTGGATAGGGGACAAAGTTGTTAATGATGTTGAACCTAAAGATAGAGATATTGCAATGGTTTTCCAAAACTATGCCCTATACCCACATATGACGGTGTATGATAACATGGCATTTGGTTTAAAATTAAGGAAAACACCAAAAGCTGAAATTGATAAAAGAGTTCATGAATCTGCTAAGATACTAGATATTGAACATCTGCTTGATCGTAAGCCTAAAGCTTTATCAGGTGGACAAAGACAGCGTGTTGCTATGGGACGTGCTATTGTTCGTGAACCAAAGGTATTCTTAATGGATGAGCCTCTTTCTAACCTTGATGCTAAACTTAGAGTTCAAATGAGACTTGAGATCTCTAAACTTCATCAAAGATTACAAACCACCTTTATTTACGTTACACATGACCAAGTAGAGGCCATGACACTTGGTACTAGAATCGTTGTTATGAAGGATGGTGTAATTATGCAAGTAGATTCACCAACCAACTTATATCAACAGCCTCAAAATCTTTTTGTTGCTGGTTTTATTGGCTCCCCTCAAATGAATTTTATTGATGCAAAAGTTGTTAAATCTGGAAATCAAGTATCACTGGTATTTGGTTCTAATTCTATAAGCGTGCCTGATGCAAAAGCAGAAAAACTAATTGCTGGTGGTTACGTTGATAAAAAAGTTATTATGGGTATTAGACCAGGAGATGTTCATGATTCTCAGATATTCTTAGAATCTTCACCAAGCAGTATTATTGAAGCGAAAGTTAATGTAACTGAGATGTTGGGTGCAGAAGTGAACCTTTTTGTTACGGTTGATACTTATGATATGACAGCAGTTGTTAACCCAAGAACGGTTGCAAAACCTGGAGATAAAGTGAAATTAGCATTAGATCTCAATAAAATTCATGTATTTGATAAGGATACAGAAAAAACAATTACTAATTAATATGAGAATAAATACTACACTCTAAAGTGTATGAGCTTATAATAAGCATACTGTTTATGAGAATCATAAACAGTATGCTTATTAGTTTTATAAGAATCTTTTAAGTTAAGAAATAGGACATATGATAAGACTTCAGCAAAGGAAATGTTACAAACTAATTACAAATCAAATAAAAATGAATAGGAAAATACATTTTTATAGGTTTGCTCTTTTAAAAAACTAATTTTTGCTATAAAATATAAGTGATATGTTTTTTTCTGTAAAAGTAAAAATTAGAAGAATATGAAGAACTTGAGAAATTTATAAATTAATAGTAAATTTATTTGATTTTTAGTTATACTATAGATAAGGAATTAAACTGAACTTAAATTATCTATAATGAAATAAAAAATGCTGTTACATATAAAAGGAGAGTGGCATAATGATTTCAAACCAAATATTACAAAATACAATTGATGGTTTAAAGCTGATAACACGTATTGATATAAGTGTGATGGATCCAGAAGGAAAAATATTAGCAACAACTGAAGATGAAAAATACGAGGAATATAATAGTGCAGTACCACCATTTGTATCATCTCAGGCTGATAGCCAGCTTGTAAGAGGCTATCAATTTTTTAAAGTTTATGATGAGCACACTGTAGAATTTGTTATTACAGCAAAAGGAGAGGCAGAGGATGTCTATAAAATAGGTAAAATTGCATCTTTCCAAATACAGAATTTATTGGTAGCCTATAAAGAGAGGTTTGATAAAGATAACTTCATAAAAAATCTCTTATTAGATAATCTTTTGCTTGTTGATATATATAATCGTGCGAAAAAACTTCATATCGAAACAGATGTGCGAAGAGTTGCGTATATCATTGAAACAAGAATGGAAAAAGATAATAATGCGCTAGAAATAGTAAGAAGTATTTTTCCATCCAAAACTAAGGATTTCATTACAGCTGTAGATGAAAAAAATATTATATTGATTAAAGAGCTGCAAGATCATGATACACAAGAGGATATTGAAAAAATAGCAAAAGTTATTGTGGATACACTTAATTCTGAAGCCATGAGTAGTGTGTATGTTGCAATAGGAACCATTGTTAATGATATTAAAGATGCTTCACGTTCCTATAAAGAAGCAAAAATGGCGCTAGAAGTTGGTAAGATTTTTTACTCCGATCAATATATTATTGGTTATAACAATCTAGGTATAGGTCGGCTAATTTATCAATTACCACTGCCTTTGTGTAAAATGTTCATAAAAGAAATCTTTCATGGTAAATCACCAGATGAATTTGATGATGAAACCCTTATTACCATTAACAAATTTTTTGAGAACAGCTTAAATGTTTCTGAGACATCTAGACAGTTGTATATTCATAGAAATACCCTAGTGTACCGATTAGATAAGCTAGAAAAGAATACTGGATTAGATTTAAGGGTATTCGAAGACGCTATTACTTTTAAAATTGCACTGATGGTTGTCAAGTATATGAAGCATATCAAACAGTCAAATTATTAAGTGTGGATGGGGAGCAAGTGAGGAGGCTATAGAGTGATCGCCCTTGAGAATATTACTAAAACATACAGCAATCAAGTAACGGCATTGAACCAAGTATCATTTAAAATTAATAAAGGTGAGTTTGTTTTTATTGTTGGTAACAGTGGTTCAGGAAAAACGACATTAATTAAACTACTTATGAAAGAAATAGAACCTTCACAAGGGAACCTTTATATAGACAGTAAAAATATTACTAAGTTAAAGAGAAGGCATATACCTAAGCTTAGGAGAAATCTAGGAGTAGTTTTTCAAGATTTTAGACTACTCGATAAAATGAGTGTTTATGATAATATAGCTTTTGCTTTAAAAGTGACTGAAAGCTCAAGTCGTAAGATAAGAAGAACAGTTCCTATGGTTCTGTCCATGGTAGGTTTAGCAGATAAAGCGCGAATGTATCCAAAACAATTATCTGGTGGAGAGCAGCAGAGGGTTGCTTTAGCTAGAGCATTAGTTAATAATCCGCCAATTCTACTAGCGGACGAACCAACTGGTAATCTAGATCCATCGACTTCATGGGATATTATGAAGCTCATACAAGATATCAATCTGAGGGGGACAACAGCAGTTGTGGTAACACATGATAAAGAAATTGTCAATACAATGAAAAAAAGAGTCATCACATTAAATAATGGATGTATTGTAAAGGATATGGATAGAGGAGATTATGGCGATGAGACTTAGAACATATGGGTATTGCTTAGAAAATGGTCTCCTAAGCTTGTTCAAAAATAGATTGATGGCATTTGCATCTATAGGAACGATATCTGCCTGTTTGTTTGTCATTGGTTTGTTTTATACAGTGGTTGTGAATGTACAGTATACTTTAGACGAATTAGAGAATAATATAGGTATAGCCGTTTTTTTTAAGCAAGGTATATCAACAGAAGAAATTAACGTATTAAAACAAAAAATAGTAGGCAGAGAAGAGGTTGAATCATTAACCTATATTTCTCCTGATGAAGCATGGGAAATGGCAAAAAAAGATTTATTTGAGGGTAAAGAGGATTTATTAGTCGGGATTAAGGATGGAGATAATCCTCTTAAAGATTCAGCATCCTTTCAAATTTATATTAAAGATATTAATATGCAAAAACAACTGACACGATACATAGAATCATTGGATGGAGTTAGACATGTTAGACAGGCTGAAGAGGTAGCAGAAGTTGTCCAAGGGTTTAATTCATTTATACAATATATTTGTATTATTTTAATCATCGTATTAATCCTTATTTCGGTGTTTTTAATATCCAATACGATTAGAATAGCAGTTGAATCTCGAAAAAAAGAAATTGGTATTATGAAATACATAGGTGCCACAGATGGTTTTGTAAGAGGCCCATTTATAGTTGAAGGCTTACTTATTGGCATCATAGGTTGTGTGTTACCATTGCTTATTATTTATTACTCCTATGATCTGGTCATAGAAAGAATATATGCAGATTTTGCTATATTGGAAAACCTAATTCTATTTATGAATGTTGGACAAGTGATTCAAAAACTGATACCATTATGTTTAATTATTGGAGTAGGTATCGGCTTTATTGGGAGCAGTATGACATTACATAAGCATTTAAAAGTATAAAAACATTAAGGAGAAAAGTTAGGGAAATTACACTGATAGGATATATCTTGACTTTCTACACATTGCTCTTATTAGTAGATTGAGTCAATATATAGTTGAGGAGTGATAAAGGATGAAGATGCTTAAAAAGATAGGTTGTATTACCTTGTTAGTTATGTTTATAACTGTAACAGCTTCTGCTGGTAAGACATTGGATGAATTAGAAAATGACAGAAAAGAAATTGATGGAGAAATAAAGCAGACAGAGCATCAAATAGAAGATTTAAAAAATGATATAAAAAATTCTCAAAAAAACATTGTTGATTTAGATCATAAAATAGAAAATTACCAAAAGGAAATTGATCAATTAGAGATTAAGGTAGCAGAAAAAAAAGCTGAAATTAATCATTCTACACTAGAGTTAGAAGATGCTATAGAAAAAGAGGGTCAATTCTATGATGCTTTTAAGGAACGCATCAAAATTATGTACGAGTATGGAGATACAGAGTATGTGGAAGTCCTTCTGGAAGCCAAAGGACTAAGTGATTTTTATAACCGTCTAGAGTACATTAATGAATTGGTAGAATACGATAATAATATGCTTAAGATGCTTGAAGAGAATAGAAACAAAATAATAGCCATAAAAGAAGAATTAGAGAGACAAGAGCTTGAGATTCAACACCTGTCAGAAGAAACAAAGCTAAACCGAAATGCTGCTGAAAATGCTAGAGTTGAAAAAGCTCAGGAGCTTGAGCAGTTAGGAAAAAAAGAAAAACAAAGTGCTATTGAGTTACAAGAGAAAGAAGAAGAAAAGAAGGTTTTAGAAGCTGCCATCAAACGAAAAAAAGAAGAAAACAAGCTTAAATATGACGGTGGTAAGATGGGATGGCCGGTTGTAGGTAGAACACGGATATCTTCTCCTTTTGGGTGGAGAACCCATCCGGTATTTAAGCATAGAAGCTTTCATACAGGCATTGATATTCCTGGTCCAACGGGTACCAAAGTAGTTGCAGCAGCTAAAGGAAAAGTCATCTTTGCTGGCTGGGGTAATGCATATGGTCATTATATCTTAATTGACCATGGTAAAAGTAACGGTAGCAGCTATGTTACTATGTATGGGCATAACAGTAAAATGCTTGTTAAAGAAGGGGATATAGTCAACAGAGAACAGGTTATAGCAAAAATGGGCAGTACTGGATGGTCAACTGGTCCACATCTTCATTTTGGAGTTATGATTGATGATAAATGGGTAAACCCAACGGACATATTGCTAAAACCTTAATATCGTATGATAGTTAAAAACTGCTTATTTGCAGTTTTTTCTTTCTATGTCAATGATATATCTTAAAAATGCTTTATTCCTATAAGGCATACTTTCTCGATTTAATCATATTTTTATATATTTTCTAATAAAATGATAATATATAGTGAGGAGAAAAACCTATGCGACGTAACAAGGATTTTATATATGGTTTAATAACGGGTATTATAGGTATCTGTATTATTTATATTCTATTTTTTGCAGTTAAGAATGCCATCAATGTTGTTGAAAAGAATTTAGGCTATGAAGTAGCTCATAGTGAGTATGATTCCTTTGAAGATAAGGTTGATGATATACTTAAAACAATAGATAAGGATTACCTTGAACCTATTGATAAACAGAATCTATATGAAAACGCTTATAGAGGCCTGCTGGAGGGCGTGGAAGATCCCTATACGGTTTACTATGATAAGGAACAGTATAAGAAATTAATGGAAATGACAAAGGGTGCTTATCAAGGTATTGGTGTTGTTGTTTCATTTCTAGAGAATACAAAAGAAATAGTCGTAGTCTTACCTTTTGTTGGATCGCCAGGAGAGAAAGCTGGATTATTACCTGGTGATATTATTCAAAAAGTAGACGGTATAGAAGTAACCGGCAAAACTGTAGAAGAGGCAGTTGCTTTAATTAAAGGAGAAGAAGGTACAGAAGTCGTCTTAACTATTTATAGAGAAGGATTAGAGGAACCTATGGATATGTCTATAACAAGAGCGGTTATCAATGTTCCAACTGTTGATTATGAGATGATGGAAGATGAAATTGGACTCATTACAATCACGGGCTTTGAAGAGGTAACCTATAAACAATTCAAATTAGCTCTAGACGACCTAGAAAAACAAGGTCAAAGAGGTCTTATCATTGATCTTAGAAATAACCCTGGTGGATTGTTGAGTGTAGTTGCTGGAATTGCAGATGAACTTTTACCTAAAGGACTTATTGTGTATACTGAGGATAAAAATGGAAAAAGAAATGAGCTATCTTCAGATGAAGATACTAAATTTGAGAAGCCGCTTGTGATATTAATTAATGAGAATAGTGCTAGTGCTTCAGAAATACTTGCTGGTGCAGTTAAAGATAGCGGAATAGGGACTTTAGTTGGAACCACTACTTTTGGGAAAGGGCTTGTGCAAAGAATATTTGAACTAGAAGATGGTTCGGCAATGAAGGTTACCATAGCCAAATATTATACACCTAGCGGTGCATACATTCACGGCGTTGGTATTGAGCCAAATATTACGGTTCCATTGTCAGTTGAATTGAAAAGAAAACTTGTTTTAGAAAAAGATGAAGATATTCAATTACAAAAAGCGATTGAAGTCATCCTAAACCAATAAGAAAGGATAACTTATTTAAATCATATCCTAATGGAAAATTACACATAAGTAAGTATGCAATAAGTACCAAAAGTATTATAGAAATAAGCAGCTAGAGTATTTTTATAAGTATGAGTGTTTATTTTTACTAATACCTTTGGTACTTTATTTATTATAAATCTTTTAAATCATCTATTATCGTTAGCACAAAAATCCGTTAAGTATTGTAAAGCAGTCATACTTTTGTTTTATGGTTATCAACCTATAGAAATAGTAAGAGAAGATAGGAGTTATCTATGAATACTCTATTAGAAATCATTCATATTACTTTAGTTGCTGTAGCAAAATCGGTTTTCAATTTTGCTTTTTTATTCATTCTAGCTGTGATTTATCTTATGATTAAAAAATATAAATTAGTAAATATTTATAGCTTTGATTACTCAAAAAGCCTATTGGTATCTTTTATTGAATCACTATTACAAGGTGTATTTATAGGAATTTTAGGAAGCTTAATCATTACATGTCTTGGTCTGCCAATCAAGCTGACAGACTATATTATCTTTCTGTTACCATTAGCACTGATGTTAGCCCTAATTAATGTTAGATATTTATGTATTGCCTACGCTTCTACGATTATGGGGGCTTTAGCTCTAATATTCAAGGGGCAGAAAATGTTTGGTTTAACATTACCTATTGTAGATATACAAGTGACGGGTCTTATGGCGCTTGTGGGGATATTTCATTTAATGGAATGCATACTTATTTATTTTGTTGGTGCGGATGAATTAATCCCTGTGGTTGCTAAGAAGAAGGATAAAATTGTTGTGGGATATCTCATGCAGAGATTTTGGCCTATTCCAATTGCGTTACTGGTATTAACATCAGGTACAGCCGGACATGATGCTATTCAGATGCCTCAATGGTGGCCGCTTCTAAAAGAAATTCCAAAAGAAATAGCGGCAGTTTTTAGTCTATTACCTTTAGTTGGGGCATTAGGCTATAGCAGCTTAACATTCTCTGAAGAACCGATAAAAAGAAGTAAAAAAACAGCATTTATGCTATTTAGCTATAGTGTTTTATTGATTCTACTATCTATCCTATCCGTCAATCATACTGTCTTACAATGGATAGGTGTTATCATTATGGGGGGTATGCATGAAGGAATTATTCTTTATGAAGATTATATTGAACGTTTAAAAAAACCTATATATGACTTACCCGCTCAAGGAGTCAGAGTGATGAGCATATGTCCTGAGGGTCCTGGAGATAAAATGGGGTTGAAGATTGGTGATATTATTGCTAAAGTAAACGGAATGGATATAGAAAATACTAGAGCGCTTAGAACCATTTTACATAATAAGTTTACATTCATATGGTTGGATGTTATAGGAATAGATGGTTCTGCTAAAATTCTTGAATATAAAGCCTATCCCTCAGGCGTTGACGACTTGAGAATTAAACCTCTTCCAGAAAACCCTAGAATCATTTATAGTCATCATTCCATGAGACGTGTTGGGTTAATACATATTATAAGGAGTAAATGGAGAAGTCGCCGAAAAGGTTAAAGCGAGCGTTATATAATTAATGAAAATTATTTGTAAAAATATGCAAACGTATGTTTGCATATTTTTGTTATTATGATATAATAGTGAAAGAAGTAGGAAAATATAAGTTTGAGGTGAAAATATGAAGGAATTTGAAATTGTTTCAGAGTATAAGCCTACTGGTGATCAACCTCAGGCTATAGATAAACTTGTTAAGGGCTATCAGCAAGGAAATAAATATCAAACCTTATTAGGAGTTACGGGATCGGGTAAAACCTTTACGATGGCACATGTTATCAAGAAATTAAAGAAACCAACCTTAATTATTGCACATAATAAAACATTAGCCGCTCAGCTTTATAGTGAGTTTAAAGAGTTTTTTCCTGATAATTCTGTAGAATATTTTGTCAGCTACTATGATTACTATCAACCAGAAGCCTATGTTCCTCAAACCGATACCTTTATAGAAAAAGATTCCTCTATCAATGAAGAAATAGATAAACTCCGACATTCCGCAACTGCCTCTCTTTTTGAGCGTGAGGATGTTATTATAGTAGCCAGTGTTTCATGTATCTATGGGTTAGGAGATCCTATAGATTATAATGAAATGGTTTTATCCTTAAGACCTGGTATGCAGAAGGATCGCGACGATGTAATGAAAAAGCTTGTAAGTATTCAATATGTAAGGAATGATTTAAACTTTACACGTTCGACTTTTAGAGTGAGGGGAGATGTAGTTGAAATATTCCCTGCTTATTCGGAGAAAACAGCCATTCGTGTTGAGTTTTTTGGTGATGAAATTGATAGAATTACTGAAATAGATGTTTTAACAGGAGAAATACTAGCAGTTACAGAGCATGCATTAATTTTTCCTGCATCCCATTATGTGATTGCAGGAGATAAAATTGAACGAGCCATACAATCTATAGAAGTAGAGTTAGAAGATAGTGTTAAAGCATTTAGAGATAAGGATCAGTTATTAGAAGCCCAAAGAATTGCTCAGAGAACCAATTATGATATTGAGATGATAAAAGAAACAGGTTTTTGTTCAGGAATTGAAAATTATGCTAGACATTTATCTGGTAGAGATAAGGGCAGCACACCACATACTTTAATAGACTATTTTCCAGATGATTTTCTTATTATTGTTGATGAATCTCATATTACCATTCCTCAAATTAGAGGTATGTATGCGGGCGATCAGTCAAGAAAATCTACTTTGGTAGATTTCGGCTTTAGACTACCCTCCGCTAAAGATAATCGTCCTCTTAACTTTGATGAATTTGAGAGTAAAGTTCATCAAATTATGTTTGTATCTGCTACACCTGGCACATTTGAAAAAGATAATGAACAATTGATAGCTGAGCAGATTATTAGACCGACGGGACTGCTGGATCCTATGATTGACATTCGACCAGTTAAAGGACAAATTGATGATTTAATTGGAGAAGTCCATGAAATTGTTAAAAAAAATCAGAAGATCCTTATCACAACGTTAACTAAAAAAATGTCAGAGGATTTAACGGACTATATGAAGGAATTGGGAATTAAAGTAAGATATCTTCACTCGGATATAGACACCTTAAAGCGTATTGAAATTATAAGAGATTTAAGGATGGGTGTGTTTGATGTCTTGATAGGGATTAACCTACTAAGAGAAGGATTAGATATACCAGAAGTTTCACTAGTGGCTATATTAGATGCAGATAAAGAAGGGTTTTTACGATCTGAGACTTCTTTAATTCAGACGATTGGACGAGCTGCTAGAAATGCTGAGGGAAGGGTTGTTATGTATGCAGACAAGATAACCCGTTCCATGAAGTTAGCGATATCTGAAACCAAAAGAAGAAGAAAGATACAACAAGATTATAATACCACACATAACATAACGCCAACTACCATAAAAAAAGCTATAAGAGATACAATTAGAATCACAAAAGTAGCAGAAGATAAAGGCGGTTATAATCTTGATAGAGATATTGAATCCTTTAGTAGTAAAGAAATAAAACTGCTTATAAAAAAATACACCAAGGATATGAAGCAGGCAGCCTCTGATCTACAATTTGAGAGAGCTGCTGAATTAAGAGATACTATTACAGAATTAAAGCAGCACCTTTTAGTGTATGAGGATTGAGAAGATAATATAGGAATTACATGTATATCATGAAATAAGGGTACAGCTTTCATAAACAATGTTTTTAAACTAAAAAGGAATGGGACAGTGTATGTTAGATAATAAAATCATTATAAAAGGCGCTAGAGAACATAATTTAAAAAATGTAGATTTAACAATACCAAGAGATAAGTTTGTTGTATTTACGGGCTTAAGCGGCTCTGGTAAGTCCTCACTTGCCTTTGATACCATTTATGCTGAAGGGCAAAGAAGGTATGTCGAATCTTTGTCTGCTTATGCAAGACAATTTCTAGGTCAGATGGACAAACCAGATGTTGATAACATTGAAGGCTTGTCTCCAGCTATTTCTATTGATCAAAAGACGACCAGTAGAAATCCACGTTCAACCGTAGGAACTGTGACAGAAATTTACGATTATTTTAGACTGCTCTATGCTAGAATTGGTATTCCTCATTGCCCAAAGTGTGGTAAGGAAATCAAGAAGCAAACGGTTGAACAAATGGTAGATAATATTATGAAATTACCTGAAAGGACTAAAATACGAGTTCTAGCACCTGTGGTACGAGGAAGAAAAGGCGAGCATATTAAATTATTGGAACAAGCTAGAAAGAGTGGTTATGTCCGTGTCAGGATAGATGGGATATTATATGAGTTAAGTGAAACTATCCAACTAGAAAAGAACAAAAAACATACCATAGAGATTGTTATTGATCGATTGATTATAAGAGAGGGTATACAGAAGCGTTTGGCAGATTCTATTGAAACCGTTATGAAATTGACAGGAGGCTTACTAATTATAGATGTAATTGATGGTGAGTCTCTAACCTTTAGTCAGAATTTTGCTTGCCCAGATTGTAATATAAGTATCGATGAAATTGAGCCTAGAATGTTTTCTTTTAATAACCCATTTGGGGCTTGTCCAGACTGTCATGGACTGGGTTACAAAATGAAATTTGATCCAGAATTAATTATACCCAATGGACAGCTAAGTTTATTACAAGGAGCTATAACAATTCCAGGCTGGTCAGCTGCTTCTAATGAGAATAGCGGTGTGCGGAGTCTCTTTGAAGGTATGGCAAAAAAATATAATTTTGACTTAGGTACTCCCTATAATGATTTACCTAATGACATTAAGGAAATGATTATGTATGGTACAAAGGGAGAGAAATTCTCAGTAAACTATAAAAGCGAAAAAGGTTCGGGAGAATATCAAGTAGCCTATGAAGGATTAGTGCATAGTATAGAACGTCGTTACAAAGAAACAACATCTGACCACATGAGACAGGAGTACGAAAGCTTTATGACCAATACACCGTGCTCTACCTGCCATGGTGCACGTCTTAATAAGCAAGCATTAGCTGTGACTATCGGAGACAAAAATATAGCAGAAGTAACAGCTATGTCTATTCGAGATGTACAGCAATTCCTAAATCAACTCAAGCTAACCGATCGTCAACAGATGATAGGGGAGCAGATTTTAAAGGAAATCAATGCTCGCATAGGGTTTTTAGTGGATGTTGGTCTTGATTATTTGACTTTATCGAGGTCTGCTGGTACTTTATCAGGCGGAGAAGCGCAAAGAATAAGATTAGCTACTCAAATAGGTTCTGGTTTGGTTGGTGTTGTGTATATATTAGATGAACCCAGTATAGGATTACACCAAAGAGACAACGTTAAGCTGCTAAAGACCTTAAACAATCTTAAAGAACTTGGTAATACACTGATTGTCGTTGAGCATGATGAAGATACTATGAAAAAAGCGGATTATATAGTTGATATCGGTCCAAAAGCAGGTGCTCATGGTGGTGAGATTGTGGCTTGTGGGACAGCTAAGGAAATAATGAATAATGAATCATCCTTAACAGGTGCTTATCTTAGTGGTAGAATGAAAATTGATATACCTTCAAAAAGAAGACCCAAGAATGGGAAATGGCTAAAATTGATTGGCGCTAATGTGAATAATCTAAAGAAAATTAATATTAATATACCGCTTGGTATTTTTACATGCGTTACTGGTGTATCTGGTTCAGGTAAGAGTTCTTTTGTTAATGAGATACTATATAAGAGACTGGCTAGAGATTTAAATAGAGCAAAAATAAAACCTGGAAAGCATAAATCCATAAAAGGGATCGAGCATTTAGACAAAGTTATTGATATTGATCAATCTCCTATTGGAAGAACACCAAGATCTAACCCTGCTACGTATACGGGCTTATTTGACCCGATTAGAGATATATTCGCACAGACAGCAGAAGCTAAAATGAGAGGTTATCAAAAAGGGAGATTCAGCTTTAACGTAAAAGGCGGAAGATGTGAAGCGTGTCGAGGGGATGGGATTATTAAAATAGAAATGCATTTCCTTCCAGATGTGTATGTGCCATGTGAGGTATGCCATGGCAAAAGATACAATCGTGAAACTCTGGATGTTACCTATAAAGGGAAAAATATATCGGAAGTACTAGATATGACAGTAGAAGAAGCACTGAAGTTTTTTGAAAATGTTCCAAGAATAAAAAGAAAGCTTCAGACTTTATATGATGTTGGCTTATCTTATATAAAACTAGGACAACCGTCAACAACATTATCTGGCGGAGAAGCTCAGAGGGTTAAGCTGGCAACAGAATTAAGTAAAAGAAGTACGGGTAAAACTATATACATTTTAGATGAACCAACAACGGGTCTGCATTTTGAAGATGTTAAGAAACTCATAACTATACTACAAAGATTAGTAGATGCTGGCAATACAGTATTAGTCATTGAACATAATTTAGATGTGATAAAGACGGCAGATTATATTATTGATATGGGACCAGAAGGTGGAGATAAGGGTGGCACGGTGGTAACATTTGGAACACCTGAAGAAGTTGCTAAAGTTAGAAAATCCTATACAGGACAATTCTTGAAAAGAATTTTGAAAGATTAGATATTTATTCGCCCCTAAGGGTAGACGGTATTGTGTTACACTTGTTTGTCTATGTTAAGGGGCGGTATTATATTTACTCATCATTAAGATTGCTGAAATTTTCTATAAAAGCATATAGATCATTAAGATAAGAGTTATTTAAAACACTTTTTTGTTTAAAAGCGATGGGTTCTGCATTAGGAACTTCTTGTAAAAAATTAGTAATGGCTTTGCTTGGATTATCACCAGCAAGAGTAAAAACAATATGCACATTTTTTAAGCTATCTTTATAAAGTCTAATAAAAGTCCTGACAGCGGGAACCATTTTTGAAGCCCACACAGGAGAAACAATACATATATTATCATAATCCATAGGCTGTACAGATATAGAATGAAGTGTTACAAGTTTTTCCTGTGTTGAATAATAACCGCCCTTTACAAATCCCAAAGGACCTTTCCAGCTTTTTGTATCCATCAGTCTTGTACACGGACACTTAAGCCTTTCCGCTATATTTTTGGCTACCTTTTCAGATACACCTGATTTTGAAAAATAAAAGACTGCTGAACTCATAGAACCCTCCATTCAAAAAATGATACATCTATTATACACAATATGTAAATATATGTAAATATCATTTCTGTTTTTGAGTTTCGTAACTTTATATTTGTCCCTGTCACTTAACTGTTTCCGAACAGATATTTTGGTATTAACAATTATGTGCAAAAAAGTTAATTAATATTAATAAGAGCTGAGGGTATTCCTAATACATCTAATTGATAAAAAACTAACTAACTTCCATTGTTATGGCTAAATCATAAAGATAAGAGCGACAAAGTTCACTACAAGATATAGTCATAATAACAGATATTACCAACAGTATATTGTAGTCAATACCATTTAATCTACAAATAGCAGCTTAGACATATGAATCAAACACAATGAGACATATTTCGATTCTATACATAGAAATAACACCAATATTTCTTTACAGAATCCTTAAACTTTGTTATAATAATTTATGATTGCGTATATGTATGATAATTATTTAACAAAACATTTGTTTGGGTGTATACTATGTATATTAACTATGATTTTCACATTCATACCGGTCTTTCACCTTGTGGAAACGACGATATGTCACCAAATAATATTGTCAATATGGCTTTGCTTTGTGGGTTAGACGTAATTGCCATAACCGATCACAATTCATGTGAAAACGCAGAAGTCATAATGAAAATAGGTAAAAAGAAGAATTTGGTTGTTATACCAGGGATGGAAGTAGAAACTAGAGAAGAAGTCCATGTTGTATGCCTATTTTCTGATTTGGATAATGTATACAATATGCAAAGTGAAGTCTATGCTCATTTGCCAGACAGGGAAAATCAAGAGAAGATTTTTGGAAATCAATTGTATTTCAATGATCAAGATGAGCCTATTGGCAAGTGTGAAAAATTTTTATGTAGTTCAACTTCATTTACAATTAATGAAGTTGTTAAAATGGTAAGAGACAGAAATGGCATTGCCATCCCCGCACACATTGACCGTCCAAGAAACAGTATACTCTCTAACTTAGGTATGATACCTTCAAATTTATCATTATCATGTATTGAAATATCCCGTTTTGCCGATCTAGCAGACTTTAAAAAACGTTATCCAGCTTATCACATTCTACAATCCTCAGATGCGCATGACTTAGGTATCATAGGAACTAATAATAGAAAGCTAAAGGTTCCAGATAAAAGGATTAAAAGTATCATTGAAATTCTAAAACAAAATAAAAGTGAAGTTACAATCTAATTAATAAGAAAGATAAATTAGCAATAGCAAGTAATTGTATGATGGAACAAGTTATTGCTTTTAACTTTCATATTAATAACATAAAGCTTAAGGAGGTAAACTCATGGCGGAATTAAAAAATGAACAATTTAATGAACTTGAGCAGTTTATTGATTCAATGTCTTCCACTAAAGGCGAGTTAATAAGGGTTTTACACAAGGCTCAAGAAATTTTTGGCTATTTGCCAAAAGAAGTTCAAAAATTTGTAGCAAAAAAATTGCATGTATCAACAGCAAAAGTATTTGGAGTAGTAAGTTTTTATTCTTTCTTTACAATGACACCAAGAGGTGAGCATAATATTGCTATCTGTCTTGGAACTGCCTGTTATGTAAGGGGAGCGGAAAAAGTACTAGACGCTTTTAAAAGGGAACTAAACATCAACACAGGAGAAACAACAAAAGATGGCAAATTCTCAATAACAGGAGTTCGTTGTGTGGGTGCTTGTGGGTTGGCACCAGTTGTTATGGTAGGAGAAAAAGTTTATGGTCGAGTTACGCCAGATATGGTTAAAGATATTCTAGAGGAATATAAAGATTAAATAAAGGAGGTTAAGAAAATGGCAAAAATTAAATCCTTAGATGAGCTAATTAAAATTAGAGATCAGCAGCGTTCTAAAGTGGATTTAAGAGAAAAAGGTGAAAACATTGACAAACTAATTCATGTAAAAGTAGCTATGGCAACCTGTGGTATAGCTTCTGGAGCAAGAGAAACCATGAATTATATAATTGAAGAAGTAGATAGACAGGGTTTAGAAAACGTTGTTGTAACACAAACAGGATGTATGGGCTATTGTTATGCAGAACCAACCATTGAGGTTACGTTGCCAGGAAAGGAGCCTACAGTTTTTGGCTATGTAGATGAAGCTAAAGCTAAAGAAATTATTGATAAATACATTAAAGAAGGTGAACTAGTAGACGGTATTATACCATCTACACACAAAACTATAGAATAATAATTCAGTTAGGAGGTTAAAAGATGTCTAACTATAGTATGCATATATTAGTCTGTGGAGGAACTGGTTGTAAATCTGCTAACTCTGACAAGATTATTGAAAACCTAGAAAAGCACTTAGCTGCTCAAAATATGACAGATCAGGTTCAGATATTGAAAACAGGTTGCTTTGGTTTTTGTGAAAAAGGACCGATCGTTAAAATTCTTCCAGATAATACCTTCTATGTTCAAGTTCAACCAGAAGATGCTCAGGAGTTGATTGAAGAACATATCGTTAAAGGTAGAAAAGTAGAAAGACTGTTATACGAAGATCCAGAAACCAATAAAAGAATTTCAGATTCTCAAAAAATGGATTTCTATAAAAAGCAAATTCGTATAGCTTTAAGAAATTGTGGTGTTATTGATCCTGATAACCTTGATGAGTATATAGCAAGAGATGGTTATCAAGCTATTGGTAAAGTCTTAACATCTATGACTCCAAAAGAAGTTATAGAGGTTATAAAAGCATCTGGTTTAAGAGGTCGTGGGGGTGGTGGCTTCCCAACAGGTCTTAAGTGGCAGTTTGCGAGCCAATATCAAAACGATGTAAAATACGTTGTCTGTAATGCTGACGAAGGTGATCCTGGAGCATTTATGGATCGTTCTATATTAGAAGGTGATCCACATTCAGTGGTTGAAGCTATGACAATTTGTGGCTATGCTATTGGAGCATCCAACGGAAGGGTATATATTCGTGCTGAGTATCCACTAGCCATTAAACGTCTTCAAAAGGCTATTGATGATGCTAGAGAATATGGTTTGCTTGGAAATGATATATTAGGATCAGGATTTAACTTCGATATTAAATTAACTTATGGTGCTGGAGCTTTTGTTTGTGGTGAAGAAACATCATTGATTCATTCGATGGAAGGTGAACGTGGAGAGCCAACAACCAAACCACCATTCCCAGCAGAATCTGGATTCTGGGGTAAACCAACTAATGTCAATAATGTTGAAACATTTGCTAATGTACCCGTTATTATATTAAAAGGATCAGACTGGTTTACCAAAATCGGAACAGAAAAATCAAAAGGAACAAAAGTGTTTGCTTTAGCTGGAGCCATCAACAATGTTGGGCTTATTGAGGTGCCCATGGGTACTACATTAAGAGAAGTTATTTATGATATCGGTGGTGGTATTAAAGGCGGTAAAAAATTCAAAGCTGTTCAAACAGGTGGTCCTTCAGGCGGTTGCTTGACAGAAAAAGATTTAGATACACCTATTGATTTTGATAACCTGTTAGCTAAAGGTTCTATGATGGGATCAGGCGGTATGATCGTTATGAGTGAAGACGACTGTATGGTAGCGATGGCCAAGTTCTATTTAGAATTTTCAGTAGAAGAATCTTGTGGTAAATGTACGCCTTGTCGAGTAGGAACAAGACGATTACTAGAAATACTAGAATTAATTACAAGTGGAAAAGGAAAGATGGAGCACATAGATGAGTTAAAGAGATTGTGCCGTGTAATCAAGGATACAGCTTTATGCGGACTAGGTCAGGCTGCTCCGAACCCAGTTCTTTCAACGCTTGAAGCGTTTGAAGATGAGTATATTGCACATATTGTAGACAAACGATGTCCAGCAGGACAATGTAAAGACTTACTAAAATACTATATTTTACCAGACAAGTGTATTGGATGTACAGCCTGTACAAGAGTCTGTCCAACGCAAGCAATTACAGGCGAACGAAAGAAACCACATGTTATAGATGTAGAAAAATGCATTAAGTGCGGTGCTTGTATAGAAAAATGTAGATTTGGTGCTATAGTTAAAAAATAAGAGAAGGAGGAAAAGCCAATGTCAGATGTAAAAGTGACGATCGATGGAAAAGAAGTCCTTGTGCCTCAAGGCAGTACCATTTTACAAGCTGCTAGAAAGGTAGGTATTAGTATCCCAACCCTTTGTCATTTAGACTTACATGATACCAAAATGGTGAACAAAACAGCTTCCTGCCGTGTGTGTGTTGTAGAAGTGGAAGGCAGAAGAAATTTAGCTCCATCATGTGCAACGCCTGTTGTAGACGGAATGGTCGTAAGGACTAATACGGTCAGAGTTATGGAAGCTAGAAAGACAATCATTGAATTATTACTCTCTGATCATCCTAAAGAGTGTTTAACATGTGCTAAATCTGGTAAATGCGAGCTGCAAGATTTATCTGAGAAGTTTGGATTAAGAGAAGTAAGAATCACTGGTAAATCACAGTCTACTTATAAGAAAGACTATTCTGAGTCTATCATTAGAGATATGGATAAATGTATTATGTGTCGACGATGTGAAACTATGTGTAATGAAGTTCAGACCGTTGGTGCTTTATCTGCTATTAATAGAGGCTTTGAAGCTGTTGTTTCACCTGCCTTTGAATCACCTTTAGTGGATACAGTCTGTACACACTGTGGACAATGCGTTGCTGTATGTCCAGTAGGTGCTTTAACAGAAAATGATCACACATGGAAGGTGTTAGATGCCCTTGCAGATCCAGATAAAATAGTGGTAGCACAAACAGCGCCAGCAGTAAGAGTAGCTATTGGTGAAGAATTTGGTGCTGAGCCCGGTACTATTGTAACTGGCAAGTTGGTATCAGGATTAAAAAGCATTGGATTTGACTATGTTTTCGATACAGATTTTACAGCAGATTTAACTATCATGGAAGAAGGACATGAGCTTTTAGAAAGACTAGAAAAATTTCTTGCTGGGGACAAAGATGTAAAATTACCTATTTTGACATCGTGCTGTCCTGCATGGGTTAACTTTATTGAAAGTCAATTTCCAGAGCTTATTGATGTTCCTTCAACAGCGAAGTCACCACAACAAATGTTTGGTTCTATTGCTAAATCTTACTTTGCTGAGAAATTAAACGTTCCAAGAAAAAAAATGGTTGTCGTTTCAGTTATGCCTTGTTTAGCTAAGAAATACGAGGCTTCAAGGGAAGAATTTAGTGTCGATGGTAATCCTGATGTCGATATTACGATTTCCACTAGAGAATTAGCACATTTAATCAAACAATTCAACTTAGATCTCAATGAGTTAGAAGATCAAGAATATGATAATCCACTAGGTATTTCAACTGGTGCAGGTGTCATTTTCGGTACAACGGGTGGTGTTATTGAAGCAGCCGTTCGTACTGCTTATGAAATTAAGACAGGGAAAGAATTAGAAAGAGTTGATTTTAAACAGTTAAGAGGATTTGATGGTGTTAGAGTAGCTTCAGTAGATATGGATGGCTTAGTCCTAAATATTGGTATTGCTCATGGTCTTGGTAATGCAAGACAGTTATTAGAGGAGATTAAAGACGGTAATCCAAGAAACCTTCATGCAATTGAAATTATGGCATGTCCAGGTGGCTGTATTGGCGGTGGTGGACAACCTTATCACCATGGAGATTCAAGTGTTCTTAAAAAGCGTCAAGAAGCAATCTATCAAGTAGATAGAGAGATGAAGATAAGAAAATCTCATGAAAATCCAGCCATTATAGAATTGTACGAAACTTATTTAGGAAAACCACTCAGTGAAAAATCACACAAACTGCTTCATACGCATTATTCAGTCAAAGATAAAGTATAAAGTTCTAATCAAAGTCCCGATATTTTCGGGGCTTTGTTATTAATACTATCAAAACATGCCACAAATTAACAAAAACAACGAAAAAGACGCTAATTAAATAGCGTCTTTTTCGTTGTACTCAATAAACCATTACTTTTTAAAGCACTTAACCCATTTTTATGTACGAAATATGTCATAATTTAAGATATTTTTATTATATCATAAAAATTGAAATAATCAAGAGGTATCTAACAATTTCTTTCAAATATTATACATTGTCACAGTTATATACCTTATACAGAGAGTTAAAGAAGACATCTACTTTACATAATATTAATATAAAAATAGAGTTATCCACAGAAAAAGTTGTTGAAAGCTTAACAAACTAGGTTGTGCACAGATATATCCACATTATCCACAAGAATTATGTTTACATTTTAACTAAACCAGTAAAATAGCCCTAATTTATATCACAATAATTGAGTATATTTTATAGGCATAAAAAAACAGTTAAAATGCTAGCTATTTAAGACAATGAGGAGCTAGTATTAGCTTTATATTTCAATTTCTTATAGGATATAGTATGCCTCAAAAACTTTGACAATGTAATAAACTCATACTAATACTTTTTAAAGATGAAGCATATATCCTATTTATACTAGAATTCAAAAAAATAAAGGATTTTGATAAAATCTATCGAATATAAATACTATAATAGTATATTAAAACCCTTGAGCTAAATAATAACAATCTACATTAAATACTATAATAAGAGATAATGATGTCATAAACTATAAAGGGAGTTGGTTTTATGCGCTATACTATTAGTGGGAAAAATATTGAGATAACCAATGCATTGAGAGACAAGATTATTAACAAGCTGAGTAAGCTAGAGAAGTATTTCTCTCCAGAAAATGAAGCACAGGTTACTTTAAGTGTTCAAAGAAAGAGGCATATTCTTGAAGTGACCATACCTATAAGAGGGAGTGTGCTAAGAGCAGAAGAAGAAAACGAAAATATGTATAACGCTATTGATGAGGTTATTGACGTATTAGAAAGACAATTACTTAGACATAAAAAAAAGCTAATAACCAAGCATCGTCATAGTGGTGCCTTTAAAAAAGAATTTATTTCAGACATAACTAACGAGGAAGATAAAAAGATCAACATTGTTAGAAGTAAAAGATTTGCGATAAAGCCGATGGATCCAATAGAAGCGTGTATGGAAATGGATTTATTAGGGCATGATTTCTTTGTTTTTATGAATGGTGATACAGAAGAGGTCAATGTGGTTTACAAAAGAAAAAAAGGTGAGTTTGGTTTAATTGAACCTGAGTTTATGTAAATAATGTTTAATAAGTTTAAAATAAAAAGGGTGACTCATATTTGGGTCATCCTTTCATTGCCTATAAAGACAAGCACACTCAAAAATCATAAAAATATTGAATAGTAAGCCGCAAAATGCTAAAATTAAGATAAAATAGTAACAATTCTGAGCCATAAGGTCTTTTATTTTACCATAAATATAAAGCAATATTTACCTCGATTATATAGAAATACAAGTTAATTTATGATATCCTAATAGGATAATAAATGCATAGATGAAGAAGGTGTAATCATGAAATTTTTAGAGAAAATATTTGGAACGCATAGTAATAGAGAGATTAAAAGAATACTTCCGTTAGTGGATCAGATAGAAGCGTTAGAAAATCAAATGGATAAACTAACCGATGAGCAGTTAAGAGAAAAGACTACCGAATTTAAAGGTAAAATAAAGAATGGTGAGACTTTAGACGATATACTAGTAGAAGCATATGCTGTGGTAAGAGAAGTAGCCAAGCGAACGACAGGATTGAGAGCCTATCGTGTCCAATTAATTGGTGCTATTGTTCTACACCAAGGAAGAATAGCTGAAATGAAAACAGGAGAAGGAAAAACTTTAGTAGCTGCATTTCCTTCCTATTTAAATGCATTAGAAGGAAAAGGTGTACATGTAGTAACCGTCAATGACTATCTAGCTACACGTGATGCAGAAAACATTGGTAGGGTACATGGCTTTTTAGGTCTGTCTGTAGGTGTTATCGTTAATGGCATGGACAATAAAGAAAGACGTGAAGCATACAATTGTGATATTACCTATGGAACGAACAATGAGTTTGGATTTGATTATTTAAGGGACAACATGGTTATTTATAAGCAGGAAATGGTTCAGCGTGACCTAAAATATGTGCTTATAGATGAGGTTGACTCTGTTTTAGTGGATGAGGCAAGAACGCCGCTTATTATATCAGGTAGTAGTAGTAAATCGACCCATCTTTACCAACAAGCAGATTTATTAGCTAGAAGATTAACAAAAGGTAAAATCATCGGCGAAATAACCAAAATGAGTGCCATCATGAATGAAGATATACAAGAGGAAGGCGATTTTGTCATTGATGAAAAGGCTAAATCTGCAACTTTAACAGCCGAAGGAATCAAAAAAGTAGAAGGTTACTTTAAAATTACCAACCTAGCTGATCCTGAAAATATGGAAATCCAACATCATGTAACTCTAGCACTTAAAGCACATTATTTGATGTTTAAAGATAAGGATTATGTTATAAAAGAAAATGAAATTGTTATTGTTGATGAATTTACAGGGCGTTTGATGCCGGGTAGACGTTATTCTAATGGGTTGCATCAAGCGATTGAGGCTAAAGAATATGTTAAGGTAAGAAGAGAAAGCAAAACATTAGCTACCATAACCTTTCAAAATTACTTCAATAAGTATACAAAAAAAGCAGGGATGACAGGAACCGCTCTAACAGAAGAAGAAGAATTTAGAGAAATTTATGGTATGGATGTTATTGCCATCCCAACCAATGAACCTGTTATCAGAAAGGATCATGCAGACGTTGTCTATAAATCCCTTGGTGAAAAAATAGCAGCGGTTGTTGATGATATTGCCAAATCCTATGATAAGAAACAACCCGTATTAGTTGGAACCATAACCATAGAAGCATCTGAAGAGCTTAGCAAGAGATTAAGAAAAAAGGGTATTCCCCATAAAGTCTTAAACGCAAAGTATCATGAAAAAGAGGCAGAAATAGTTGCAATGGCAGGTCAGGCAGGTGCTATTACGATTGCAACGAATATGGCAGGTCGTGGTACTGACATTAAATTGGGTGAAGGAGTTGTAGAAGCTGGAGGTCTTAAAATTATTGGAACAGAACGTCATGAGTCAAGACGTATAGATAACCAGTTAAGAGGACGTTCTGGAAGACAGGGAGATCCAGGAGAGTCTAAGTTCTATATATCCTTAGATGATGATTTGATGCGTTTGTTTGGGTCGGATAGAATGAAAAATACGGTTACCCGATTAGGACTGCCAGATGGTGAACCTATTGCTGCTGGTATTTTATCCAATGCCATTGAAAATGCACAGAAAAAAGTAGAGGGCAATAACTTTTCAATAAGAAAGCATTTATTAGACTATGATCAAGTCATGAATGAACAAAGAGAGATTATCTATGATGAAAGAGAAAAAGTATTATCAGGCGATAATATGAAGGATTATATTCTAAATATGATAAAGGAAATCATAGATCGTGCTGTGGACATGCATTGTGCTGATGATCAGTATTTTGAGGAATGGGATATTAAAGGTATGGTGGAATACCTATTAAAAATAATTCCTATAACTATAACATTTTCGGATAAAGAAAAAGAATCCATTACCAAGGATGAACTAAAAACTAAGCTTTACGAGCTGGCTGAAGATCTCTATAAACACAAAGAAGAAGAGTTCGATGAAGTAGAGATGATGAGGGAAGCTGAAAGGGTAATACTTCTCAAAGCCATCGATCAAAAATGGATGGATCATATTGATAATATGGATCAAATGCGTCAAGGAATATCCCTTAGAGCGTATGGGCAGAGGGATCCTCTTGTTGAGTACAAATTTGCAGGATATGATATGTTTGAAGAGATGTCCAATAGCATACAGGAGGACACTGTTAGAATTCTTTATAGAATAAGACCAGCTAACAAAATTGAAAGAGAAAGAGTAGCGAACGTAACTTCTACAAACAGAGGAGATACACCAGCCGCTAAAGAACCCTACAAAAGAAAAGAAAAGAAAATTGGAAGAAATGATCCCTGCCCATGCGGTAGCGGTAAAAAATACAAACATTGCTGTGGACGAAATAAATAATTTACTACCACAGATAAAAAATATATGAGGTGATAGAATGGTTGAGCTAGAGCAAGCTAAATTAGACTTAATAGGGTATCAACAGAAACTTAATGAGATTAGGGATTCACTTTGACGTTGAGGGTATAAAAGCTAAAATAACACAATTAGAGATAGAAGTATCAGAAGAAGGATTTTGGCAGAATATAGAACATTCTCAAAGCGTTTTAAAGGAAACTAAGCGATTAAAGGGTAAACTAGATAATTATAATCAATTGGCTCAGACTTATGAGGATATTGAAACACTTATTGAGATGGGATTAGAGGATTCTGATGAAGATATTATCAAAGAAGTGACGGACACCTTAAAACACTTCAAAAAGGATTATGAAGCTTTAAGAATTAAAACTTTGCTCAATGAACCCTATGATAAGAACCATGCAATTTTATCTTTGCATGCAGGTGCAGGTGGAACAGAGTCCTGTGATTGGGTAGCGATGCTTTTGAGAATGTACACAAGGTGGGCAGAGCTGGAAGGGTATAAAATAGAAACATTAGATTATCTAGATGGGGAAGAAGCTGGCATCAAATCTGTGACCATACAAGTTAATGGCGAAAATGCCTATGGATACTTAAAATCAGAAAAAGGTGTTCATCGTTTGGTTAGAATATCCCCTTTTGATTCTTCTGGAAGAAGACATACTTCTTTTGCATCATGTGATGTTATCCCCGACATAGAAGATGATGTTGCGATTGATATCCAAACCGATGATCTTAGGATTGATACGTATCGATCCAGTGGTGCAGGTGGACAGCATGTCAATAAAACCGATTCTGCTATAAGAATTACACATTTACCGACAGGTATCGTCGTTCAATGCCAGAATGAACGTTCTCAGCATAAGAACAAAGATAGAGCCTTAAAGATGCTCAAGGCAAAGCTTTTTGAACTTAAGCAAGCTCAGCAACTTGATAAGATGCAGGATATTAGAGGCGAGCAAAAGGAGATAGGATGGGGTAGTCAAATCCGTTCCTATGTGATGCACCCTTATAATTTAGTTAAAGATCATAGAACAAATGAAGAAACTGGAAATGTTCAGAGCATCATGGACGGTAAGATAGGGTCCTTTATTAATGCTTATTTAAAGTGGCTTTCCACACAATAAAATATAAAAAGGAGTGATATCATGGCTTCAATGCAGCAAGTAGTGTTTAAACTGGATAAAGAAGAGTACGGGCTGGATATTATGAAGGTCAATGGCATTGAGAAGTATCAAGAGGTTGTAAAGGTGCCCAATACACAGAAATACATTGAAGGGATTATCAACCTAAGGGGTGAGGTACTACCAATCTATAACCTAAGAAAGAAATTTCACTTAAAGGATAAAGATGTCGATGATGAAACTAAAATTATTGTAACCTTTACCAATGATATGAAAATTGGATTTATCGTAGATTCAGTTGCAGAAATTCTTCATATTAATGACAAAGATGTGGAATCTACCCCTAAAATTGTAACTGGAATTAATAGAAAGTATATTAAAAGTGTAGCTAAGGTAGATGAAAGGATGATCATCTTGATTGATATTGATCAGATGATATCAGATGAAGAACAAATCTCCATTGAGCAAGTGGTGGAACAATCAAAATAAGCAAGATGATAGAATAAAGCCGTCTGATAGTGTTCAGATGGTTTTTTTATGTATTGAACTTGTAGTATATTATGAGGTTAAGTTTAATAGATAAGATGTTAAATTAATTGTTCTACAAAATAGTTATTGCTTTTTATAACAAAATATGCTATTATCTTTGTAACAAAAACAGATGTTTTTCATACAAATACAATAGGTGGTGCTATATGCCAGATAAGGCTCATTATTATATTATTGAACGAGAAGCTTTACCTGAAGTATTTTTAAAGGTGGTTCAAGCAAAAAAGCTTATTGATACGGAAGAAGCATTAACAGTTCAAGAAGCTGTAGATAGAGTAGGGATTAGCAGAAGTTCCTTTTATAAATACAAGAATTCCATCTATCCCTTTTATGATAATTCCAGAGGGAGAACGATTACAATTGCTCTAAAAGTAGATGATGAGCCTGGTTTATTATCAAGGGTACTTTTGCTTTTTGCAGAGTATAGAGCTAATATTCTAACAATTCATCAAACCATACCTATTAACGGAGTTGCAACGATTAGCCTAAGTATTGAAGTACTCCCAACAACAGGTGACGTTAAAGAGCTATTGGCAGAAGTGGATGATTATGATGGTGTTCATCATGTGAAAATATTGGCTAGAGAGTAAACAGACATAAAATAAAAAAATGAATGGTTCATAAGATGATACATGGACTAGATTGAAATAAATAACCATAGATTAAGGGTAATTATAAGAAGACTCTGAGGATAAATGATGTATACAATAAACATAAGGATTAACTTTAGCTAGACAATGTGTTATAGTATAAATCTGAAAAAGTATTGAATGATAGAAGTAGACATAAATGAGTGTACTCTTAGTTTGACGAAAGGATGGATGATATAATGGTAACAATTGCTGTTTTAGGATATGGTACAGTTGGTTCAGGCGTTGTTGAAGTTCTTGAAAAGAATAAAGATAGTATTAATAAAAAAGCAGGCAAGCAAATCCGATTAAAGTATGTATTGGATAGAAAAGAGTTCAAGGATAATCCTATTAATGCCCGTCTGACACATGATATAGAGGATATACTAAATGATGACGAAGTTCAGGTTATTGCTGAAGTTATGGGAGGGGTAGAGCCAGCATATACTTTTGTTAAGAAGGCATTGTTAAAAGGAAAGAGTGTAGTAACCTCTAATAAAGAGCTAGTAGCAAAGCACGGTGCAGAACTTCTTAAAATAGCCAAAGAAGAGAATATCAATTTCTTATTTGAGGCTAGTGTTGGTGGCGGCATACCCATTATAAGACCTCTTAATCAATCTCTCACAGCAGATGAGATTTATCAGATAACAGGTATATTAAATGGAACAACGAATTATATATTAACAAAAATGTCTGAGGAAGGATTGGATTTTGATTCAGTTTTAAAAGAAGCTCAGGATTTAGGGTATGCTGAACGTAATCCAGAAGCTGACGTAGAAGGTCATGATGCTTGCCGTAAGATAGCTATACTATCATCTCTTGCCTTTGGTATGCATGTGGATTATAAGGATATTTATACTGAAGGTATTACAAAAATTTCGGATAGAGATATGGTCTATGCTAAGCAGATTGGCTGTGATATCAAGCTATTAGCTACGAGTAAAAAAATAGATGATAAGGTTTATGCGGTGGTTGCACCGATTATGATAGGAAATGATCACCCGCTTTCCAATGTGAATGGTGTGTTTAATGCTATTTTTGTAAAAGGAAATGTCATTGGCGATGTAATGTTTTATGGAAAAGGGGCAGGGAAGCTGCCTACTGCAAGTGCTGTTGTTGCTGACATTGTTGATGCAGTTAAGCATTTAGGCACCAATATCATATCATTTTGGAGTAAGAAAAAAATGAAGATGATGAGTATAGACGAGGTACCTGCTAAGTACTTTATTCGTGTAAAGAGAGATGAGGAATCTAAAGCAATTATTAATAAGATATTTGGATTTGTACATGTCGTCTACTCAGGATATGAGGATGAGATAGCCTTTATAACTGAAGAAGAAAAAGAAGGAGAGTTGCAGGAGAAAGTAAAGGCATTGCAAGAAGATACGGAAGTATTGAATGTCATTAGAGTAGAAAAATAGAAGGCTATTCACCAAAGTTATGATGAGATAACAGCAAATTAGAATAAGATTTAGGATTACAAAGGTTATAAATGAACTTCTTAGATTTAGAATGGAGGAATCAACGTGTTAATCGTAAAAAAATTTGGTGGAAGCTCAGTAGCCAATAAAGAGCGGGTTTTTAACGTTGCTCGTAGAATTGTAGAAGATTATAAAGAGGGACATCAAGTCGTGGTTGTCTTATCTGCTCAGGGGGATACCACTGATCTGTTATTGGAAAAAGCCAGAGAAATCAATAAAAACCCATCAAGACGAGAGATGGATATGTTTTTATCTACAGGAGAACAGCAATCCGTAGCATTAATGGCGATGGCTTTACAGTCCATTGGTTATCCAGCGATATCGCTGAATGCTTATCAAGTGGGGATGCATACATCGTCTGTTTATTCCAATGCGCGCCTTAAGCGTATCGATCAAGAAAGAATAATGTCTGAGCTGGAAAGAAATAATATTATTCTTGTAACAGGATTTCAAGGGATCAATCGTTATGAAGATATTACGACACTAGGTCGTGGAGGTTCTGATACAACAGCAGTTGCTTTAGCAGCAGCACTAAAGGCGGATAGATGTGAGATTTATACCGATGTTGAAGGGGTTTATACTGCAGACCCTAGAGTTGTTCCTAATGCAAGAAAACTGGATGAAATAACCTATGATGAAATGCTGGAACTTGCATCACTAGGAGCAAAAGTACTACATAATCGTTCGGTTGAGTTAGCTAAAAAATATGGCGTAGAATTGGTGGTGCGCTCAAGCTTAAGCCAAGCAGAAGGAACTATTGTTAAGGAGGAATGTAAAATGGAAAAAATGTTAGTCAGTGGTGTAGCGGCAGATAAAAATGTTGCAAGAATAGCTGTTATCGGTATTAAGGATGAACCGGGTAAGGCTTTTGAATTGTTTTCTTTACTTGCTAAGAAAAACATTAATGTGGATATTATTTTACAATCTATTGGAAGAGGGCGTTCCAAGGACATTTCTTTCACAACATCAAGAGATAATTTAGAGGAAGCACTAAGCATCATCCATGAAAATCTTGAAAGAATCTCTGGTGAGAGGGTAGAGTATGATGAGCAAGTTGCAAAAGTATCGGTTGTGGGTGCTGGTATGGCTTCTAATTCAGGTGTTGCCTCTTTAATGTTTGAAGCTTTATTTGATGCCAATATCAATATAAAAATGATTTCCACTTCTGAAATTAAAATTTCTGTTTTAATTAATGAAAAAGACACAGAAGAAGCGATGAATGCTATTCATGAATCTTTTAAATTATTTAAGTAAAGTATAAAATAAATTAAAATAGAGAAGGTCAATACAGATGACAAATGTGGTCTGTATTGACCTTCTCTATTTTTGTTCATCAACTCAAGTTAAAATATCTTGAAAAATATTAGATTATATGATAAGTTTAAGCGTGATGTTATTAAGCATGCAAGAATAAGAAGTGGTACCTTTTAGACTGGATATTTAAGGAGGAATTAATGGGACGACTTATCAAAATACTACAAACCTATGGCGGACTTCCAAAAAGTATATATGCTCTTTTTGTAGCTCGTATTATCAATCGACTTGGTGGCTTTGTACATAGTTTTTTAACTTTGTTTTTAACCATTCATTTAGGAATGAATGAAAAAGAAATTGGGTTCTATGTGGCAATGTCTGGTTTAGCTTCTTTAGCAGGAACCCTTATCGGTGGTAAGCTTGGAGATCAAATCAGCAGAAAAAAAGTGTATATTTTAGCTCAAACTATAGCTGCCTTACTGTTAGTGCCATGTGGTTTTTTATTACAGACGATTTGGGTTCCTAGATTTCTGATTGCTTCTACTCTATTTGGTGCTATGGTTCGACCTGTTGGTAATGCTATGGTAATGGATATTGTAGATAAGAAGGAAAGAAAGAAAGCTTTTTCATTATTATATCTAGGTATCAATTTTGGAACAGCTCTCGGTCCTATTTTAGGTGGGTTTTTATTTAATCATTATCTTCAATGGTTATTTTTAGGAGATGCTCTTACGACATTAGTAAGCTTAATCTTTGTTGTTCGATATGTTCCTGAAACCATATTATCTAAGACGCAGATGAGTCAAAAGAATATGGGAGTTGATAAACAAGAACAGATGGAGCATGGATCAGCCATCATTGCTTTACTAAAAAGACCTTTACTGTGTACCTTTGCTTTATTTGGTTTACTTAACGGATTTGTCTATGCTCAAAGTGCTTTTGGTCTGTCGTTACAATTAAAGACAACTTTTGGAGAAACTTTAGCTAGTGTTTACTATGGTTCATTATTTAGCTTTAACGCTGTGATTGTTTTAGTTTTTACAGTATTTATAACATACATAACTAGAAAGAATGCACCTGTATTAAATATAGCCATTGCTTCTTTACTGTATGCTTTTGGATTTGGCATGATGCGTTTTATAGACACTTTACCATTGTTTTTTATTTCAGTAGCTATATGGACATTAGGCGAAATCTTAGCTGTTACCAATCATGGTGTATTTGTAACCAATCATACCCCCATTTCACATAGAGGAAGGTTTAGTGCGATTCTTAATATCATTGAAGGCTCTGGTCATACATTTGGACCGATTATAGCAGGTTGGTTTATCAGTGGGTACGGTATGAGAAATCTTTGGCTTCTTGTAGGTGCCATTGCAGTCATTGCTTGTTTAGGATTTTTCTCCATCTATCTAGTAGAAAGCAAAAGCTTATTATCCAATAAATCAAAAAAAGAACAGGTTAGGAACCATACTGAACTATCCGATATGAATAGATAAGATCAATAAGCTTGATCTTCTTGTTGGAATATAATAACATATGGTTAGTCTGTATATTATTCTTAATACAAAAGTTGCAGCTAACATCAATGACATACTAATCTTGCAGCAAATTGAATGATACATAATAATAAAGTTAAAAAACTCATAAGTGTATAACATAAGCTATGTTTATCTTTTTATTGTGAGTACAGGAGGGAGTTTCTTGAAAAGTATTAAAACAAAACTAAGCATAATTTTTGGAAGTTTAATTTTAGTCATTGTTATTATCTTTACTTTTATTTCAGGCTTGACAGCTTCTGAACTTATTGAGGAATCAATTGATGAATCAATTACTGAGAATGTAAATTTTTATTCAGAGATAATATCCGATATGATGAACGAACAGTTATTTATTCTTGAAGAGTGTACAAAATCCCATGTCTTATTTGATAAGAGGTATGATAAAGGTGCCAAAATGGGCTATCTTAAATCTATGATACATCAGCATGGTTTTACTAAGGTTAACTTTATTTTACCTGATGGAAAACTATTAAGCGATAAGGGTGAAAAGCAAAAAGATGTAAAAGATTACGCTTACTATGAAGATGTAAAAAAGGGACTGACTTATATTAGTGATCCTTTTCACTATGAAGAGTCAGCGTCTATGGCTGTAACACTAGCTGTACCTGTCTTTCATCGTGGTGAGTTTACTGGTATGCTTCAAGCGGATTATGATTTGAGCGAGATAGAGAATGAAATTAATCAAATTCAATTTAAAGAAACAGGCTATGGATATCTTATAACACATGATGGAACTGTGATTGCTCAGCCACAGGATAACATAGAGAAAGGGTCTAATATAATAAAGGAAACTAGTCAAGATGATACCCTTTCTTCACTTGGAAAAGCCGCTCAATTTATGATTAGAGAAGGTTTTGGCACAACTCAATACAGTTATAATAATATTATGAAATATGCTGGATTTGCAACGGTTGAGGATACTGGATGGGTTTTAGTCATTATTATTCCATATAAAGAGATATTTAAACCGTCTATGGAGTTAACAGTTAAACTTTTATATATTGGTTTAGCTTTAGTTGCATTTGGTTTGCTTATTACCTACTTTGCTTCCAAGCAGATAATGAAGCCTGTTGTTTTTGTGACAAAGCAGTTAGATTGTGTATCTAAGGGTGATTTATCCGTATCGATTGAAGGTAAGATGACCAAGAGAAAAGACGAAGTTGGCGTTATGTTGAGACGGCTAAGGCTGACTATAAAAAATATTGGAACTATGATTAAGGCAATAGGGAAAGAATCTAATAATGTAAGTACCTTTATTAATCAGGTAAAGCATCATTCCAATGCATTAACGGATGAAATTGATAGTGTATCAGCTGTTACACAACAGCTTTCAGCTAATATGGAAGAAACGTCTGCTTCGACAGAGGAAATGAATGCAGCTACAGAAGAAGTTTCTAGTATTATTCAAGACATGCATTCAAGTGCTGATGAGGGATTAAGTTATGCAAAAGCCATCAGTGTTAGAGCTAAACAGGTACGAAAAACAGCTAATACATCGAAGGACTCCGCCTTCAGCCTATATGAAGATGCTAAGAAACACTTAAATCAAGCCATTGAAGAATCAAAATCCGTGGAACAAATTCATGCCTTATCACAAGCTATATTAGAAATTGCAGAGCAGACCAATCTACTTGCTCTTAATGCAGCGATAGAAGCAGCTAGAGCAGGGGAATCTGGCAAGGGATTTGCTGTAGTTGCCGATGAAATAAGAAAATTAGCAGAAACCTCAACAGCAAATGTAGGAAAAATAAAAAAAGTGGCAGATGGTGTTATAGAATCGGTTTATCATTTGACCTTAACCTCCACAGATGTTTTAGATTTTATTAACGATACAGTGGTTAAAGACTATATGGATATGGTTGAGTTGGGGGAAAGCTATAATAAGGATGCTGAGTATGTAGAAAATACTATGAAAGCTTATTCTGTTATGGCATCCAATCTAAAAGAGTCAATAGCCAATATTGCTCAAGCTATTCAGCATGTAGCAGTGTCTGCTGATGAAAGTGCAAAAGGAACCAATACAATTGCTGATCGTTCTAGTGAATTACTTACCAGTGCTAAGCAGTTATTAAGTGATTCAGAACAATGCTTAAAAAGCACTGAAAAATTAGATAAAGCTATTTCCATTATTAAAACAAGTTAAATTAAATAAGTTAAAAGAACGTATAGTCTTAGACTATACGTTTTCAATGTCTATTTTCTTATAAGCTATTGATACCATTTCCCTAAGTTATGCTATTCCTTAAACTTGTTTTTAAGGTTTTTTTTTAATATAATAAACACAAGATTGGAATTAAAAGGAGAAGTATGATGGATATACTAGTAACACTATCAAAAGAATTTAGTTTAAAGCAATGGCAGGTTGACAATACTGTGGCTTTGATTGATGATGGCAATACCATCCCTTTTATTGCTAGATATCGAAAAGAAAAAACAGGTTCACTTAGCGATGAAGTATTAAGGGAGTTATTTGAACGATTGACTTACCTAAGAAATCTAGAATCAAAAAAACAACAGGTTTTATCCAGTATAGAAGAGCAGGGTAAGCTAACCGATCCGTTAAAGCAGCAGATACTACAAGCAAAAACTATAGTAGAAGTCGAAGATCTCTATAGACCCTATAAACCCAAAAGACGTACAAGAGCTACTATTGCTAGAGAAAAAGGATTAGAACCTTTGGCTATGCTCCTATGGATGCAAGAACTAACAACAGATATTGAGGAAATCGCTAAAACCTATCTTAATCCAGAAAAAGAGGTGCATACAGTAGTAGATGCTGTAAAAGGAGCAATGGATATTATTGCTGAACTTATATCAGATAATGCTGATTTCAGAAAGAGAATTAGAAGAAATACGCTTACACAAGGGAAGCTTATTGTAAAAGCTAAAGATGAAAGCGTAGAAACCGTTTATGAAATGTATTATGATTACGAGGAAGAAATTAAATCTATAGCTGGCCATAGAGTTCTTGCTATCAATAGAGGAGAAAAAGAGAAAATTCTGAGTGTCAAAATTGAAGCACCAACGGATGCAATCCTACAAGACCTACGCCATAAACTATTAAAGTTAAATCCTATAACAGATTCCATTATCATAGAAGCAATAGAAGATGCTTATAAGCGTTTAATTTCACCTTCTATTGAAAGAGAGATAAGACATGAGTTAACAGAAAAAGCAGAAGAAGGAGCAATAAGAGTCTTTGGTAAGAATCTTGAGCAGTTGCTGATGCAGCCTCCAATAGCTGATAAGGTTGTCTTAGGTCTAGATCCTGCATTTAGGACAGGCTGTAAGATTGCAGTAGTGGATGGTATAGGGACTGTATTAGCAACAACGGTGATTTATCCTACGCCCCCACAGAATAAAGTAGAAGAAGCTAAGAAAGTACTAAAAAAACTAATAGATGATAATCATGTGGATATAATAGCAATCGGTAATGGAACAGCATCTAGAGAATCAGAGCAGTTTGTTGCAGATATGCTTAAGGAAATAGATAGAGAAATTCACTATATTATTGTTAATGAAGCAGGTGCGTCTGTTTATTCTGCATCGAAATTAGGAACAGAAGAGTTTCCTGATTTTGATGTCGCGCTAAGAAGTGCTGTGTCGATAGCAAGACGACTTCAAGATCCCTTATCTGAATTGGTAAAAATTGACCCAAAATCTATAGGAGTAGGACAATATCAGCATGACATGAACCAGAAACGATTAGGTGATACGTTGACTGGTGTAGTGGAAGACAGTGTCAATAAAGTGGGAGTAGATCTCAATACAGCATCTAAATCCCTATTACAATATATCTCTGGCGTAACTAAAAGTATTGCAGGAAATATTGTAGCCTATAGAGAAGCCAATGGTAAATTTACAAATCGTAAACAACTCCTTAAAGTACCTAAGTTGGGACCAAAAGCGTTCTTGCAATGTGCTGGTTTTCTACGAATTCCGCAAGGAGATAATCCTTTAGATAATACAGGTGTTCATCCAGAATCCTATGTACAGACAGCAAGTCTTCTAACTACTTTAGAGTATACAGCTCAAGATTTACTAAAAACAGGAGTTAAAGCGGTTCAAAAAAAAATAAAAGATATTCAGAAAATGGCAGAACAGCTAGGGATTGGAGTGCCTACGCTGCAAGATATTATTAAAGAACTAGAAAAACCAGGCAGAGATCCAAGAGAAGAGATGCCAACACCTATTCTTCGTACAGATGTTTTAGATATTGAGCATTTGTCTGAAGGGATGATATTAAAAGGGACGGTTAGAAATGTTATAGATTTTGGTGCTTTTGTTGATATCGGTGTACATCATGATGGTCTGGTTCATATATCTCAGATGGTGGACAAATATATTAAACATCCATTAGAGGTTGTATCAGTAGGAGATATTGTAGACGTTAGGGTTCTGAGTGTCGATCAGCAGCGAAAAAGAATCGCGTTAAGTATGAAGGTCTAGAATACTTATTTTTTATTCTAAAATACATTTTAATTAGTTTGACTGCATGATGTACATTAATAATGTGATGGGAAGTTAAATTAGTATAAATTGTTTTAGTAGAATTGGTTAGATTATAGTATAGATAACAATAATAAAGCAGGTACCATAGCTTATAAAGAGCTAATGGCACTTGCTTTATTGCTATTTAAATAAAACTACACATTTAATAAATTAATTAATATTGCTAATTATATTAAATATATTGATGTATACATTAACTATATTAATTTTAGTATAAAAAATATTAATATTTCTATTGACATATTATTGAGAGAGGTATATAGTATAACTATAGTACGACCTAGAAGTTGAAAGAAATAAGAATTGCCATAGAATTAGTCTAGTCTAAAAGCGTATATTAAGTTAATGAGTATACATACCCTATGGAGAAATTTAATGAGTAGTTAAGTTATAAGATATAGATGAGGTGATGATATGCACTATAAAGCACCTGGACAATGTCCAGTATGCGGAGAAAAACTAGAAATTACTAAATTGCGGTGTCCAAAGTGTTCAACCGTCATAGAAGGCAGCTTTGAGCCTTGTGAGTTCTGTAGGCTTCCAAAAGAAGAATTAGAATTTGTAAAAGTATTTATAAAATGTCGAGGCAATATAAAGGATGTTGAAAAAGAACTAGGGATATCCTATCCAACGGTAAGAAGCAAGTTGGATACGGTTATAGATTTATTGGGGCTTAAAACTGCTCAGAAACAGTCTAAAGTGAATATAGAACCTAAAGTGAACAAGAAAAATGAAAAGAAAGAAATATTAGATGCTTTATCCAAAAACATAATTACAGCCAAAGAAGCTTCTGTAAGATTAAGAAAACTGAAAAACTAAATAAATAGGAGGGTTAAAAAATGAGTGAGCAAATTAAAATTCTAGAAATGATTGAAGAGGGAAAAATATCTGCTCAAGAAGGGATGGAGTTATTAAATGCTCTAAAGGAAGCAGACGAAGAGATGGATGATAACAAAGAGATGGAAGAAAATAAAGAAGAAAAAAAAGGAGAAAGTGATCCTAGGAGAAAACAGTATAAGTACATTAAAATTAAAGTGCTATCTAATAAGGATAAAGTCAATGTTAATATTCCGTTAAAACTAGTTAAGGCATTAGGAGGTTTAGCGTCACATATTACTCATTTAATACCAGATGATGCAAGAAAGAAAATGGAAGATAACGGGGTAGATTTATCTCAGCTAAAGATAGACCAACTCCTTGAGCTCCTAGAATCTGGTGAATTTGATAATGATACTTTTGTAGATGTTGATTCTGTAGACAGTGAGGATGGAAATGTTAAGGTAAAAATATATGTTGAGTAAAGATAGGAGATACTTCTTAATCATTCATATTCAATCTTCTAGTTTTAGAATTAAAATTCCTATTCCCTTGTTTATTGTCTTTGAAATATTAGATGACCTAATAGACTTATTATCTTTGTTTAACCTACTAATACCCAGTATTAAAGTTAAAGTTAATCATAACCTGTATACCTATCACTCAGTTTATAAAATCTTTGAACAGATTGTATTATTCATATACGTTATACAGTATACTGAGAAAATAGAGTTGGTTACTGTTGAGACTAAGGACGAAAAGATTTCAATTAAGCTTGTTTAAAGATGAGAAATGATGAATCTAATCTGATGCAATACTCTAATTAGGACATATGAGGTGATAATTTGAATAGAGCATTACTAAAATATAGTTTGTATGTTGCTACAATCCTGATTGGTTCCTATGCTGCGCCAGAATATATACTGGTTCACCAAATGAGCAGTGTATTTATTTTCGCATTATTATTATTGTTGATTAATATGATAGTTAAGCCTATAGTTTTATTGCTTACAATACCGCTAACATTGCTTACAATTGGCTTATTTAGTTTGGTTGTTAATGCTTGGATGATTATGTTGGCAGATTATTTTGTCGGTGGAATCTCTTTAAAAGGCTTTTGGGTGAGTGCGGTTTTAGCTCTAATCATTACTATATTGAATCAATGCATTAAGAAACATTCATATGATAAAAGAGGATGATCAACTTTTTTCAAGAAAGGGAAGTGCTGATGGAAGACATCGTTAAACTAAATAACAGTAAAAGTAGCTTTGTGCAATTGCTTAAGAATACAAATTTCTCTCTTTTATTTTTTGGAAGACTAGTTTCTCAGCTTGGTGATGCAGTCTATACCATTGCCTTAGGTTGGTTTATACTAGATTTAACACATTCAGGTGCTCATATGGGCATATACATGGCGGTAGGCGCATTGGTTTCTATCGTAGCGGGTCCAGTGGGCGGTGTTATTTCAGATAAGTTTAATAGGGTTCGGTTAATTTATTTGACGGACTTTATGCGAGGCATCGCGGTCATAAGTGCAGGAATCATTGTATACAGCAATTTCTCTGTTACAGTAACTCTAATTTCTCTTTATGGTGTTAATATTATTATACGATTATGCTCAACAATCTTTGAACCAGCATCCAATGCTATTCTACCCTCTATAATTAATGAATCGCAACTAACTAAGGCTAATTCAATGAATGCTATGATTATAAGCATGGCAAATATTGTGGGACTAGTAGTTGGTGCTGTGTTATATGCTAAACTAGGTATATTTGGTATATTTATTATCAATTCAATTTCCTATATATTATCTGCATTCAGTGAAATGTTTATAAAGCTAAAGGATCACCTACAGGACAATAGTAAAGAGCATCAGCTTAAAAAAACTATTACTGATCTTAAAGAAGGATTTACTTATGTTTTTAGAAATAGAGGATTATTTACAATTATTATTTTCTGTTTTATTATAAACTTTCTATTTGTTCCAATTTTCGCAGTTTTTATACCTTTCATTTTTAATCAAATCTTAAAAACGGATGTTATTGAGCTGTCTTATATACAGGTTGCAGCAAGTATAGGATTTATATTGGGGTCTATCATTGTATCTACTTGGAAAAAGAAGCTGACATGTAAAAAAACACTCATGGCTGGTAATATCGTTTTACTACCTTTAACGATTATTTTTACAGTATTAATACAATCAAGATTATCCTTATCCTTACAGCATACCACTTTTCTTTTTGATCTGATTATCGTAATGATATTGATTGGAATACCAATATCTTTTATCAATATACCAATATCAGTCGCAATACAAACGATAGTACCAACAGAAATTTTAGGCAGGGTAACAGGAATACTTTCTACACTAGTATTGGCAGCCACACCTTTAGGGATGGTGTTAAGTGGTATAATTGTAGATACTTTACCAATAGTTAATGCTATGATTGTTATCAATGGTTTGTTTTTATTTACCATTGTTGCGCTGTGGGTTAATAAAAAATATATTGACTTTTAAAGAATCTATAGTTTAAAAAGCCAAATTTAACATACGGTAAAACTACTTTGCTTTCAAAAAACAAATAAAGTGTTGTGTATCAATGTCAATGAGTAAAAAGGTAAGTATTTTTTATAGTTTACCCTTGATAGAGTAAAAAAAGGATTGACAGGAAGAACAGCTTTGAATATAATAGAATTAATAGAATAGGAAATTCTTCGGGGTAGGGTGCAATTCCCAATCGGCGGTTATAGTCCGTGAGCCTTTTATTAAGGTTGACTTGGTGAAATTCCAAGACCGACAGTATAGTCTGGATGGTAGAAGATATGGATAGATAACACCGATGAATTTTAGGTGTTTTTTATTTTGTTTTTTATTAGAAAATGAAATGTATACCTTATTATTTAATTGATGAATCTATCTAATTCTATTAGTACCAAGAGAATTTCCTTTAATTAAAATTAAAGGAGATAAAAACATGGAAAAAGTGAATTACAGTGTTTCAACGAACTTAGAGGACACAAGAAGTCTAGTTAAGATTTCAATTTTATCAGCAATAGCTTTTGTTATTTATTTGGTAGAATTTCCTCTGCCTTATTTACCCCCATTTTTAGAGCTTGATTTTAGCGATATCATTGCGCTTATTGGAGGTATAATGCTTGGACCGATTGCTGCTTTATGTATTGAACTTATGAAAAACATTCTAAGATTTTTATTAATGAATACTGGTACAGGTGGTATAGGTGAACTAGCAAATTTCATTGTTGGGATTGCTTATGTTATTCCTATTTGTATTCTGTTTCAAAAGAATAGGACACATTTAAAACTAGTCTTAAGTATGATACCAGGAATAGCAAGTATTGTCATCATTGCATCGCTTACTAATTATGCTTTTTTAATTCCTTTTTTTACAGGTATAAATCAGCATGCAGAAAAACTATCCATGGTTGTCAGGTTATATGGTCCTTTTAATTTAATAAAGGGAATTGTGTTATCTATAGTTGGATTTATCATTATAACAGCTCTAAGGAAAACTAAAGTTTTAAACTAAACGTAGTTTAACCAGAAGAACTTTAGGGCTAGTCATTTATTGGTAATAATGCTATAATACCTAGTAACGTTTTATTTTAGTATTGAGGTAACAAAAGTAACTTAGCATTGGAGTGTATCTAATGAATAGTCTTGAAGTTCTTCACTTTAAGGTGACCATTACAGATAAAGATATGTTTTATTTCATAATAAATCATGTTTATAGTAAGACAACATCGTACTTAACATTAGCATTTAGCGTGGTTTGTTTAATTCTATTTCCATTTTCTCTGGGATGGAATGATATTTTTCTAAGTGGGATATTGCTTTTTGGTGGTTTATTATATACGGTTTTTGCACAAATTTTAATATGGTTTCAATCCAAGCGGCAGGTCAGAGTAAATCCTGTATTCAAACAGGCTATTCATTATACTATTGACCATCAGCGTTTTCAGGTTACACAAGGAGAACATACAGCAGAGTTTGATTGGCAGAACTTATCACAGGTATTAGAAAAAAAGAGAAGTTTTTTATTCTATATCAGCAAAAATCAAGCATTTATTTTGCCAAAGAGCCAAATGGAAGAGACTGATATTAGTAAGACTAAAGAGATATTAAAATCAGTGAGTCAGCAAGGTCAAGTGAAAATAAAATTAAGAAATCAAGCATCAGAAGAAAAAACGGCTTAAATAATAGCAATACTCTAAGTAGAGCATATCATTCTCTACTTTTCTTTTTGCATGAAAGGAGGATAAAGGTATGATAATAGAGACTTATTCGTCCGATGAAACAAAGGCAATTGGTACTCAAATTGCTAGGGACTCTAGTCCTGGAGATATCATTGGTTTAGTCGGTGATTTAGGCGTAGGTAAAACAATATTTTCTAAAGGATTCGCTGAAGGACTGGGTATTCAAGAGCCTATAACGAGTCCAACATTTACGATTATTAATGAATATAATACAGCTTCATTACCGTTCTATCATTTTGATGTCTATAGAATCTCTCATGTTGATGAAATGGATGAAATTGGATACGAAGACTATTTTTTTGATAAGGGCATATGTCTTATTGAATGGGCAAATAGAATTAAAGAAATAATACCAAACTCAGCTCTATGGGTCATGATTGATAAAGACTTAGAAAAAGGTCTGGACTATAGAAGAATTGAAATTATAAAAAGGGGAGATATGGTATGAAAATACTAGCCATTGAAAGTTCTGCACTTACTGCTTCTATTGCAGTTATCGTCGATGGAGAGCTTTCTTGTGAATATACAACGCATTATAAGAAAACTCACTCCCAAACATTAATGCCTATGATAGACGAGGTAGTAAAAACAGTGGAGCTAGACTTGTCCGCGTTAGATTATATAGCCGTATCCAGTGGACCGGGTTCTTTTACTGGTCTTAGAATAGGAGCTTCAACCGCCAAAGGGTTAGCACACGTATTACAAATACCTATTGTTCCTGTACCAACACTTGATGGTTTAGCCTATAATGTGTCTCCAACAGATTCTTTAATATGTCCCCTTATGGATGCAAGAAGAGATCAAGTTTATACGGCACTCTATGAGTATAAAGAACAGTTTGTAAAATTAACTGACTATCTTGCTGTACCAATAGATGTTTTTCTTGAGAGGATTAAAAACGAGAATAAAAAGGTTATATTTATAGGAGATGGGATAAAACCTCACCGTAATAGAATAGATAAATATTTGAATCCAAAACTATATTCTATTGGAAATAATCATAGTCTACATCAGAGAGCGGCTTCTATAGCTGAGTTAGGAATTCTCTACGCAAAAGCTGGGAAAGCTATTAATTCCTATGATTTTGCACCCTTATATTTAAGAAAAACTCAGGCTGAAAGAGAGTATGAAAGGAAAATCAAGAATTTATGATTCACTATGTTCCAATGACGCTTCAAGATATTTCCCAAGTGTATGAGATTGAAAAAGAAAACTTTTCTCAGCCGTGGTCTAAGCATTCATTTGTTAATGAAATACAAGAAAATAAAAAAGCCATCTATATCATTGCAAAAAAAGATACATTGGTCTATGGTTATGCAGGTTTATGGAAAATTGATAAGGAGGGCTATATTACTAATATATCTGTAAAGAAAAATATGCAGCATAAAGGTATAGGAAGTGCTTTAGTCCGTTATTTAATAGAGGTAGGAATCAAAAAAGGTATTGAGGCATTCACGTTAGAAGTTAGAAAAAGTAATCTTCCTGCAATCAAGATGTATGAAAAACTAGGGTTCATAAAAGAAGGTATAAGAAAAAACTATTATAGTCGTCCAAAAGAAGATGCTTGGATCATGTGGATAAGAGTGTAAGCTGCATGATTAAGCACTTTTTTATTTAGTTTAGTATGGCTAGTTATTAATATTTTCTTGAATATTAGGTTGTATATGATTAACAAGACACCTTCCTACTGTATAAAATAAAGTATAATGAAATTTTGAGCTTTAAGTGTAGGAAGGAGAAGAGTAATGAAGGAAAGTTTTGAAATTTCCTATGAGCAATTAGATATAAATAATTTAGATATAATATTAGACGGTAAAGACCATCAGGACGATCATATATTTATTGGAAACGATATTGCTATGGATAATATTGAGTTTAGTATCTGTTTAGATAATTATAGTAATAACATCTATTTATCTGGGACGGATGATATGTATAGGGTAGAGTTTCTAAAGGAGTATTTATCTAAGAATACAAATAAAATTAAAAAACCAGATGACTGGTGCTATGCCTTCAATTTTAACAACCCTAATCGACCGAGAGCCATTAACCTTCCTAGTGGCATGAGTGGGGAATTTAAATATATGTTAGAAAAAGCAGTTAAAGATGTTATCCTTCTAACAAAAAACAAATTTGATAGTACTGAATTTAAAAAGGTAGAAGCATGTCTGAGAGATGAGTTTATCGCAAAGGGAGAAGAAAAACTCCAGATATTAAGAAATAGCGCCAAAGAAATGGGGTTTTCAACTCACATATCTGAAAAAGGAATATTTTTTATACCCATTATAGATGGAAAAAAAATTAGCGAAGAAGAGTATGATAATTTGAGCCTTGATGAACAGGAAAAAATATTATGTAATTTAGATATTATAGAGAACAAATCTAAGGATATCATGAATCAGGTCAAAACCATTAAAAAATGTTCAGAATTTAAAGTGGAACAATTAGAAAATGAAATTTGCAAGCAAATTATTGATGATACTTTTATTGATATTATAAATAAGTTCATAGATAATGCAAAAGTTATTGAGCATATAAAAGACTTAAAACAAGACTTAATTCATAATATTAAAGATATTATGAACAACCATGATGTCCAAGATAAGGTTAAAAATATTTTTTCTGAAATTGAAGGCGAAAATACAATGAATAAATACAGTGTTAATCTATTTATTCAACATTCTGAAGATGAAAAAATCCCAATTATATATTGTAAGCATGCCTCCTATTATGAAATGTATGGTAAGATTGAGTATGAAAATGAATTAGGTATTTATTCTACTGATTTTACCATGATAAAAAAAGGAACCATCCATAATGCCAATGGAGGTTACTTAATTATTCATGCAGAAAATCTTATACGAAATGGTCTGGTCTGGGAAACGCTAAAAAAGATGCTATTTAAGAAGGAAATAGCTTTTGAAAATATTAGAGAGCAGTTGGGGGCTCTTCCAATAAAGACCATCAAGCCTGAATCTATTCCACTAGATTTAAGGATTATACTACTAGGGAATGAAACTATTTATAGAATATTGTATGAATACGATAGTGACTTTAAAGAACTATTTAAAATGCATATCCAATTAGATTCAACAGCAGAAAAAACATTACCAATCATCAATCAGTATAACAGCTACATGAATCAAATCTGCAAGGACAATAATTTTTACCCCTTAACTCAATCTGCTAAACGCAGACTTTTAAAATATGCCTCGTTTATTGCTGAAGATAGAAATAAATTAAGTACAAAATTTTCTTTATTGAAAGATGTTATTTCTGAGAGCCACTTATGTGCGGAGCTTGCTAGAAAGACAGTGATAGATGATGAGCAGATTAATGAAGCTATGAAAAGAAAAACACAAAGAGTATACCTCTATAAAAAGTGGCTGCACGAATACTATCATAAAAATAAGATAAAACTACATGTATCAGGTGAAACTATAGGTCAAATCAATGGAATATCTATCAGCGATTACGGCGATAGTGTGGTTGCAAGGATTATTAGAATTACAGCTGTGACTTATATGGGAAAACTGGGTGTAGTCAATATTGAAAAGGAAATGAAACTAACAGGTAAAATATTTAATAAAGGAATAGGCATTCTTTCTGGCTATATAGGTAGCAAATATGCTCAAGAGTTCCCACTATCGTTAAACTGTCAGTTATGCTTTGAGCAAATGTATAGTACCATAGATGGAGATAGTGCATCATGTGCAGAGCTGTATACCATACTATCAAGCTTATCTAATGTTCCTATCAAGCAATGTATTGCAGTTACTGGATCTGTTGACCAGTTTGGCAACGTTCAACCCGTTGGAAGTATTTCCAATAAAATTCAGGGGTTTTATGAAGCTTGTAAAATTAAAGGATTATCTGGAGAACAAGGGGTCATTATTCCAATTCAAAATGTTGAAGAAATTGTATTAGAGGATGAAATCTTAACAGCAGTTAAAGATAAGCAGTTTCATATTTATGCAATCGAAAATATACAGCAAGGAATAAGCATACTGACCGATACAACAATAGAAGAAATAGATAATCGTATTCATGAACGGTTGAAGAAGTATTATGAGAATAGTATTCAGCTTCAAAACGGCAGTTAATAAAGACGGTGATGTAAGGGCTAAATAAAATAAATCTGCATTTTTATTAGACTTAACCTAGATCAACTAATTTAGGGGTAACAAGATAATAAATCTGCAGGTTTTTTATTGTTATCAAAACAAACTATTTTGCACTTTTAAAGAAGTATGGTAAAATGCAAGAGAAAAGTTCTGACATGGATCGTGTTTATTTATAGAGAAGGAGGCAATACACATGACACAATTGGATCAGTTATCCATTAATACCATTCGGATTCTATCAGCAGAAGCTATACAAAAAGCAAACTCAGGGCATCCTGGACTTCCTCTAGGAGTCGCACCAATGGCGTATGAGTTATGGGCCAATCATATGAAGCATCATTCAAAGAACCCTAATTGGCACGACAGAGATCGGTTTATCTTATCAGCGGGTCATGGTTCTATGTTATTGTATTCACTTTTACATTTATTTGGATATGGATTAACTATTGAAGATTTAAAGCAATTTAGGCAATGGGGAAGTAAAACTCCAGGTCATCCAGAATATGGACATACTGTAGGAATAGAAACAACAACGGGTCCACTAGGTGCTGGCTTTGCTACAGCGGTAGGTATGGCAATGGCAGAGGCGAATTTAGCTGCTAAATTCAACAAACCAGAGTATCCTGTTGTTAATCATTATACGTATACCATTGCAGGAGATGGATGTATGATGGAGGGGATAACCTCTGAAGCAGCTTCCTTGGCAGCAACTTTAAAGCTTGGTAAGCTGATAGCCTTCTATGACTCTAATAATATTTCTATTGAAGGACATACCGATATTGCTTTTACTGAAGATGTAGGTAAGCGCTATGAAGCTTATGGTTGGCAGGTTCTATATGTCAACGATGGTAATGATACACAAGAGATTTCTGATGCTATTGTGCAAGCAAAAAATGAGCAAGACCAGCCTTCTTTAATTATTGTTAAAACCATCATTGGCTATGGTTGTCCAAACAAGCAAGGGACTGCTTCGGCACATGGTGAACCTCTAGGAGAAGATAATTTAAAAGAAACAAAAAAATTCCTGGGCTGGCCTCTAGATGAGTCTTTTTATGTCCCTGAACAGGTTTATAGCCATATGGAAACACTTATAGAAAAGGGTAATAAAGAAGAACAGGCGTGGAATCAATTAATGAATCAGTATAGACAAGCATACCCTGAACTTGCCAAAGAGTGGGAACAGTGGCATAGCAACAGCTTAGGTGAGGATTTAATCCATGATGAATCCTTTTGGACCTTTGATAAGAAAGCTATAGCAACACGAGCGCTATCTGGACAAATAATTAATACTTTGACTAAGAATGTACCAAACCTTATTGGCGGTTCAGCGGATTTAGCTCCCTCAACTAAAACTTATATGAGTGATAGAGGAGATTTTTCAGCTGAGAACTATGAAGGTATGAATCTGCACTTTGGTGTTAGGGAGCTTGCTATGGCGGCGATAGGTAATGGGTTATGTTTACATGGAGGATTAAAGGCATTTGTGTCCACTTTTTTTGTTTTTAGTGATTATGTAAAGCCATCCATTCGATTATCTGCATTAATGCAGATACCGCTTATTTTTGTCTTAACCCATGATAGTATTGGTGTTGGAGAGGATGGACCAACGCACCAGCCAATAGAGCAGTTAGCATCTTTAAGAAGCACTCCAAATGTAGTTGCTTTTAGACCGGCAGATGCAAAAGAAACAGCCGCTGCTTGGTACTTTGCTATTACTTCAAAGCAGACACCAACTGCCCTTGTCTTGACCAGACAAAATGTTCCTTATATTGAAGAAACCTCTAAAGAAGCTTTAAAAGGTGGTTATACGCTTATATCATCTGACAGTGATACACCAGAACTAATTCTAATGGCAAGTGGTTCAGAGGTACAATATGTCTATGAAGCAGGTAAGCAGTTAATGAATGACGGTGTTGATGTGAGCGTTGTTAGTATGCCTTCTATGGATATATTTGAAAAGCAATCAGAGGCATATAAAGAAAAGGTTCTGCCTAATAAGGCTAGAAAACGACTAGCGGTAGAAGCTGCAACCTCTTTTGGATGGTACAAGTATGTTGGATTAGATGGCGATGTTATTACTATCGATCATTTTGGAGCATCTGGTCCAGGGCATATTGTCTATGAACAATATGGATTAACAACAGAAAATGTTCTAAATAAAGCAAAAGCGCTACTAGGAAAATAATAGTTCATGTCAACTCATTCGTAATGAATGCATAAATTACCTCTATACATGATTTAGTGGAAGCGTTATAATAAAAAAAGTACTAGATCATGGGACAAGGGGTATTGGGATGAGAAAAAAAGAGAGAGCACTTGTTGCAGATAAGACCATTACTAAGATTTATTGTAATAAATGTGGACGTCTCATAGGAACGAGAGATAAGTTTGAAAAAGTTGATTATTTATCCGTTAAAAAGGAATGGGGATATTTTTCAAATAAAGATATGGAAATACACAGCTTTGAGCTGTGTGAGCATTGTTATGATGAGCTAATTAAGCAGCTTAAAATTCCACCAGAGATTACATCTCTTCTGCAAAAGAACGATCGTTGATCGTTCTTTTTTGTTGGAACTTATACTAGACTTTATGTTTTTAAGATTCCTTTTCCAATTTTAGTTTCTATTCAAAACTTTAGTGTTATTTATCAAATTATATTAAATTTCACCTATATATGATAAGATTAAGTAGAAAATATGTTTGATATTAGGAGAAGTTAACGATGATTATTAATCATGAATTGGCACAAAAACTAGTGGATCATATAATGGAAAATCTAGGGTATAATATCAATATCATGAATGAAGAAGGTGTTATTATTGCCAGTGGCTCTAACCTACGTATAGGCTCCTATCATACCATTGCAAAAGAAGTTATTCAAAAAAATAAAAGAATTGACATTAATAAGGAAGATGAAAGTAAATACAAAGGCGTAAAACAGGGCATCAATATACCTTTTTATTATAATCAATCCATAGCAGGTGTTATTGGTATAACTGGAGATCCAAAGGAATTAGAAAACACTGCTGAATTGGTACGATTGTCAACAGAATTAATGCTGGAACAACAGGCGTTAAAGGAACGGGTTTATTCTTATCAGAATCAGAAGAACTTCTTTATTAATACTCTATTGTCCCTAGATTCAGATGAAGACGTAATGACAGCTACGCAGTGGGGAATGAAGCTTGGCTATGACTTACACCAACCAAGGATTATCTGCATCCTTTCTATTCGACAAATGAATCATTATTTAAAAGAAAATCCATTAATGACGGTTGAAATGCTTAAACAGGATATACTTAGAACCATACAAAGAACATGTTTTTTTACCAAGCAAGATTTATTATCTCTTATCAATATTGATGAATGTATCTTATTCAAGTTATACAATCCAGATGATGAGGATAGTATTAATGTTATCAAAGAGCAATTGATTGATCTTAGTCAAAGATTGTGTGAACAGTTTGAGATTGAATTAATTATTGGGGTTGGTAGCTATCACGCAACACTCTATGGTTTTAAGAAAAGCTATAAAGAAGCAAAGGCGATGATTCACTACGGACAGCTTATGAATAGGGTAAATCAACCGATTTACGTTGGTGATCATATTTTTGAATTTCTACTAACTACTATGGATAGAGAACTGTTAGAGCATTTTTTATCCTCTACGGTAGATAAGATAAAAGACAACTCAAATACCATAGAGACAATGGAAGCCTTAATTAATAATAATATGTCCGTTATAGAGGCTTCGAAAGCGCTCTATGTTCATAGGAATACCCTGATTTTTAGACTAAATAAGATAAAAGAAATGTTACATATTGATCCCCTGCATAAGGAAACCGATAGATTACATTTTCATTTAATTTATCTATACTATAAATATTTTAGCGCTCCCACTTAGAATATAAGATATATGGTAGACTTGTTGATTATCGTTTAAAATAGTAACCATTATTTTTAGTTGAAAATTATAATAAGCTTGTACTTACGGTACAATTCTTTTATAAAATTATAGTCTAGGGGTACGAGGTATGAAACCATCATATAGAGTATAATGATATAAAAATTACTAAGGAGCTAGACGTATGAATATATTAATTGCACCTGATTCATTCAAAGGTAGTTTATCTGCACGAGACTACTGTAAAATAGCGAAAGCAGCTATTTTAGATTTATTACCTTCCGCAAAGGTTGTTTCATGTCCACTGGCTGATGGTGGAGAAGGTACGGTTGAGGCATTGGTCTATAATAACAATGGATCCATACAAACCGTAAAAGTGACAGATCCGTTAGGTGGCAAGGTAGAAGCTAAGTATGGACTTTTAGGCGAGGGCAAGACTGCTGTTATAGAGATGGCAGCTGCATCGGGGTTACCATTAGTAGCAGAAGATAAAAAAAATCCAATGGTTACAACAACCTATGGCACAGGAGAGCTAATTAAAGAAGCAATGAATAAAGGATGTACTACCATTATTTTGGGTATAGGCGGCAGTGCCACGAATGATGGTGGTGCAGGCATGCTGGAAGCCCTTGGTTTTAGACTTTTAGACAGCAGTGGTCAATCAATTACTCGAGGTGCAATAGGCTTAAAGGATTTAGAATGTATAGATACGAGTGAAAAAAATCCGCATCTTAACAAGGTTAAGTTTCTTGTAGCCTGTGATGTTAATAACCCATTATGTGGTCCGAATGGTGCAAGCTATGTTTATGGTCCCCAGAAAGGAGCGGGTAAGGAGCAGTTGCCATTACTGGATGCTTATCTTAAGAATTATGATAGAGTGATAAAAAAAGATTTAGGTAAAGAGGTAGCTCAAGTTGAAGGTGCTGGAGCTGCTGGTGGTCTAGGTGCTGGTTTAATGGCTTTTTTAAATGTGGAATTAAAGCCTGGGTTTGAAATTATAAAAGAGAGCATAGGATTAGAAGATTATTTTAAACAAACTTCCTTTGATTTGGTTATTACTGGAGAAGGGGAGATTAACTATCAGACAGTTAATGGTAAATTACCTGTAGGTGTTGCAAGTGTAGCTAAGCAATACAATGTACCGGTTGTTGCAGTGGTTGGTTCTATAGGAAAAGAGGCAAATCAAGTATACAATTATGGTATTGATGCTCTTTTCACTATTATGGATGGACCTCACGATCTGACGTATGCAATGAAGCATTCAGAAAATTTACTTTACGATGCTATACAGAGAGTCATCAGAGTTATAAGGTTGTATCATTCAACATAAACTAGTCCTAGCCATAGAGTCATTATATATGTTAGAATATAGAAAAAATAGAGAGGATAAGTATATGTTAGATGTATGTTTATTAGGAACTGGAGGTATGATGCCTCTTCCCTATAGATGGCTAAGCGCATTAATGCTTAGGTACAATGGAAGTAATATATTAATGGACTGTGGAGAAGGAACACAGGTAACCATGAAAATGCTTGGATGGAGTATGAAAGCTATTGATGTCATCTGTTTGACGCATTATCACGGGGATCATGTGGGAGGTTTACCAGGGCTTTTATTAACCATAGGGAATGCTGATAGAAAAGAATCAATTACAATTATTGGTCCAAAGGGCTTAGAACGTGTGGTTAATGGGTTAAGAGTCATAGCACCTGAACTTCCATATAAGTTAAATTTAATTGAGATTCAGGATGTTTTTCAGTCCTTTCAATTTGGAAACTATAAAATTGAAACCTTTAAACTAGATCACAGTGTTCTATGCTATGGGTATAATGTTGTTATTGATAGAAAAGGTAAATTTCTAGTTGAAAAAGCACAAGCATTAGGACTGCCTACCCACTATTGGGGACGATTACAGAACGGGGAGACTATTACGTATCAAGAAAAGAATATTACACCAGATATGATTTTAGGCCCAGAAAGAAAAGGTTTAAAAGTGACTTATTGTACAGATACTAGACCTGTAAAGAGAATTGTTGAGTATGCAAAAGGAGCAGACCTATTTGTCTGTGAAGGAACGTATGGTGAAGATGAAGATAAGGAAAAAGCTTATCAGAAGAAGCATATGACTTTTTCTGAATCAGCAACTCTAGCAAAAGAAGCTCAGGTTAAGACGTTATGGTTAACGCATTTTAGTCCTTCATTAGTTAAGCCAAAAGAATGCTTACACAATGCAACTCATATATTTAAAAATACAGTCGTTGGTAAGGAACGTATGAAAAAAGTGTTGAAATTTGATGACTAAACCGTTTAGATAGGGGGAAATCATGAGAAAAACAATTGCAATTCTACTGCTTATCATTATTGGAGGAATATTTTATCTATACATGGATAGTATGGGTGATAAGACCGATGAAATAATCAACAAAAATGATTTAACAACAGATACGCTTGTTGAGCTTGCTAGAAATGATTATGATACTCTCTGTGAGATAATTAGTGAGTTGCAGGAGTCCCCTGATCAAGTCGTGAAATTCTATGCTCTTGTTACTAAAGCTTTGTATAGTAGGGATTTAAATGAGGATGAATTAAAGAAAATAATTCAATCACAACGCAGAATTTTTCATCAAGAGTTACTTAAAGAAAATCCAGAAGAACAGCATATTTCTAGGAGTGCAGCTTTAATACAACAAGCTAAGCAGGAGGATATAAAGTTTGTTGATTATTCAATAAATGCAACAGAGTTTAAAGGAGAAAGCAATGATAAAGCTAGAATAAAAGCCGTCTTCTACAGAAATAAGCCGGTAGACGGGGGTAAAATCTATCAAGAGTTTTTATTGCACCAAGAGTCATCCTTATGGTACATTATAGGATGGAAGCAAATAGAAGAATTTTCAGTAGTAGGTGAATAAAGTTGAACAATGAAATCTTTAATATATTAGCGATAGAAACATCCTGTGATGAAACATCGGCAGCTGTTGTACAAAATGGTACGAAAGTACTTTCTAATTGTATCGCTTCGCAGATTGAGTTTCATAAACGTTATGGCGGCGTTGTACCTGAGATTGCATCTAGGAAGCATATAGAAATGATTGATACAGTCATCCACGAGGCACTTCAAGATGCTGATTGCACTTTTGCAGATATTCACGCTATTGCTGTGACCTATGGTCCCGGTCTAGTGGGGGCTTTACTTGTTGGTTTAGCTGAAGCAAAGGCAATGGCATATGCACTTAATAAGCCCTTAATAGGTGTCCATCATATAGAAGGACATATTTGTGCTAATTATATTGAAAATCCAGAATTTAAGCCCCCATTTATATGTTTGGTTGTATCTGGTGGGCATACCCATTTATTTCATGTTAAAACCTATCATGAGTATGAGGTGTTAGGTAGAACCAGAGATGATGCAGCTGGTGAAGCGTTTGACAAAGTTGCAAGAGCGATTGGGCTAGGTTATCCAGGTGGTCCGAAAATAGACAAGCTTTCAGAAAAAGGAGATGCCGACGCGATTACCTTTCCAAGATCATATTTAGAGGAAGGATCTTATGATTTTAGTTTTAGTGGATTAAAGTCAGCGGTTTTAAATTATATTAATCAATGTAAGATGAAGGCATGTGATATTAATCATGCAGATGTTGCAGCTTCTTTTCAAGCATCTGTAATAGAAGTATTGGTTAATAAAACAATCAATGCAGCTAAAGCTCTTGGGCTTAAGAAAGTTGCATTGGCAGGTGGTGTTGCTGCTAACCGTTCATTAAGGAATGTAATGAAAAAGACGTGTGATAAAGAAGGTTTAGTTCTTCAGTATCCTTCTATAGTTTATTGTACAGATAATGCAGCTATGATTGGTTCAGCTGCATATTATGAGTACAAGCATGGAGTAACGCATGGGCTAGATTTAAATGCTGTTCCTAATTTAAAATTAGGTTATAGTTAACAGGCTTACACAAAGATATGGAACTGAAATAAGGACTGTCTATTATAGTCCATAATTAACGTGCAAAAAAATAGAATATGAAAAGCAACAGGATGACTTTTTTCTATACAAGATAATAGAACGAAATTTAAATTGCTATATCTTGTATAGAGAATGAGTCTTTTTGTAATTTAGATAAATATATCTTGTAGAGTTAAAAGTTGTAGGTAATGTCTTGTCTAGATAATTTAGATAGAGATGCTATTGAGTGATTTCTTTTAAGCTTGGGGTGGTGGTGTAAAAGTTCTTGTAGATAATGTTTCGTCAAGGTTGTAAACAACGCTCACATCACCTTGAGCTCTTTTTAGCTTTTGAATGAGTGTTTTAAAAGTTGCTTCTTCTTCAACTTGTTCGTCAATAAACCATTTTAAAAAGCTTATGGTAGCATGTTCTTTTTCTTCCATTGCAATATCCATAAGAAAATAGATTCTGCCAGTTACGAATTTCTCATGCTCTAATGAGTTCTCTAGTACATGTTCAATAGAATCAAATTCAGTTGGTGGATTGTCCATGCCTTGTATTAGTATATCTGCATCCATATCATTAATAAAGTTAAATATTTTCATACCATGAAACTTTTCTTCCTCTGCTTGAACAATGAAGAAATGAGCAAACCCGTCTAAATCTATAGAATAGCAATAGGCTGCCATAGCTAAATATAATTGAGACGAGTACAATTCGTACTTGATCTGTTCATTGAGCTCATCTAAAAGTTTACCTTTTAACATAAATGATCCTCCTTGTATAATAAGTGAACGTTTAAAGCTTGGTAAAAAAGTTGTATATGAATAAGCTTTTGCTATTGTATTTAATGGTATTCATAAAAGTATTATATTATTAGACTAATTTTTGATATAATGATAAGGGTTAAACAAGAAGTTTGGATGACGCATTCGATATACTCCCTAAACATCTTAAGAATGTATAACGAAAAAAGATTACTCGTTCAACATACTACCTGTAGTAGTTAGATTACACTAACTATAACGGTGTAGTTAATGAAATAAATAAGGAGATAGTCATATGGATAAAGAATGTACGGTAATAATACCTGCTGCTGGTAAAGGGACTAGGATGAATTCTAAGATCTGTAAACCTTATTTGGAATTAAAGCGCAAACCAATACTGAGTCATACTTTAGAGAAATTTGAACAGTGTGAAAGAATTAAACATATTATTTTGGTTGTTAATAAGAATGATGTAACCTATTGTAAAAAACATATAGTAGACCCCTACAATGTAACCAAAGTCCTAAAGATAGTGAGTGGTGGAAACGAAAGACAAGAATCCGTCTATAATGGCTTATTAGTAGTGCCTGAGAGTACAGATTATGTTATTATTCATGATGGTGCTCGTCCATTTATCTCAGTACAAGCAATAAATAAAATGATTGATAAAGCAGAACACTATAAAGCGTGTGTTATGGGAGTGAAAGTTAAGGATACTATTAAGGTTGTAGATGACCAAAATTTTGTTAGTGAGACACCAAAACGTAAAATGCTATGGGCTGTGCAAACACCTCAAATATTTGAAGCTGATATTATTAAAGAAGCTTATAGACGTGCACAAAAAGAGCAATATTGTGGAACGGATGATGCGATGCTGGTTGAGAAATATATGAATTTAAAAGTTAAGATGATTGAGGGATGCTATACGAACATTAAGATAACAACTCAAGAGGATCTCATTATCGGTCATAGTTTTATAAATCAAAAAATGGATTAATAACATTTGTGTTTCTGAGTTAGATGATGTTAGATTAAGTTAGTTTAAAGAAATTTTATGCTTCATAGTCTTAGTTTGCTCTAATAAATGATGTCTTATTTTATTCAGAAAGATGCTTTATTAGATTCAAATCTGGATATAGTTTAAGTAAAAATTTAGATTTTTATACAAAAAAAATGATGAAAAACACTAAAAAAACTTGACAGATGGTTTAAGATATGATAAATTATTTAAGCGCTTGATATTAGAAAGTGTTTGGAGAGGTGTCCGAGTGGTTTAAGGAGCTGGTCTTGAAAACCAGTGACTCCGAAAGGGGCCGTGGGTTCGAATCCCACCTTCTCCGTCATAGACGAAACCGCCAATGGTGGTTTCGTTCTTACTTAGATTTAATGTAGTTACTTGGAGAAGTACCCAAGTGGCTGAAGGGGCTCCCCTGGAAAGGGAGTAGGTCGTTAATAGCGGCGCGAGGGTTCAAATCCCTCCTTCTCCGTTGCTGAAAAATCAGCAAAAAAAGTGTTGACAAGAGTCAATAAATGTGTTAAAATGATTTTCGCTGACAAAAAAAGAAATTTAATAATTTTGTTAGTAAGAACCTTGACAACTGAACAGTAAAACAACCAACCAGTTAATTCTAAAAGAGTGATAAGAGCGTCATTTAGAAGGTTGAGTATTACTAAAGTAATGCTTGAGAATTTAAGTGATGAACAGGATAAAAGATATCAACATGAGAGTTTGATCCTGGCTCAGGATGAACGCTGGCGGCGTGCTTAACACATGCAAGTC
>JANQFZ010000017.1 GCA_028277605.1 Vallitaleaceae bacterium | reverse complement strand
TGGGGGAGTAGGGGGGACGTTAAGAGTGTCTATTATGCGTTTTAAGTCCCAAGGCAAGCAGAAGGGAAATTTCGTGCTTAGTAAGTTACCGACAGATGTTAGGGGGGAAAAGTCGAGTTCAGCAGATTGAGGGATTGTTAGGTCGAGAGGGTTAACTACTGGAATTGCTGGGTCATCTGTTTGGTCTTGTGTCAAGTCTGCTGTGGTGGTTCCTGTCGTTGCAATCACTTGCTCGTTGATTTCCTCAACTGTTTTATTTTTTACGTCAGCAATTTTTATATCAGGGAAATATGTCATTTTCTCCTCTGCTCGTTTATAATCTGTATCCCCTGTAAAAACACGCACAGAACCATGCACAGGATAACCAAAAACGTCTATTATATCCATATCCTTATCATGATAAACATCCATAATATCATCAGGAATAGTAATCCCTAAAGAGATTAGCTCATCTATTAGTAGAGTCACTCCATCATGCTGTCTATACGCTATTGCGCTTGTATTAGCAGGCGCATAAAAATAAAATGCTGTCCTATCAATGTCATTTTGTCTAATTTTATCTTTACTATCATAAGACAACCCAACTTTATATATTAGATTTATTTCAGGCAATTTAACTATTATGTCAGCATAATCATTATAGCCAACCGATACATCATGAGTTACTATAGCATCATATCGTCCACCAAGAGTTATAAAATTTGCATCGATTGAAAAAGTCGAGGGAATAGCGTACTTTTCGTTTGTTGAACTCATACAATATGTAACCTCTTCTCCAGTAGCTGTATCATCCACACTAACACTATTGCCTGTGTGTACATAGCTATTAATCTCCTTTATAGCATTACATACAACAGTACCAAGCACCCCCTTAAGAAACTGCTGTGTGATTTCTATCTCTTCAATGGACACTTTTTTAGAGGATTTACCAAACCACTTCTCATATATAGAGTCCTGCTCATCCGTCAATGTCCCTGTACCTGTTGATATATACTCTATTACTGCCTGCTTATCTGCTCCAAGAGTAGACCAAATACATTGTGCATCAAAAATATTGTCACCTAACCATGAATTGCCATTTTGGATGGTATTGTAAGCTTTTATGTAGCTGTCCACTTCGCTTATCCCAGTTGTGATAGTATCCCCCTCATACCTATCAATGCTCTTATTGTGTACTGACGTCCCATACATAACCAATGTCGCTAATTTATCCAACAAGCTGACAGCTTCGGGCAAAACAGCAACAGCACTTGCATAAGCTCGTTTGCTAGAGTTGTTCACAACGCTTATTAGCATCATTACAGATAGTATTATTGCTAGTAATCTCTTCATTTCATCACCTTCCTTATAGTTCGTGTGTTACATAACAATCCTCAGTACTTTTATGCAGCATGTTTTCATGTAACACGTCATATTCTTTCCAAACCTAAAAAATCAGTAGCTTTAAGGGTAAAAAAAAGGGGGGTAGCCCCTTTTACAAATATCTACAATTATTTTGATATAGACTTGAAAAACCTTACACCGTAACGCCATACCAAGTACATACCCATAACACCCAAGGCAATAGGGGCAACTACTACTAAACTGCCTGTTGCTTCAGTCGCAATTCCTTGTAATGCTGTTTGCATAGCTACTTGAGTATCAGTTAATCCCAATGTGATTAATGGCATATTGAACTCCTTTCCCTTACTTTACGAAGCAAGTTTTAATAAAATTTATTAGTAAACCAATAGCCCAACTACTAAAGTAGACTATCAGTCCGACTACAATAGATTGTGTTGCACCGTAGATGAATAACTCTGTATCAACTATGTCAATCACCCCTTAGTCCTTTAGTCCTTTAGCTATCAGAATAACAACCAAGAATCCAATAGTTATACCAAATAGGCTTAGAATCTGTTGATTGAGTATCTCAAGTTGTTCAAGTTGTTCCTGTAAGGTGTCCGATTGTTGACCAATGATTTCAACTAGTTCTGTTAGTTTATCTAGTTCTGTCATTCAATGCCCCCTTACTTCTTGCCTGTGCAATTTTCGACATATTGCAAAGAAGCAACACGCATTTGTGGTTTGCCATTACTACCTGGCACTAGATTAAACTTAAATGCGTATATGCCGGGAACTGTTTGAATTTGGTCTTGCATATCAAGGGGTAACGATTCTCTACAAGGTCTGAATCCTTTTCCACCGTCTGCTTGTTGACTGGGGCTAAGCGTCTCTGTTAGTAAGTAAGACATACTTATCCCCGACTTTTGTACACCATTGTCATTCATGGAGTATGGTTTTGCATAGAGTAGTATTCCTTTCATTGTATCCACCGCTTTCACCTTCTTTCATCGCTTTTTTATATAAAAGGGACTTAGCCCTTATTACCATGTTTTATATGTCAAAAAGAACAACTAATACCGAAACTATAATAGATAAAGCTATAAATAACATCAAGAATCCTTCAAAGTCCATATGGTTATTCACATCCTTTAACGCAAATTTCCACATATGCGACAACGATATTGTTAACACAAAATTCAATCATATATTTATCTAGCACTTCCATCCAGATGAATCTAAAATTCATGCGTCTTGCTAGAAGTTCAATATCATTAGTACTAGGTTCATGAACAGTCAACACTAAAATTTTTAAATCAGGGTCAGGTTTAATTTTAGCTCCAGAGACTTTGATATTTCCATAAACTTCAAACATTCGGCTATAAATCATCTCAAACTCTTCACTATTTAGCAATTTGATTGTGTCCTCTAGTGTAAGTTCTATTTTAGATATACCAGTTTCTTTTATGCTGCTTATCATTTCAGTGATAGTCATGTTCATTTCCCCCTTTTCCCTCAAGCTTAAATATGATAGAATCTAAGATTAAGATATATTTTTTCTACATGAAAAAGTATCACTAAGTATATTATAATCCGCTATTGCGAATTTGTCAATAGCTATATACGCATTTGCGAAATTATTTTTGAGGAGTGGAATAATGGATATTGGTGACAAGATTAAATCGTGGCGAAAAGCTAAGAAGTTAACACTTAAAGATATAGCTGACAATGCAGGTGTTGCAAAGAGTACATTATCCGATATCGAGAATAACAAAAAATTACCCACATTAAGAACCTTAATTCCGCTTGTGCTAACCTATGGATTTTCTGTGGATTGGCTAATAACAGGGGACGTTTCTTCTAACCTAAGCAACAAAGAAATAGAATTACTCGGGCACTATAACCGACTGAACGAAGATAACAAACTCGAACTACTCGTAAGAGCCAAACTGATGCATGAGACACAGCAACTAAAGAAGCTCACAGAATAGAACGGAGTAGGGGAGTAGCGGGGGAATTGGACTTGATGAATGATTAACTAACTACAACTAGACGCGCCGCTCCCCCCTTAAATTCCCCCACTCGCGCGCGTCAAGTTTCCGTAAGTTAACAATTAATCAAGTGTAAAAAACGACATATATTATCATCCCTACAGACAAAAAGAGTTTAAGATACTCGGAAAGAGCCAACGAACAAACCACCTGACAAAAGGACACAGCACAAGAGCGAACTATCACAATCATACGACAATATAGTGAACTCAACTTATTAGATAAGGAAAAACTAACAGGGGGACACAGCAACTAAAGAAGCTCAAGAATTAAACTCGTCGGGAGTAGGGATGAATCATAAGGAGTAATGATTGACATACCTCGTAAGATACAGCAAATATTTGGAGTACTTAAAAAAGCTAAGAGATTAGGGTCTCTTAGCTGTCTTTATGCAATCAATTATCAAGTTGTCTATGATGTCCAGTATTATGTCTCTTTCATAACCTAGTAGTACCAATTTACGCAATAGCTTGACCTTTACTATTACTTTTGTCATTTGTTTGTATTGCATGTACCATTCCCCCTTAGGTACATTTTACCACTTTAACCGTTCAGTGTGCTGAACACTTGCTCAATTTTTTAACAATTCGTTATTAACATCAACATTTAGTGCCTTTGCAAGCTTACAAAAAGTGGATAGTTTCATATCTACACTATAATTCTCTATATCGGAGATAGCACCGACACTAACATGAGATTTCCTTGACAATTCCCTAATAGATAATCCTTTCTTGATTCTGACCTCTCTAATGTATACCTTCATGATGTCACCTGATGTTTTACTCTAAGTTTACCATGAAGTCATAACTATTATTCATGTGTTACTTATTACAAGCTGCTGCAACTAGCAGCGACAAACAACTGTAACACAACCATCCACAAATACCAAAATTCCTTAAAAGTGTCAACATATTGTCAACAGCATATTAGGCGAAATATTCAGAATTGACTAACTACGGATCAGAAGGCCGGGAGTTCGAATCTTCTTGCGCACGTTATAAAAAGCCCTGTGTTTGCGATTGTCGCTTGCATGGGGTTTTTATTTTTTTGTTTATTGTCATGTAAATCACCATAAATTAATATATACTTTAAAACATATGCTCATTAATAGTATAGGTGTTATAAGTTAAGATATGGTTTTATATGATTAATACTAATATCAAGCTAATATAAAATAAAATATAGGTCATTACTTATAGTCCGCTCATGAAACCCTCCTGTATTGTATTGATATTCTTGTTGCAATAATGCTGCATCAATAGTAAAATTGATATGATACTATAGATTAAAAAAGGAGATGGTAGTATGGATGCTGGTCCGGAATATTTGTACATACAATTAAATAGTCTTGCTGCCATTTTGATATTCAAATAAAGTAAATCAAACTTTCTTTGTCTACTGTAGTGTGCAGTTAGACAAAGGAGGGACTAAAAGTTGATACTAAAAGAACTTAAGAATTTAATTAAGAATAGACACTTAGCTTTAATAAAAGCTAAGCTGCTTGAAATCCAAGAGCCAGACATTGCAGAATTATTAGATGAACTAGATGTTAAACCTGCTTTATTAGTCTTTAGATTATTACCCAAAGAGCTTGCAGCAGATGTATTTGTACATCTTGATGGGGATAGACAAGCAGAGTTTTCAACTCTAATAAGTGATACTGAGTTAGCAGAAATCATTGATGAACTATACTTTGATGATATGATTGACTTTATAGAAGAGGTTCCTGCAAACGTTGTTAAACGTATTTTGATCAATACAACGGTTACAGAAAGAAAGCTTATTAACCAGTTTCTAAATTATCCAGATGATTCAGCGGGCAGTTTGATGACCATTGAGTTTGTTGATTTAAAAAAAGAAGTGACAGTAGCTGCTTCTATGAAAAGAATTAAAAGAATTGGATTAAACAAAGAAACCATCTATACCTGTTATGTGATCAGTAAAAAAAGAAAGCTCGAAGGAATTGTATCTTTAAAAGATTTGGTACTAAGTGATTCAGGTAGATTGATATCGGATATAATGGAAACAGAGTTTATTTCTGTTCACACGAATGATGACCAGGAGTATATCGCTGATGTTTTTAAAAAATATGATTTATTATCCTTGCCTGTTGTTGATAATGAAAATAGATTAGTAGGAATAATTACCATTGATGATATTGTAGATGTTATAGAAGTAGAAACAACAGAAGATTTTCAAAGAATGGCTGCTATAGATCCTACAGAAGAGGAATATCTGAATATCAATACATTTAATTTAGCTAAGAGACGAATCACATGGCTGATTATTCTAATGTTTTCTGCTGTCTTAACAGAATTTGTTACAACATCTAATATGCATTTAATTCAAACTTTTGGTATTCTATCAGCTATCACACCTATGCTTATGTCAACTGGTGGTAATACTGGAGCACAATCAGCAACACTTGTCATAAGAGGACTAACACTTGGTAATATTAAGTTTAAGGATTTATTTAAAGTGATTTGGAAAGAAATTAGAGTTGGAGTATTATTAGGTGTAATGCTTGGTATGCTTAACTTTACTAGAATAATCATAACCTACAAAGAGGTTAGACTTGCAACAGTTGTAGGATTAACACTCATATGTACAACAACCTTTGCTGCTCTAATGGGAGGATTATTGCCCATTATTGCAAAAAAGCTCAAACTAGACCCAGCTATTATGGCGAGCCCTATGATTACAACCATTGTAGATGCGACAACATTGCTTATATTTTTTTATATAACCTCTTTAATACTGTTTTAAGTTCAAATAAAATAGGCACTAGCTATTGAATTCTAACTAGAAAGTATGGTAAAATGTTTTAGTTAATACATTAAGTATAATGGAAATTATTTCATTTCTATATACATTAATTATGCTTTTCTAAATTTACATATCCCAAAGGAGGAAGTACTATGTTAGTAACAGGTAATGACATTATGCAAAAAGCACATGAAGGTGGCTATGCAGTAGGGGCATTTAACACCAACAACTTGGAGATGACAAAAGCTATTATAGAAGCAGCTGAGGAAGAAAAAGCACCAGTTATAATCCAAACAAGTCAAAGCGCAATTGCCTATGCAGGAATAGAAGAATTAGCAATGATTGTTAGACAGCTTGGTGAAAAAGCTTCTGTACCAGTAGCTTTACACTTAGATCATGGTACAGATTGGAAAGTAATTATGCAGTGTTTAAGATACGGCTGGACTTCCATTATGTTTGACGGTTCAAAATATGATTTTAGCAAGAATATGGAATTAACAAAGAAAGTTATTGACATTGCTAATCCAATGGGAGTATCTGTAGAAGCAGAGTTAGGAAAAATTGGTGGTGTTGAAGACCAAGTTAGAGTATTGTCAAAAGATGCAACCATGACAGATCCAGATGAAGCTGAAGAGTTTGTCAATAAAACGGGTGTTGACTTCTTAGCTATAGCAATAGGAACATGCCATGGTGTATACCAAGGGGAACCAGATTTAGATTTTGAACGTTTAGATGTTATTAAAAAACGATTAAACATGCCTTTGGTTCTACATGGAGCATCAGGTGTGCCAGAAGAAGATATTAGAAAAGCCGTATCCTTGGGTATTAATAAGGTTAATATTGATACTGACTTACGTCAAGCTTTTCAAAGAAATATGCATAAGTTTGTACAAGAACAACCTGATGTTTATGATCCAAGAAAGATGTTAGCACCAACAACCAATGCTATTAAAGAAGTTGTTAAGACAAAAATTAAAATGTGTGGAAGCAGTAATAAAGCTTAATAAAGATTTGTATTGATGTATATAGTATGATGCTTTTGTCTCATACTATATACATATAACATAAATAACGCACTATCTATTTAGATATTCTAATTATCTTATCCCTCTGTTTTCAATACTTTCCCATTATAACTATGAATGAAAATAATAATATATGTAGGTAAAGAAAGGATGTTACATATATGGACACCGATTTTAGTAAAATGAAGCTTGCTGAACTTAGAGAGCGAGCAAAAAAGATAGGTTTAAGAAGTGTTACCACTTTTAGAAAGGCAGAATTAATAAAGCTATTGAGTGATATAGAAGCAAAAGAAGAAGCTAAGAAAAAAGAAACAGAAGTTCCTAATAAAGAGCAGGTAGATACCCAAATGGCTGAGAAACAAAATAAAAAAGTAGAGAAACCAGATGAATCTAAGAAAAAATACAATAATAATGAAGTTCCAGCAGATTTTCAGCAATTAAATAGTGGTGATATAGCCTATGGGGTATTAGAAGTCCTTCCAGATGGATTTGGATTTATTAGATGTGAGAATTATCTGCCTGGTGAAAACGATGTATATGTATCACCCTCTCAAATTCGTAGGTTTAATTTGAAAACAGGAGACTTAATACGTGGGAATATTAGAGTACCTAAAGAGAATGAAAAGTTTAGAGCGTTACTTTATGTACAAACAGTCAATGGTGATTCGCCTGCAAATGCGTCGGCACGACCTAATTTCGAGTATTTAACACCTATATTTCCTAATGAAAGACTAAGACTCGAAACGGAAACTAAAGAGTATTCTACTCGATTAATTGACTTTATAGCTCCGATAGGTAAAGGGCAAAGAGGAATGATAGTTGCGCCGCCAAAGGCAGGAAAGACAACATTGCTGAAAAAGGTTGCCAATGCTATCACCAAAAATCATCCAGAAAGTCATTTGTTGGTATTGTTAATAGATGAAAGACCTGAGGAGGTTACCGATTTAAGACGTTCAATAAAAGGTAACAATGTTGAAGTAATTTATTCTACTTTTGATGAATTGCCGGACCATCATAAACGGGTTGCTGAGATGGTACTTGAAAGAGCCAAAAGATTAGTAGAACAAAAGAAAGACTTAGTCATACTATTAGATAGTATCACAAGATTAGCAAGAGCATATAATCTTACAATTCCACCTAGTGGTCGGACATTATCTGGAGGTCTTGATCCCGCGGCTTTGCATATGCCTAAGAAGTTTTTTGGGGCAGCTAGAAATATAGAAGAAGGTGGAAGCTTAACCATACTTGCTACGGCGCTTGTGGAGACAGGCAGTAAAATGGATGAGGTTATTTTTGAAGAATTTAAAGGGACAGGTAATATGGAAGTTGTATTAGATAGAAAACTATCTGAAAAGAGAATTTTCCCAGCTATTGATATTTCTAAATCAGGCACTAGAAGAGAAGATTTACTCTATACAAAAGATGAATTAGATGCTGTTTACAGGTTAAGAAAAGCAAGCAGCAATATGAGATCGGATGAAGTTATAGAAAGTATTACGCGTGTTTTTGTTGGGTGTAAAGATAATCATGAATTCATATATAAAATCAACAATAATATATTAGAAAAATACAGATAAATATAATCCATTAGAAAAAATGAAAACAAAATAAGTCATAGTATTGCAACTCTATTAGTATTATGATATAATATATAGGTTGTTTTATACGTAAAAATCGATAGGGTCGGTATTACTATAGTGAAAGAGGTGAAAAACATGAGAAAAGGCATTCATCCAGAATACCATCAGGCTACTGTAAAGTGCAATTGTGGTAATGAATTTGTAACAGGCTCAACAAAAGAGAACATTCATGTAGAGATATGTTCAAAATGTCATCCGTTTTATACTGGGACACAAAAAGCAGTTGCCGCTCGTGGTCGTATAGATAAATTTAACCGAAAATATGGTATAGCAAACGAGAATGAATAGTTCAGGTAATTAAGTTGAGGCATAACCTCAACTTTTTGTTTATATGTCATCATTAAAAGTCATTGAGTTTATCGTAGAGAATATTTCTGCTGATAATCCTTTAATTCATTAAATAACCGATGCTAAAAGTAAATAAAAAGACCCGTAAATCAATATAGTAGATAATTTAATTATGACATGATATAATGGTTTGAGAAATATTTATCTTAGAAGTGATAAATAATAGGAAACTGCTCGTGCAGATTTGAAAGGTGTATTGAGTAAGGATGAAAGTAACACTCAGAAAAGCTTTGCAGGATGGTACAAAGCTCTTAGAAAACCACCATATAAGAGATGCTAAGATAGATGCTATGCTATTGCTAGAATTTATTTTAAAAGTAACCAAAGTAGAAGTGCTGGTTCATGGAAATAAAGAAATATGCTCTCAAGCTTATAAAGAATATATGTATAATATTGACCTGAGGGCACAACGGAAACCTCTTCAATATCTAACAAGGGAACAAGAATTCATGGGACTTACATTTACTGTTAATAATAAGGTTCTTATTCCAAGACAAGATACTGAAATTCTAGTGGAAAAAGCAATAGAGCTTATTCAATTACACCCCATTGATTCTGTTATGGATATTGGAACAGGAAGTGGCTGTATTGCTGTCAGCCTATGCCATTTTTGTGACGATGTTGAACAGGTCGTTGCTTTGGACGTGTCGCATGAAGCGTTGGATGTAGCAAGGTATAATGCTAAGCACTTACATGTAGAGGATAGAATAATATTTATCCAAAGTGATTTATTTGAAAGTCTAGATTCTAAGTACAGTAGTAGCGTGGACTTAATCATTTCTAACCCACCTTATATTCCTACAGCTCATATAAAGAACTTAATGACTGAAGTTAGAGAATATGAGCCTTTTCAAGCTTTAAATGGTGGTGAGGATGGACTGGACTATTATAAAAGAATTGCAAAGACTTGTAAGCCTTTATTTAAAACAAAGGGCTACCTTCTTTTTGAAATTGGGTATAATCAAAAAGAAGAGGTTAGAAAACTACTGATAGCAGAAGGCTATCAGAATATTGAAGGAATTAAAGATTGTTCTGGCTTGGATAGAGTTGTTTTAGGCTATTATCAAGCTGAATAAAAGGTAAAAGAGGTATATAGTATGTTTGATAAGTTGGATGGAATTCTTATAAGATTTAACGAAATACTAGAATTAATCAATGACGCAGAGGTAATTAGTCAACAAGATAAGTGGAGAAAGCTTATGAAAGAACATAGCGACTTAACACCTGTTGTTGAAAAATACAAAGAGTATAAAGATACTAAAATAAATATTGAAGACAGCTTAATGATTCTTGAGGAAGAAGACGATCCAGAATTAAAGGACATGGCAAAAGAAGAACTATCATTAAGCAAGGAAAAACTTATAGAATTAGAAGAGAGTTTAAAAGTATTATTACTTCCTAAGGATCCCAATGATAATAAAAATGTTTTTGTTGAAATAAGAGGCGGTGCAGGTGGAGATGAAGCAGCTCTATTTGCTGCTGAGCTTTTCAGAATGTATTCAAGGTATGCAGAGAGAAGTCGCTGGAAAATTGAAACCATGAATATACACGAAAGTGGCGTTGGAGGATTTAAGGAAGCTGTATTTATGATACAGGGTCAAGGAGCTTATTCAAAGCTGAAATACGAAAGTGGTGTACACCGTGTACAAAGAGTGCCTGTTACAGAATCAGGCGGAAGAATACACACATCTACGGTTACGGTAGCTGTTTTGCCAGAAGCAGAGGATGTCGATGTAGAAATTAATATGAACGACCTCAGAATAGATGTATTTCGCTCCTCTGGTAATGGTGGGCAAAGTGTTAATACAACAGATTCAGCAATACGTATTACACACCTTCCAACAGGTATGGTTGTCAGCTGTCAGGATGAAAAATCCCAGCTAAAAAACAAAGATAAGGCTCTTAAGGTATTAAGAGCAAGGCTTTATGAACTTGAGCTGGAAAAACAGCAATCAGAACTTGCGCAAAATAGAAAAAGCCAAGTAGGTACAGGGGATAGAAGTGAAAAAATAAGAACCTATAATTTTCCTCAAGGTCGTGTTACGGACCATAGAATTAAACTAACGCTACATCGGTTAGATTCTATTTTAGATGGAGATATTCAAGAAATCATAGACAGTCTAATCACAGCAGATCAAGCTGAGAAATTAAAAAATATGGATAATGTATAAGGGGGTACTGAGTACCTCTTTTTTTTATCTTAATATGTACATAGATTGTAGAACTTAATAGGTAACTATAGGAAAAAGTTGGTTTAGATAAGCTAGGGTATCTATAATAAACGAATATATAAACAATAATAATTAATAAATAGATATATGACATTAAAGTTAAATATATGTATCAAAGTTGACAGTGTTTTAGTATATGGTTTATACTAAAACCAACAATTTGAAAGGATGAAGGATAATGAAAAGAGGCTACGGTTTAATAATAGCTATTTTTCTTATATTAACTCAGTTTAATTTACATGAGGCTTGTGCTCAATCAGATTTACAATCAAAAGTACAATCAATACAGGTAGAAGTACCCAGTTCATGGGCAATAGATGAAATACATTCATTAAGTATTTATAATTTTATTGATACACATATGTATCAAAAACCTCAAAAACCTATAACCAAAGATGAAATGTATAGGATTGGAGTACAATTATATGAAAAATTAACAGCAGCTGAAATTGAAATAGATAGTACCGTTGTGTTCAAAGATAATCCTATAAGAACTAAGGCTTATACTATTAATCTGCTCCATGATGAATCACTCAATGATAATTTCAATGAACCAGCTAATAGACTTCAGGTTATTGATATACTATATCAGGTTATAAATAAGGCACAACCCGATTTAGGCTATGATATGGATGATAAGCTTGATTTTAAAGATGCAAAGGATATACCAAACCAGAATATAGACATGGTTAAGTACTTTATTGGTAAAGGAGTATTAAGAGGAAATCCCAATAAAACACTCAATTTGATGAGCTTATGTACACGAGAGGAAATGTTTGCATTTCTTAATAGAACCTACGAGTTGGTTATGCAAGAGACCGATGCCACTTCAAAAGGGTTCTTTTGGAAAGTCGAAGGTGGAACCAGTCAAGTATATTTAATGGGTTCAATACATGCAGCAGATTCTAGAATATATCCTATGAACAATGATATTATAAAAGCATATACCCTTGCAGATTACCTTGTCGTAGAAGCAAATTTATTAAATAATAATAGTGAAGGCATTGCATATATGCAGCAAAAAATGTTTTATACAGATAACAATACGCTTGAAGACAATATATCTGAACAGACCTATCAGATGTTTTTAGAAAAAATAAAACCATATGGTATACCTGAAGAAAGCTATATACGATTTAAACCATGGAGTGCAGCATTAGTACTTCAAAATTTAGAAATGGCACAGAATGATTACTCAGCTGGACTTGGCGTTGATCTTTATTTTATGACAAAGGCCATAGGGCGGAAAGAGCTTATAGAAATAGAAGGTCTTAAACTTCAAGTCAATTTATTTGAATCTTTTACACCTGAGCTTCAAGAGCAATTTTTATTAAGTACACTAGATGGTGATGAGCAGTCAGATAATATAGAAGTAATGGAGGCATTACTCAATGCTTGGAAGCAGGGTGATGTTCATGAGTTAGAAGATATTCTTAAATTAGAAGAGCAAAGCTCTGAAAATGAATTTACACAGCAATTTTGGATAATGAGAAATCATAATATGGTAAATAAAATACAGACTTATTTAACAGATGACACGAATAAAACCTATTTTGTAGTTGTGGGTGCAGGTCATATGGTTGGAGACACAGGTATTATAAATCAATTACAAGATAAAGACTATACAGTAGAACAGATTTTAGATTAACTTTTTAATATAATGATACATACAAAATTATATAGTTATCTATAATAATAAGGTATTAGCAATCAATAGTATGTTGATGCTAATACCTTGATTAATCAAGGTGTAAAAAGATAGAATACAATGATAGTAAATAAATACAACATTAATACACATAAACGGTATAAAATAACTTGTATTTATATGATATCAGTATTAAGAAAGGATTGATGTTATGTATAAGAAATTATTTTGGGGATTCTTATTTTTATTTGATTTTAGACTTTTAGGCTTTGATATTTTACCAGATGTAATTGCTTACATCTTTTTCTATCAGGGATTAACCCTTTTAGAAGAGAAGAATGAGTTTTTTAAAGCTGCAAAGAAAGTTGCATTTCCTATGATATTCATCTCTATTTTTAACATTTATGAGTTTAATACAGGGAATACTTTTCTATATTTTTTCAGTATATTGCTTACGATACTAACACTAATACTTTCACTAGTGATGGTTTATAATATTTGTCGAGGGATAGGATACGAAGCAAGACTGATAAATCTGATTAAATTAGAATCAAAGGCCAATAGTAGGTGGAGGTTATATCTTATTAGTATAATACTTACTATAATTGTCACTATAATCCCGATTAGTCTGTTATTTTTTGTTGTTTTTGCATTTGCGATCGTAACCTATTTATTAATGCTAGGCTTAATGTATGCGGCATCTAATCAACTGACCTCATAAATAAAAAATTGTTATTGACACAATAAATAGTATATGATACAATTGCAACAACTTAAATTGGTTAATCGACAGTACGCAAGTCGACCTTTAAATTGATCCTGTGAGATCAGAAAGGGATGAAATAGGATGCGAGACATCAGTGCGTTCTTTTATTATGCTATTCTTTATTCTATAAAACATGTTATAATAATAGTAACTCAATTATCATTACGATATCTTATACTTAAAAGTATAAGATATTATTACCCATTTAAAAGAACAATAACCCATTGGTTTAATGGGATTATTGTTCTTTCTTTTTTTGTAGAACAACGAATTGTGCAATACAATGAAGGATAAATAGTTTAACAAATTAAGAATTTAGGAGGTAATTTATGAAAACACTTATAAAAAATGGCATGATTATTAATCCAGCAGACCAAACCTATGAAAAAAAAGATGTACTAATAGAAGATGGTATCGTAATAAAAATTGAAAGTTCCATAGACCATCAGACGGATGAGGTTATTGATGCTTCGGATTGTTGGGTAACTCCAGGGCTAATAGATGTACATGTTCACCTAAGAGACCCCGGATTTGAATACAAGGAAACAATAGCTACAGGAAGTGAAAGTGCAGCAAAAGGTGGGTTTACAACTGTTTGCGCAATGCCCAATACAAACCCAGCAATTGATAGCAAGTATGTAGTGGATTACATACGTCTAAAAGCAGAAAAAGAAGCTGTGGTGAATGTCTTACCCATAGGAGCAATAACCATGGGACAAGAAGGAAAGACCTTAGCCCATATAGAAGAAATGGCAGAGGCTGGTGTCTGCGCTATTAGTGAGGACGGCTATTCAGTTATGGATGCAGGTCTTTTAAAAAAGGCCATGATAAGTGCTAAAAAAGTTAACCTGCCAGTATTATCTCATTGTGAAGATGAGACTCTATCAGGTGGCGTTATGAATGCAGGATCAGTCGCTGATTCACTACAATTAAAAGGTATTCCTGCCGAAGCTGAAGAAGTTATTATTGCAAGAGATATTATTCTTGCCGAAAAAACAGGAGCTAAACTCCATATATGCCACTTAACTACAAAAGGCGGTGTTGACTTACTAAGGTTTGCAAAGAGTAAAGGATTATCTGTATCAGCAGAAGTGTGTCCTCATCATTTTACTTTGACGGACGAAGCTGTTAGAAGCTATGATACCAATACCAAAATGCATCCTCCTCTTAGAACGCAGTCGGATATTGATGCTATAAAAGAAGGGCTGCGTGATGGTACATTAGAATTAATTGCGACAGACCATGCGCCACACCATATTAAAGACAAAAACTGTGATTATTCAAAAGCAGCTAATGGTATCGTGGGACTTGAAACATCTGTAGCATTAACCATAACAGAACTCGTAGAAACAGGTATTTTAACACCCATGCAAATGGTTGAAAAAATGAGTTATAGCCCAGCTAAAATGCTAGGCATTGATAAAGGAACATTAAGTATAGGCAAAGCAGCTGATATTACCATTATTAATCCTAGTGAAACTTATTCCATAAATGTAAATAAATTTGTTTCAAAAAGTAAAAACAGTCCTTTTCATGGTAAACAGGTCAAAGGAAAGGTTAAATATACTATAGTCAATGGGAAAGTAGTTTATAGTGATACAAAAGTTATATAGATAGTAATGTGCTAAGAAAACAAACTGGAATGTTAGAGTTAGTGTTATACAGAGTACCACAAAAATAGGATTTATTCACGGAGGTAGCAAATGATAGATACATTAATCAAGAGAATTCTAGAACTCAATAATCCATCCGTTGTGGGTTTAGATCCAAGATTAGATTTTATACCTGAGTTTATTAAGCAAGAAGCTTATGGATCATATGGTCAAACCTTAAAAGGTGCTTCAGATGCTTATTTACGTTTCAATAAAGCTATTATCGACCAGATAGCAGACATTGTGCCTGCTGTAAAACCACAGATTGCCATGTATGAACAGTTTGGTTACGAAGGTATAAAAGCATATTTAGACACCATTGAGTATGCTAAAAGCAAGGGATTAATTGTCATTGGTGATATTAAAAGAAGTGATATAGCCTCAACAGCAGAGGCTTACTCTCATGGACATATTGGTAGAGTTAAGGTAGAAGAACATTCCTATTGTGTTTATAAAGAAGATTTTATAACACTTAATCCATATTTGGGAGTTGATTCAATAGAACCGTATATGAATGATTGTCAGAAGTATAATAAAGGGCTTTTTATCTTAGTTAAAACATCAAATCCAAATGGTGGACAAATACAAGATTTAAGTACAGATGGCAAAAGAATTTATGAAGTGATTGGAAGTTTAGTATCTGAGTGGGGTCAAGCGTCTATCGGATCCTACGGCTTTAGTCAAGTAGGAGCAGTAGTGGGAGCGACATATAAGAAGCAGTGTTTGGAATTGCGCACACTCATGCCGCATACGTTTTTCTTAGTCCCTGGATATGGAGCACAAGGAGCAGGAGCAAAAGATATTGCAGATTGTTTTAATAAGAATGGATTAGGAGCCATTGTTAATTCATCAAGAGGTATTATTGCTGCTTACAAGAAAGATAAGTATGCAAGCAAATATTCAGAAAAAGAATTTCATTATGCAGCTAGACAAGCAGCAGAGGATATGAAAAAAGATATCAACTCAGTTATCCAGTAGGATGATGTAAGGAGGACCTATGAAAGCAAAGCTCATATTAGAGAATGGAACCATTTTTGAAGGTAATGCATTTGGTTATGTAAAAGAAACAGTAGGTGAAGTTGTATTTAACACTGGGATGACAGGCTATCAGGAGATATTAACTGATCCTTCCTATTATGGTCAAATGGTTACAATGACTTATCCATTGATAGGAAACTACGGATTAAACCTAGATGATAGTGAATCAGATAAAGTTAAGGTAAGAGGACTAATTGTAAGGGAAAAATGCTCTTTCCCTAGTAACTGGCGATGTGAATTTGAATTAGACGATTATTTAAAAGAAAATAGAGTCATTGGATTAGAGGGTTTAGACACCCGAGCGCTTACAAAAACTATTCGTAATAAAGGGACGATGCGAGGAATTATCACAGTGAGAGATTTAACAGAATCTCAAATCCAGCTTAAACTTAACAGCTACACAAATAAAAATGCTGTTAGAGAAGTATCGATTAAAGAAAAAAAAGTAATAGAAGGTCAGGGTATTCATATAGCTATTATTGACTTTGGTATCAAGAACAGCATTGTAAATGCCTTTATTAAAAGGGGATGTAAGCTAACGGTGTTTCCTGCAACTGTTACTGCTGAAGAGATCCTAGCAGTGAAGCCAGATGGCGTTTTTTTATCCAATGGGCCAGGTGACCCTAAGGATGTTGAAACGATCCATGAAATAAGAAAACTGTTAGGAAAAAAACCCATCACAGGTATTTGTTTAGGGCATCAGCTCTTAGCATTAGCGCTTGGTGGAGATACTGAGAAGTTAAAGTTTGGACACAGAGGTACCAATCATCCAGTTAAGGACTTAGTTAATGATAAAATTATGATAACCTCTCAAAATCATGGCTATGTGGTCAAGAATTCTACTCTTCCAGAGGATGTAGAAATTACACACATGAGCCTAAACGATGATACCATAGAAGGTATACGGCATAAGGCATATCCAATTTACAGCGTACAATTTCATCCAGAAGCCTGCCCAGGACCTTTTGATGCAGATACAGTTTTAGATGAAATTATTGACAGTATGCAGCCCTAAATATTGTTACTAAAGTCATCAATATATGGAACATAGACAACCCGTAGAGAAGCATCAAAAACAAATAAAATATAAATATAGATAATATTGATAGCAAAATATAGAATCTATAGAAAGGAAATTATATGCCAAAGAATGTTAGCATAAAAAAAGTGTTAGTTATTGGTTCAGGACCTATTGTTATTGGTCAGGCTGCTGAGTTTGATTATTCAGGTGCGCAGGCGTGTCAGGCACTTAGAGAAGATGGGATTGAAACCGTATTGGTTAATAGTAATCCTGCAACGATTATGACGGATAAAGAAGTAGCAGATAAAGTGTATATAGAACCTATGTCTATAGATTATCTTGAAAAAATAATTAGCAAAGAACTTCCAGATAGTATCTTAGCAGGTATGGGTGGACAAACTGGATTAAATCTGGCGGTAGAGCTTAATGATAAGGGTATCCTTGATAAATATAATATTAAGGTCATAGGTACTGCCATTGAAGCAATTAAGCAAGGGGAAGATAGAGAGAGTTTTAGAACCTTAATGCAAGAGTTAGGGCAGCCCATTATAAAGAGTAAAATAGTAGATAGTATAGATGCAGGCGTTTCCTTTGCTAAAGAGATTGGATATCCAGTGGTTGTTCGTCCAGCTTATACACTTGGAGGAACTGGCGGAGGTATAGCAGAAGATAAGGAAGAGCTTAAGCAGATTTTAGCTGGCGGATTGCAGCTCAGTCGTGTTGGTCAGGTTCTATTAGAAAAATCAATCAAAGGTTGGAAAGAAATAGAATATGAGGTCATGAGAGATAGCAAGGGTAACTGTATTACCGTTTGCAATATGGAAAATTTAGATCCAGTTGGCGTTCATACGGGAGACAGTATTGTAATTGCACCATCTCAAACTTTATCAGATTATGAATATCATATGCTGAGAAAGGCGTCTTTGGATATTATTGATGCAATTGGAATTGTTGGAGGCTGTAACGTTCAATTAGCATTGAATCCTGAAAGCTTTGAATATGCCATTATTGAGATTAATCCTAGAGTTAGTCGTTCATCTGCATTAGCTTCAAAAGCAACAGGGTATCCTATAGCAAAGGTTTCAGCAAAACTGGCATTAGGCTATGCGCTTGATGAGATTGAGAATGCTGTGACCAAAAAGACTAAGGCTTGTTTTGAACCAACTTTAGATTATTGTGTCATCAAGATCCCAAAATGGCCCTTTGATAAGTTTAGAAGAGCTAAAAAAACGTTAGGTACTAAAATGATGGCAACAGGAGAGGTCATGGCGATAGGTAATACCTTTGAAGCTGCATTGTTAAAAGCCGTTCGATCCTTAGAAATCGGTCAATATGCTCTTTACCATAAAAAGGCATCTAGCCGATCCTTGGATGAGCTTAAGAGAAGGGTGACTATTCCTGATGACGAACGCCTCTTTGATTTAGCAGAGCTAATAAGAAGAAATTATAGAGTTGATAAGATATGTAAAATAACAGGAATGGATGCTTTTTATCTTAATAAAATAAAAGGCATTGTAGAGCAAGAAGAAAAATTAAGAGAAAGTGATTTAAAAGATATAAGTAGAGATTGGTTATATACACTTAAGCAAAAAGGTTTTAGTGATAGAGCTATAGCTGATTTTATACAATGTTCTCCTATGGAAATCTATCATTTAAGAAAAGCCTATCATATAGAAACTGTGTTTAAAATGGTTGATACATGTGGTGGAGAGTTCGAAGCCGTATCTCCATACTATTATTCAACTTATGATATCTATGATGAAGTGGACGTGTCAGATAATAAAAAGGTGATGGTAATTGGCTCTGGACCTATAAGGATTGGACAAGGCATTGAGTTTGACTATTGCTCTGTCCACAGTATTTTAGCATTAAAGAAAGCAGGCATTGAAACCATTATAGTTAATAATAATCCAGAAACAGTAAGCACAGATTTTAATATAGCTGATAAATTATATTTTGAGCCCTTAACAGAAGAAGATGTCCTCAATATAATTGAAAAGGAAAAACCAGAAGGTGTTATTCTTCAATTTGGAGGTCAGACAGCCATTAAGCTTGCAAAATTTCTTCAAGCTATGCAAGTACCCATTCTAGGTACAAGCCCAGATAAAATTGATGAAGCAGAGGATAGAGAGAGATTTGATGCACTTATGGAGAAGCTTAATATTAGCAGACCTAAAGGGAAAGCGGTTTGGTCTCTTGAAGAAGGTTTGATACAGGCTAATCACTTGGGCTATCCTGTTTTAGTAAGACCTTCCTACGTTTTAGGTGGTCAAGGTATGGAAATTACTTATAACAAGGTAGAGCTAGAGAATTATCTAATACAGGCGTTTGAACGAGATCAAAAGAATCCAGTCTTAATTGATAGATACTTGCTTGGACGAGAAATTGAAGTGGATGCTATCTATGACGGAGAAGATATCCTGATTCCCGGTATTATGGAGCACTTAGAAAGGGCAGGTGTCCATTCGGGAGACAGTATATCCATTTATCCACCTGTTCATATTTCCTTGGAAATAAAAAATAATATTTATGATATTACTAAGAGGTTAGCATCAGCTTTATCTATCAAAGGCATGATTAATATTCAATATATTTTGTATGACCATGAAATATTTATTATAGAAGTTAATCCGAGATCCTCTAGAACAGTCCCATATCTTAGCAAGGTTACAGGTGTTCCTATGATTGAGCTTGCAACTAGAGCTATCCTTGGTGAAAGAATAAAGGATATGGGCTATGGCGTAGGTATTTATAAGGAATCTGAAAAAGTATCTGTAAAAGTTCCAGTATTTTCAACTCAAAAGCTACCAGAAGTAGAAGTGAGTTTAGGTCCTGAGATGAAATCTACTGGAGAAGTATTAGGTGTAGGACGTAATTTTCTTGAAGCTCTTTTCAAGGGATTTGTTGGCTCGGGTATGATACTGCCAACAAAAAAAGGTACCATTTTGGTTATGCTTAAACCAGCAGACCAAAAAGCTTTTATTCCAATAGCAAAGCAATGGATAGCATTAGGATATACCTTTGCTGCCACAGAAGGAACAGCTAGGGTTTTAATAGAGAACAATATTGAGGTTAAGGTGGTTAAGAAAATCAGTGAGGGAGTACCCAATGTGCTGGATTTGATACGAAGCGGATTAGTGGATCTCGTTATCAATACCCCTACTAAAGCTAATGATACAACAAGAGACGGTTTTAGAATAAGGAGAGCGGCTATAGAGGCGTCTGTGCCTATCCTAACCTCTTTAGACACAGCTAACGGCTTACTTGATATTTTAAGTTCAGGATTAGATAGCCATCAAACAGAGGTCTATTGTTTGTAATATATAACTATGATTAAGGAGTGTTCTCATGTGTATTCGTTTAGAAAAAGCTAGAGGTACAGTACAGATACATGAAAATAAAGTAATTGCTAAGGATACTTATGAATTGGTTTTTATAGATAAAACTTTAGCCAGTAAAATAAAACCAGGACAATTTGTTAATCTATACTGTTACTGTAGCAGCAGACTTTTGCCTAGACCCATTAGTATCTGTGAAGTGGATAAAAAACAGGGCTGGATTAAGCTTATCTACGCCGTGGTTGGTGAGGGTACGAAAGAATTTTCAAAGCTGAATCAAGGAGATTCTATAGAAGTACTTGGGCCACTTGGGAATGGTTTTACGATGGAGAACTCTAAAAGCAATCTAATTATAGGGGGAGGCGTTGGCGTTCCGCCATTATTAGAATTAGCTAAGCAACTACAAGGGAATAATAGAATAATACTTGGGTTTAGACAAGAACCATTTTTAGTTAAAGAGTTTGAACAGTACGGAGAAGTTTTTGTTGCAACAGATACGGGTAACTATGGTTATAAAGGCACGGTTATAGATGTATTGAACCATTTTGATTTAAAAGGTAATAGTCTTTATTCCTGTGGACCTAAACCCATGCTAAAAGCTGTCAAGGAATGGGCGCAAATAAGAGGTATAAGTGCTCAGTTTTCTTTAGAAGAACGCATGGGGTGTGGTTTTGGGGCGTGTGTAGGGTGTGCGGTTAAGGTTTGGAAAAATAAGCATGAGTTTAGTTATAAGAAAGTTTGTATGGATGGTCCTGTTTTTAGGGGCGATGAGATTTTTAATGATTAAACTATAAAATACTCTGATAAGATGAGGTGTATTCAATGGATTTATCTGTTACTATTGCAGGCGTTCATTTTAAGAATCCTGTTATGACAGCTTCAGGTACTTTTGGTTCTGGCAAAGAGTTTGAACCTTTTATTGATCTCAACGAATTAGGTGGAATTGTGGTTAAAGGGGTAGCTTATGAGCCTTGGATGGGCAATGCCCCCCCTAGAATAGCTGAGTCCTATGGTGGAATGCTGAATGCTGTTGGGTTGCAAAATCCTGGCATAGAGGCTTTTATTAAGGATGATATTCCTTTTCTTAGACAGTATAATACGAATATTATTGTTAACATAGCAGGCAGAACGATTGATGAGTATTGTAGGGTTGCAGAGAGACTGCAAACTGCAGATGTGGACATGATTGAGTTAAACATATCTTGCCCTAATATCAAGCATGGGGGCGTAGCTTTTGGAACGGATCCAGATATGGCAGAGAAGATTACGTATGCAGTTAAGAAGGTATCCAAGCAGCCATTAATCGTTAAATTGAGTCCCAATGTTACAGATATCACTGAAATAGCTAAAGCTGTTGAATCAGGGGGTGCTGATGCTGTTAGTCTCATTAATACTTTGCTCGGCATGAAAATAGATATTCATAAACGACAGCCTGTATTAGCAAATAAAGTAGGTGGATTATCAGGTCCTGCAATCAAGCCTATAGCAGTCAGAATGGTCTACCAAGTAACTAAAGCGATAAAACTGCCAGTTATTGGTCTTGGAGGTATTTCAACTGGTGAAGATGCTATTGAGTTCTTACTAGCAGGTGCAACAGGTATTGCTGTAGGAACAGCAAATTTAATACGACCGACAGCCACAATGGAAGTTTTAAAAGGGATAAAACAATACATGAAACAGTATGAAGTGAAAGACATGGGCGAACTGATAGGTGTGGTTTAATCTGACAACACTGTTTTGCAGTAAAAGTCATGATAACTACTTTTTAATAGATTAAATTAAGGAGGGCTTATGGAACAGTATAAAAAGGAATTTATAGAATTTATGGTTGAATGCGGTGTATTGACTTTTGGAGATTTTATTACAAAGAGCGGCAGAAAGACTCCTTTTTTTGTCAATACTGGGAATTATAAAACAGGACGACAATTAAGCAAGCTGGGTGATTTTTACGCTGAGGCTATTTATCATCATTTTGGTACAGATTTTAATGTGTTATTTGGTCCTGCTTATAAAGGAATACCTCTTAGTGTGGCAGCTTCTATCTCTTTAGACAGGAACTATGGGATGGACGTGTGTTATTGTTCTAATAGAAAAGAGATAAAGGATCACGGAGATAAAGGAATTTTATTAGGCAGTAAACTTAAGAATGAAGATAAGGTCATTATTATTGAGGATGTTACCACTGCTGGCACATCTATCTATGAGACGATGCCAATTATAAAATCAGCAGCAGATATTGAGGTTAAAGGACTTATCATTTCTGTTGATAGAATGGAAAAAGGTCAGGGTGAAAACACGGCTTTGAAAGAGTTGGAAGATACCTTTAACTTTAAAACCTGTGCTATAGTTACGATGAGGGAAGTCATAGATTATCTCTCTGATCATAAAGTAGCAGGAGAAAAAATAATCAACGAGACTATAATGAAAAGAATTGAAGAATATTATCAAGTATACGGTGCATAAATCTTATTCTATGATCAATTAGTTAACAAGCAACTACTGTATATTTGCAGAAAGGGTGAATGGTATTAGCCTCATAATACTATTCATCCTTTCTGCTTTTTCATCGCAGCTGCTAAAGTTCCTTGTTGCAAATAATTTAATTAATAGAAATTTTGGTTCTATAGTCATTGATTTATTTACATAATTGGAAACTAAACCAAAATTATTTTGATTTTTATGAGTTGCATAGGTATAATAAAACATATATAATTTATTATACTTAATCAACTAAGTTAGATCATACAGAACACAGCTATAGCCTTTTTTATACAAGAGATTGTGCATTAATGCAATAAGATGACTATATATTATGTAGAAAATATCATTCCTACTTTATGTGAAAAAACTATCAAACAATGTATTGAGAATGAGGTGCATATGATAAAAATAACTAATCTCGATAAAACCTATGGTCAAGGTAGTATTGCAGTAAAAGCTCTCAAGAATGTTTCTATTTCAGTTGAAGAAGGTGAGTTTGTTTCGATAATGGGACCCTCTGGTTCTGGTAAATCAACATTAATGAATATTATTGGATGCTTGGATAGAGCAACCTATGGTAATTATCAGTTAGATGATGTCAATGTCTCTGAGCTTAATGATAATGATTTGGCAGGAATAAGAAATCTAAAAATTGGTTTTGTATTTCAGTCCTTTAATTTATTGCCAAGGATTTCAGCTTTAAAAAATGTAGAGCTTCCTATGATTTATGCAGGAATACATCATAAGGAGCGGCAGCGAAGAGCTATAGAAGCTTTAAGTCGTGTTGGTCTTAAAGATCGCATGAATCATAAACCGAATGAGATGTCAGGGGGGCAAAAACAAAGAGTGGCTATAGCAAGAGCTTTAGTAAATCGTCCACCTCTTATATTAGCAGATGAACCGACCGGAAACTTAGATAGTATGTCATCAGAAGATATCATGAATCAGTTTCAAAAGTTAAATGATGAAGGTGTTACAGTACTCATTGTAACACATGAACTGGATATTGCGAACCATACGAAAAGAATTATCACATTTGCAGATGGCTATTTAACAAGTGATAAAATCGTAGAGACACCTTTGATAGCATCTCAGCTATTGCACGAAAAACAGAATGCTTTTAAGGAATCGTTACAGGGAGGGAAATAAAATGAGTAATAATGAAATAATGGTAAATGAAAAAACGATGAATGGATTACAACGATTAATAGGTATTTTTATTTCACCAAAGAAAGTATTCGAATCACTAAAGCAAAAGCCTAATATATTAATGCCTATGATCGTACTTCCTCTAGTTGGCTTATTATATTACCTTTTGTTCTGGGGGATATATGAAATACAATTAATTCATATAATAGAGGAGCAATCTGCAAAACTCAATATAGTATTGACCCAAGAAAATCTAGCTATGCAATTAACTTTTAGTAAGATTATCACATTGGTTGGTGTCGTACTTGGGATATTAATTGCCTTTTTATTAAGTGCTTTATTCTATTATATAGCTGCAAAAATTGTAAAAACAAAGTTGAGTTATAAAAAGAGTCTATCTATTGTTACGCATACAGGATTAATAGGTTTATTAAGTTGGATTATTATGATAGTTGTAACAGCAACTACTGGTGAAATGTTTATAGAAGCACCTATAACAAGTCTTGCAAGTTTATTACCAGAAACTATGAGCAGTACTTTTATATATGGTGTCTGCAAAATCATAGAGGTTTTCTCTATATGGAGCACCTGTTTAGCAGCATTTGGACTTATGATTATAGGAAATCTTACTAAAAAGCAAGCAGTCATTATTGTCATTATTGGTTTTGCTATAAGTGCATTAATATCAGGAGTTAGTGTATTAATAACCTAATAGTTTATTAGTTCAGCATGATAGAATAGTCAATCTTTTGACTCTCCAGTTAATAGATTAACCATAGAATAAGGAGATAAAATATGGGTAAGAAAATTGGAATTGCTGTAGGCATTATTATTGTTATAGGTTTTATGGTTTTTTTTAACCTAAATAAAGGGCAATCTGATGGCGAAGGTAACATTATAAAACGAGGTGGTAAAGCTCAATCGGTTGAAGCACAAATTATAAAAGCAGGAGAAATATCCTCGAGTGTACTTGTAACAGGGCGCGTTGAAGAAGCAAATATTAAAAATATTTCTTCTGATACACCAATCCAAATCTTAGAAGTGCAAGTATCCGATGGGGATAGAGTAAAAAAAGGAGATGTCTTATTTACAGCTGATACATCTAATTTAAAAAAAGAGCTGGATCAACTGCTTATAAATCAAGAAATACAATCCCTTCAACTAGAAAAGCTAAAAAACGCATCAATTACTACAGATACAACGAGTGTCCAAATAGGGGTTGAGTTAGCTCGGATAAACTATGAAAGCGCTAAGGCTTATTATGATGAGCAGGTTTTAGCAGAAAAAAACAATCAATTACTATACGATGAAGGACTCATATCCAAATCAGAATTAGATGCTGTACAAAAAATGTTACGTGATGCTAAGAGCCAGTTAGATACTGCTAAGCTTAATCTTGAGCGCAGTCAAACAGAGGTTAACAATCTCAAGAAAAACAATAAAAATTTAAGCAGTAATACTGCGTATGATATACAGGTTCAAACAAAGAATCTTGAGAGTATAAAGCTCAATATAGACCATGTAAAGGAACAGATTGCAGAAATAGAAGATTTAGCTAAAGCACCAATAGATGGAATTGTTGCAGATATAACTATCAAAGAGCAGTTGATGAGTTCTACCTTGCAGCCTATGTTAACGATTAAGGATGTTAGTTTATTAAAGGTAACAGCTCATATAAGAGAATATGATATAAAAGACATACAGTTAGGACAAGCCGTTAACATTACAGGTGATGCTATTGATGCAGAAGCAATAGTAAATGCTGAGGTTTCATTTATCTCTCCTATAGCAAAGCAAATGATACAATCAGGCAAAGAGACCACCACCATTGACATAGAAATGATGATAACAGAAGGTGTTAGCCATTTAAAACCAGGCTATACCATTGATTGTGAAATTACAACCAAGATGAATAAGAATGCTCTAATTGCTTCTTATAATATGTTTCGAGAAGATAAAGATGGTGGTAAAATCGTGTTAAAAGTTGATGAAAATAATCAAGTTGTTGAACAACCTGTTAAATTGGGGATAACTTCCTATTTTGATGCCGAGATTGTGGAAGGATTAGAATCGGGAGATATTGTTATAAACAATCCATCACTATCGTTAAAGGAAGGCACTACCGTACGAATTACTAACGATCTTATGGAAGAAGGAGAGTAATCATGCAATTTACTGAGAATTTGAAGCAAGCTTTCATAAGTCTTAGTACCAATAAGCTGAGATCGATTTTAACCATGTTGGGAATTGTCATGGGCGTTTTTTCAATTGTAGCGATTATGGCTATTAGTAATGCAGCTAAGAGTTTTATGTCTAATGAGTTTAATAAGCTTGGAGCTAACACGATCATTCTCCGTTACCGTACCAATAGTCTTGAAGATCAGGATTTACTAACTCTTAAAGATTTAGATATTATTGTAAAAGCTATGGATGAGGTCAATAATATTACAGCTTCTAGAACAATTTATTCAACCATTAAATTACCCAATAACTCAAGAGATGCACAGGTAACTGGCGTAACATCTCAATACACCAGTTTTCAGACTATTGATCTGAAGGAAGGAAGATTTATATCAGAATCAGATGTGCAGTCACAGAGAAGGGTTGCTGTGGTTTTAGACAATTTTGCAAAACGTTATTTTGGAACAACAGATATTATAGGAGAAGAAATCAAGCTGGTTAATAATTATGGTGACATCATGAAGCTTAAAATAGTAGGTGTTCAAAGTACAGAAGGGGATCTGTTTGCTTCAATGATGGATAATGAAGATTTTCCAGTGAATGTAACTATGCCTATTACCACGAGTCAAGTATTTTATGGTAGAACGCCAGTTGATACTATTACGGTTTCTGTTAAAGATAAGGCAGATTTAAAAGCTACTGGTGAAAAACTGGTTAAGCTGCTTGAATTTATTCATAAGAATACGGATATATATCTAGCTACCAGTGTTGAAGATATTCAAAAATCGGTAGGTAGTGTGTTGAATGTTATTTCTATGGTTCTTGTAGTTATTGCTATAATAACGCTACTGGTTGGTGGTATTGGTATTATCAATATTTTACTTGTATCAGTTACAGAGAGAATTCGAGAAATTGGTCTTAGGAAGGCGTTGGGAGCAAGAAAGAGAGATATTATTATGCAATTTCTAACAGAGTCTATCATAATGACAGGATTCAGTGGTCTTATTGGAATTATCATAGGGCTGATAACAGGAGCTATTATATCAAGTGTTATCAATATACCGCCTGTAGTGGATGTATGGACTACCATTATTGCTTTTGTTAGTTCTGTAGTTCTTGGTATAATGTTTGGTGTTTATCCTGCCAAAAAAGCTGCTGATCTTGATCCAATTGAGTCTTTAAGGTATGAATAAAGTTGCACAGTTCAATTTCTTAAACTAAAATTCTATGACCTTGACCTATAAATTAAAACCTATAACATACCCAAAATGGATATGTTATAGGTTTTTTATAGCTCAGATAATCTTGTAACGGCAACAAATATATCAGATATTTTATACCATGTTGGATAATCCACAATACCATTTGGAGGCAGGTAAAACACCTCTTGAAATTTCTGAACGGCTTCTTTGGTTTCTGGTCCAAAAATACCATCGACCCTAACCTTACGAATGGCGGGGTAGTTATTTGAAATTGCATTTATCTGCATTTGTATGGTTCTTACTGGCTCTCCTCTTGAGCCTTGCTGTAAATTAAATCCCGGCCATGAGGAAGGTATTCCAGCAACTTCTGTAGCTGTGTTAATGAATAAATCCTGACCATAATATTTTCTTAAGATTTCTACCGCTCTTAAGCCAGCATCACCATCATATTTACTTTCCCACTGCCTCATCCTTGTGGCAGTAGGGGATAAATAAAGTCTAATCTTAATCAACTTGATAAGGAAAGAATAAACAACCAATCGCAGTTATTATATAGTATTTTTTATGTCCTGAAATTTCATTATTTGGTTTAATAATCTCCTGTTTTTATCCAACATATCAATCATGTGAATTACTACTCTTTGTTTGATATTTTTTTTCATAACCATACACCTTTCATTAATATAATATATTTAAAAAACAAAATATTAGATAAATAAACTTAAAGTTATTATTAAATAATCCTATGTAAATTATATTAGTATAATGTTCAATCTTTAATAAGGACTAGTAAAAATACGACTATTAATCATAAAAATTTGAGTAATATACTAACAGATACAGTATGTTAAAAGTTTAACATTTAAAAAGATGTAAGTCAAGTAATGAACTTTTGTTATTGATAGGATATAGATTGTTGATTGTTAGCAAATTAGACAACCTGTTATTCATATATTGTAACATATAAAGCTATTTGTATAGGGTGTGATTGAATAATGAAAGTTACTTCTTACATTGTGCTCAATAAAGATCGCATAGCGTTTAAAAATTTATCTGATAAAGAGAAACAGTTTTATAGTTTTAAACTAAATAAGCAAGCATTAAAAGCTTTGGGATATAAAGTTATAGAATCTAACAAAAGAGATGATCTATAATGCTGAGAGGGGCAGCCTATATTAGAGTTAGTACTCATGAACAAATTGAGTTTAGTCCTGAAGCACAGAAGAATGCCATATATATCTATGCTGAAAAAAATAATATTGCTATTAAACCTGAGTTTGTATTTACTGATGAAGGAATAAGTGGTAAAAAAGCAGAAAAAAGACCAGCTTTTATGAAAATGATTAAGCTTGCAAAAGAAAAATTATTTGATGTCATCTTAGTACATAAGTTTGATAGATTTGCTAGAAATAGGGAGGACAGCGTTGTCTTTAAATCTCTACTAAGAAAGGAATGTGGTATTAAAGTTATCAGCATTACAGAACAGCTTGAGGATGACAAATTTTCTATTATTCTCGAGAGCATGCTTGAAGCTATGGCTGAATATTACAGTTTAAACCTAGCTGATGAAGTTAAAAAAGGCATGGTTGAAAAGGCAAAGAGGGGAGGGTATCTAGCTAGACCGCCGTTAGGTTATACAATAGTAGAGAGTAAAAAACCACCAGTTATTATCCCCAAAGAAGCGTTAATTATTCGTTCTATATTTGAAAAGTTTGTGAATGAGGACAGGACAATTCATGATATTACTAAGTACTTGAATGAATTAGGCTTTAGAACAAGCAAAGGCAATCGTTTTGAGAAAAGAAACATTAAGTATATTTTACATAATCCTATATATGCAGGGTATACAAGATGGAACTATCGTAAGAATAACAAAATAAACGATGAATCAGAATGGATTATTGCTAAAGCTGATCATGAGCCAATTATTTCTAAGGAAATATATGATAAAGCAGTCAATAAACTTAAACATATCTCGGAGATACATGGTAATAAATATAGACCTTCAAGCGAGTATGGTCACTGGTTATCCGGAGTTGTTAAGTGTGCTTATTGTGGGGGACCCATGACTTTAAATGGTACTGGTAAATATCATTATTATGTATGTAATAAATATTTAAAAGGGTCGTGTCAGTATTCAAACCGTATTTCATTAAAGAGACTTGAGTCAGTTATATTGGATAAGATTTACGAAGACATGAATGATTTATACTTTGATGTAGAACGGATACCAGAGACAAATAAAGTTCTAAATCTTGATGTACTGAATAGACAGTTGATAAAGATTCAAAACAAGTATCAGCTAGCTAAAGAAGCTTTCTTAGAAGAAATTGATACATTAGTTGAGTACAAGAGTAATAAAGAGTCCATATCAAAAGAAGAACAGAGCATTAAGAGCCAATTGAATAAGTTATCACTTAGTTCTTATAGTGCAGATGAATTCATTAGATATAGAAAGAGCAATGTGTATGACATACTAAAAGATAAAACTTTATCAGTAATCGAGAAAAACAGAGTATTAAAATCGTTTGTAAAAAATATAGTAGTAGACGTTTCTAAAGGTACTGTAGAAATCAATTACTATCCATATTTATATTGATACCTTTGCTATAATGAACATTGTATAACGTTCCTTATCTTATAATTATTATATTGTTGTGCTAAATATATCGTGTTTATTTATATATATGGGATATTAGTTTTACATTAGATATAAGCTGCTTTGTTAATTATTGGCGTAACAAAATAATTTACAAGAGATAATAACACTATATTATACTACCTAGTTAAGCTGGTTATAATACTAAACATTACATAAGTACTATGATATAATGATAGAATAAATTACTAGAAAAGGATGAATGTATATGAAAAAACACGAAAGATTATTCAGTTTTGTAATGTTGTAGCTATTTTATGACTAGTCACTCACTGTATTAGGTGCTGAAGGTGAGGATTTAGGGACAAGACTTCTATGTCGATTGAGAGAATAAATATGGGAGGAGCTGAAGTTAATGGTAAAATATATGTTGTAGGTGGGATACATAAATTAAATACATATTTTAAATTGCTAGAAGTATATAGTCCATTATCAGTTACGTGGACAACAAAAGCAGAGTGATAAAAATGATTGATTACAAAGTAATTGGTAAACGATTTAAAGAAAGTAGAAAATTAATGAACATGACACAAGAAATGAAAACTGTTTTGGGGTTGGGTATAGAATGATTATAGGTAAACTGTATATTTATACAATATTAATCAAGGGGTATTATAGTTTATAAAGGAGGTTTACCTATGTCAATACAATTTAGAAATTATACAAAACAAGCAGGTATTACAGATGATTATTTTAAAGTAAGAACGTTTTTACTAAAGTTGGGATATACAGAATTTACATATGCAAGATGGGATTGGATGATAACCCATAGTTATTTAGATAAAGCTTCAGTAAGTAAAATTGGTATATGGGAGAATGCTAAGGAAATTGTAGGAGTAGCAACTTTTGATTGTCAGTTAGGAGTTGGGTTTTGTTTAACACTACCTCAATATACATTCTTAAAAAATGATATATTGCTGTATGCAAAAAGTAATTTGGTGAAAGATGGAAAATTTGGAGTTATGATTGCAGATACTGATTTAGAGTTTCAGAGTATTGCCGCCAAACTTAATTTCATTGCTACAGAAAAGAAAGAAAGTGATGCTATTTTTTATCTTGATAAATCACCTATAGCATATGATTTGCCAGAAGGATTTTACATTACTTCAATGAAAGAAACTTATGATTTATACCAATATGGACGTGTATTATGGAAAGGTTTTAACCATGAGTTAAATGGTGAAGGTAAGTTTGAATTTTCTCAAAAAGATGAAAGTGAATTTGCAGAATCTATGAATCGTCCTAATGCAGATTTGAATCTAAAGCTAGCTGTAGTTGCACCAAATGGCAATTTTGTTGCTTATAGTGGAATGTGGTATGATACTAAAGCTGGTTATGCAGTTATAGAACCAGTAGCAACTGACCCTGATTATCGTAAGATGGGATTAGGAAAAGCAGTAGTCCTTGAGGGAATTCGACGCGTTGGAAAACTTGGTGCTAAAAGTACTTTGGTAGGATCATCACAACAGTTTTATTATAGTATTGGGATGCGTCCATATGCTACTACTACTATGTGGAGAGAAAGATAATAACAAGAAAGGGGATACCTTAGGGATATCCCTTTTCAATTGTCTGACAAACAATATTTATTCTTATTTATTCCCTACTGCAACACGGACATCCAAGTAGGACAGCTAACCCGTTGACCATCACAATATTGTGTAAATAACGGTTGACGAATACCCGGTCTAGAACAATAATTTATAAAGACAGTGTCAACTATTTCTGATATGTTTCTATAAATATTTCTACCATAAATAAATTTATGATCAAAAGCAGTCGAAGAGGTTATGGTAAACCTATAACCTTTATTTCTATACCATTCTGTGTAAACTCGATTAAGGGTAAAAGATAAAACAGCTAGTATGTTCGCAATAATAGTGTTTTCTGGCCACGTAGAATAGATTTCTGATGAGGCAACATTTTTTATATACTCCTTAAAATTAACAAAATAATTAGGAGCAGATGTATCATTAGGAACACCATCATGTACAACAATAGTTTCAGGAACTTGAACAAATGGTAGTACAACCCAATCAGGTTCATCTACCTCTGTCTTAATCTCATCTTCTGGTATTTTGGGGGGATATTCAGCATATAACGTATGAGGATCAATAACAATAGGTTGTGCTTGTTGAGAGGAAATCTCAGCTAGTGGAATCATTCGTATAGCTTGAATGGCTGTCTGATCCGCTAAGAGTTGAACAGCATCTACTTGAACAGGATTGAGCTGGGGAGCTGCAACTTGAACTGTATATTCTCCATAAGGCTTTTGGTCACTTGGTTCTTGACTTGCCTCAAAAGGCGGTGTTTCCAATTCAACTGTAACCGTCTGACCAGATCCATCAGTTGCCAGTTGCTCTATAACTGGAGTATCTACACCTGTTTTTCTTACGATGACCTGAGCACCTTCTATAGGTTTTAAGCCGACTTGAGTTGCCACATTAATGGTTAATTTACCAAAGGTCTGTGTAGACATTTCAGCTGGATATACTTTTTTGTTTATCATATAAAATCCTCTAAATCACTTGTTTACTATAAGTATATGAATATAGCTTAGATTTGATAATTGCTAATTCAAATAAAGCTTGAATCAAAATAGAACTAAATAGGATATCTAGTGAGTTATGAACTTATACTATAAACCCTTGACTGTTACGGATATCTATTATTTAGACTATATTACTATCTTTTTAACATTAAATAGGGTTAACCCAAAAAGGTGAATCTATTGACAGATGAATAGCATATGTAGTATAATAAACACGCGTTTATTATATCTACACACTATTTCTGTTTGATATTTACTAGCATGATATGTAGAGCTATTCTACTATACAATAAAGCATATATATTGAACATTTAGATGAGGTAATTCAACTGCTGAGTTCAATATATTGACTATTTTATTTATAAGCTAAATTCAAAAAGTTACCGTTGGAGGAAACTATGAAAAGTGAAGACATTGCAAAAATTGCGGGGGTATCCAGAAGCACCGTTTCTAGGGTCATTAATAATTACTCCAATGTTCCAGAAAAAACAAGGGAAAAAGTCATGAGAGTTATAAAGGAATACAACTATATGCCCAACTCTTATGCAAGGACTCTGGCAGGCAAGAAAAATAATACCATAGGACTATTTTTTATTATCAGTGGGGATACAAATACGGACTGTAAAATATTTCAAAATGACTATTATACCAATTATCTTGATGCTATTGTAGACCAAGCCAATGGTATGGGCTATTATGTCTTAGTTCACACTGTAACTAAAAATGATGACTACGATAAGGTAAATCAAGCCTTTATAGAAAAAAGGATTGACGGCGGCATTATTATTGGAACTCAGGACGAAGCGGTTGAAACGATTGATTTATCTAGAATAAACTCATCCCTTGTTATATTTGATTTAGATGCAGAAAAAAGAAAATATCTTCAAGAGCATTCAAAAAGCAGACTATGTGTCATTAATACATTAGATGAAAAAGCTATCAAAACAACTATGCAGAATTTATACGATCAGGGTCATAGACAAATCGGTATGATAAAAGGTACCGATTACACCTACTCTGGACGTATGAGATACCAAGCCTATTTAGAAATGATCCAGCTGCTAGGTTTAGAGTATGAAGAAAAGTATGTTATAGAAGGCATGTTTTCTCCCAAAATAGCCTATCAAAAAGTGAATCAACTAGCACTAGGAAGAACGCTCCCGAGTGCTTTTTTAGCAGGAAATGACTATATGGCGATTGCTGCTATCAATGCCTTGGTAGATAATGGGGTTCGAGTACCTGATGATGTATCGATTATTGGATTTGATAATGTCGGTCTTGGCAGGCAGATCACGCCATCCTTAACAACATTTAATCAGCCATATTATGAGATCGGTAGTAAGGCTGTTGAGATATTAGACTTATACATTCGGGAAGGAGAGGCAAAGCAAAGTCTTTTTGAATATGATGTTCAATTAATAAAAAGGCAGTCTACTCAATAGCCTATAATAATGATTAAACAAAAAAAGGAGGAAGCTTAGGTGAAGTATGGTTATTTTGATGATACGAACAGAGAGTATGTAATAACAACACCTAAAACACCCTATCCGTGGATCAATTATTTGGGATGTGATGATTTTTTTTCTCTTTTCTCGAACACTTCGGGTGGGTATTGTTTTTATAAGGACGCAAGGCTAAGAAGATTAACACGATATCGATACAATAATGTTCCAATAGATAATGAGGGCAGATATTTTTATTTGAAAGAAGACGATGACATATGGTCTCCAGCATGGAAGCCTGTTCAATGTGACTTAGATAAATATGAATGTAGGCATGGGCTGGGCTATTCACGTATTATAGGTAGTAAAAATAATATTGAAGTAACACAGACCTCCTTTGTTCCAATAGGGTTTAATGGAGAGATACATAGAATAACCATTCATAATCAATCTAAAGCACATAGAAAGCTCCAGCTATTCTCATATATTGAGTTTTGTTTGTGGGATGCTTATGATGATATGACTAATTTCCAACGAAACTTTAGTACAGGTGAAGTTGAAGTAGAAGGATCAACCATTTATCATAAAACAGAATATCGCGAGAGACGGAACCACTATGCATTTTATAGTGTTAATGCAGAGATAGAAGGATTTGATACGGATCGAGAAACTTTCATAGGACTATATGGTAATGTTCAAAATCCGCAAGTTGTTAGTCATGGGCAGTCCAGCCAATCCATGGCAAGCGGCTGGTCGCCAATTGCTTCACATCAACTGTTAGTAGAATTAGAGCCAGATGAAGAAAAAAACTATATTTTCATTCTTGGATATGTTGAAAACAGGGTCAATGATAAATGGGAAAAACCTAATGTGATTAATAAAAAACAAGCGCAAGAGATGATAGGTCGATTTAGCGAAAATCAAAAAGTTGTTCAGGCACTTGAAGAACTAAGAAACCACTGGGACAGTGTCTTATCCAAATACACGGTACAAACAAAAGAGGATAAGGTTAATCGCATGGTTAATATCTGGAATGCCTATCAATGCATGGTTACCTTTAATCTTTCACGGAGTGCTTCATTTTTTGAGTCTGGCATAGGAAGAGGCATGGGTTTTAGAGATTCCAATCAAGATCTACTATCCTTTGTTCATCAAATACCAGAAAAGGTACGTCAGAGAATAATTGACCTAGCAGCAACACAGCTTGAAGATGGCGGTGCTTATCATCAGTACCAGCCGCTTACCAAAAAAGGGAATGATGCCGTTGGTGGTGGATTTAATGATGATCCCCTTTGGCTGATATTAGCTGTCGCCAGCTATATTAAGGAAACAGGTGACTGGGGAATTATGGATGAACAGGTGCCATTTGATTCAGATGATAAGAATACAGCGCCTTTGTTTGACCACTGCAAGCGAGCTTTTGATTATACGTTGAATCATTTAGGACCTCATGGACTACCTTTAATTGGACGCGCAGATTGGAACGATTGCTTAAATTTAAACTGTTTTTCACAGGAACCGGGTGAATCTTTTCAAACAGTGGAAAATGCTACAGATGGTAAAATAGCAGAGTCAATTTTCATAGCAGGAATGTTTGTTTTTATAGGGCCAGAATATGTAGAGCTTTGCAAAAGAAAAGGTCTATCTGACGAAGCGGATAGAGCTGCGAAAGCTATAAAAAATATGGAAGATACAGTCATTAGGTATGGTTTTGATGGAGAATGGTTTCTAAGAGCTTATGATGCCTTAGGTCATAAAATTGGTAGTCGTGACAATGATGAAGGACAAATTTTTATTGAGCCTCAAGGCATGTGTGGTATGGCTGGTATTGGAAAGGAAGAGGGATATACTGAAAAAGCTTTAAATGCCGCTAAGCAGTATTTAGATACAGACTATGGTATGCGCCTTCTATATCCACCGTACTCCAAATATTATCTAAATCTTGGAGAAATTACCTCTTACCCTCCAGGCTATAAGGAAAATGCAGGTATATTTTGTCATAATAATCCATGGGTAGCTATTGCAGAAACCGTTATTGGCAGGGGGAATCATGCATTTGAAATATATAAAAAGATAGCACCTGCCTATCTTGAAGAACAAAGTGATGTCCATAGAACTGAGCCCTATGTCTACTCTCAAATGATAGCAGGATCGGATGCAGTGAGACATGGTGAAGCTAAAAATTCATGGTTAACTGGAACTGCTTCATGGAACTATATTGCAATTACTCAATATATATTAGGTATTAGACCAACGTACGATGGACTTATGATTGATCCTTGTATACCAAAGGAATGGTCTGATTTTGAGGCTGTTCGTGAATTTAGAGGAACCATGTATAAAATAAAAGTTGCTAATCCTTACCATGTTTCAAAAGGTGTTAAAAGCTTGACAGTGGACGGCACAAGTATCAAAGGGAATATTATTCCATTATGTAGTAAGCCAACCTGTGAAATAGAGGTGGAATTAGGATAAATATATAATGTTCTATTAAGACATAATAAAACTGCTGACAAAGAATTTTGTCAGCAGTAGAATACTACATAATCTATGCAGCATTCTTGTGTGGGGGAGAACATATTGCATTACAGAGATACATGTAACCTATATAACGTAAATGTTATAATCTAGTCTATAAAAGTCTAGATGTTACAACTAGGCTCATACAGATGTGTTCATTTATTTCTAAATAATACAAACATATGAACCTATAATCTATTGTATCCCTGCATTAGTAGTATCACCAAAAACCATGGGTTTATTCAAAAAAAATTTGATGAATCCATGTTTTTTTGTAAAAAAATTGACTAAAGTAAAGGGAAATAGTAGACTATAATTAAAACATAAGGAGGATCAAAAAATGTCAATTGCATCTTATATTGATCACACGGTTTTAAAAGCAAATGCAACAGAAAAAGAAGTTTTACAAGTATGTGAAGAAGCAAAGGAATATGGTTTTGCATCTGTTTGCGTTAATTTATACAACACTAAAATGGTTACTGAACAGTTAAAGGGAAGTAGTGTTAAAACCTGTACGGTTGTAGGTTTTCCACTTGGTGCAGTCACAAAAGAGGTAAAGGCATTTGAAACAAAATGTGCTATTGAGGATGGTGCACAGGAAATTGATATGGTTATCAATGTAGCTGCACTTAAAGATAAGAAATATGATGAAGTTTATAATGATATAAAAGCGGTGGTAGACACAGCTAAAAATCAAGCACTTGTAAAAGTCATTCTTGAAACCTGTTTGTTAACGGACGAAGAAAAGGAAAAAGCCTGTGAATTAGCTGTTTCTGCAAAGGCAGATTTTGTTAAGACATCAACAGGCTTTAGTACAGGTGGTGCAACTGTAGAAGATATTCAATTAATGAAGCGTGTCGTTGGCGATAATGCAAAAGTAAAAGCTTCTGGTGGGGTAAGAACTTATGAGACTGCAAAGGCTGTAATAGACGCAGGTGCAGATAGGATAGGAGCAAGTTCAAGTATCGCCATTACTACAGGTAAGCCAGCAGACAATTCTGGATATTAAACCTATTTGTTAAAACTAATAAGTAATCTACTGTGCTTCAATATGCTTCCTTAATTCCAATAATAAACGTTCATTATCTTCAGGCATCATAAAACAAAATCTAAAAAATTTATCGTTTAAAAATGGGAATGAGGAAGCATCTCTTATCATCATGCGTTTTTGAATGAGTGCTTTAAATAGTTCACTGGATGGAAGCGTATCTTTAAGAAGCTTAACCAGTATAAAATTAGCAGTAGGTGCAAAAGTTTTAACATTTTTCCATGAGGATAAGGTGTGATAAATTTTTTCTCTTTCATTTCTAATTAAAGCTTTTGTTTTACTGATATAGGCTTGATCATCAAACATAATCTCACCAGCATAGCTAGCCAGAGAACTAATAGTCCAAGGATTTTTATGACTATCAATTTTTTGACGTAACGGTTGATTACCACAGATGCTGTATCCCAATCTTAATCCAGGTGCGCTAAAAAACTTAGAAACACCTCTAATGATTATTAAATTATTATAATAGGCAGTTAAAGGAATTGCTGTCACTTCCTCTATCTTATTAGAAAACTCCACATAGGTTTCATCAATAAGAACAAAAATATCAAGCTCTTTACAGTAATCTAATATTTGTCTTAAATCATGTTGGTAAATAGAGGAAGAAGTGGGGTTATTTGGATTACATAGGACTAATAAATCTATATCCTCGGTTAACTGTTTTTTTAGATTATGAACATCTATTTTAAAGTCTTGTTCTTCCTTTAGTCGATAATAATGAGAGGATCCGCCGCCAAGAAATATTTCCCTTTCATACTCTGAATAGGTGGGACCAATGATGAGTGCCTTCTTTGGATGTAAACGATTAATAAACAAAGAAATAAGCTCTGTTGAACCATTTCCAACACCGATATGTTGTTTATCAGCGCCAGTGTATTGGCTTATTTTTTCCTTTAATTGAGTATACTGCCTATCAGGGTAATGAGCAATTAAATCAACATGCTTAGACAATTGAGTTCTAAGCATAGGAGAAATACCAAGAGGGTTAACATTGGCACTAAAGTTGGTTAGCTCCTCTTTAGGAATCTGATAGACATGTTCAATTTTTTCTAAATCACTTCCATGAAAATGTTGTTTGGTATCTTTCAAGTTTCTCACCTGCTTTTATATTTTATTTAATACTTTAATAGTTGAGCATTATAATCCATTGAAATCTATCTATGAGTTTATCATAAAAAGTAAACTATGATAAGGGGAAATTCGATTGTCTTAAGAAATGTGAAACTCTAAATAAAAAAGTATTGACAGTTGTCGATAAAACTGAAAAAATAGAATATATGGTAATAAAAGTGAGGATATCTATATGAGCCTATGGACTTGGTTTAAAAAAAATGGATTGAAAAAGCATGCTAAAGCGAATACCAATGATTCAGTTTTGGATTTAAATGTTCAATACAATGATGTGAATACAGCTGTAAAGCTGTGTAATCGTCTAGAGCGGTTATATAGTAATAAAGAAAGACTAACAGATGATTACAATCAACTGATAAGATATATCAGTACAATTCAAGAGATAGAAGCACTACCAAGGCAGAAGCTAAAGGAGTTTGAAACTCTGCTTGAAACCTATTGTGATGCTTTACAACAAAAAGAATCTGTAAAGGATTTACTAAAAGATAAGACTCAAGCAGTAGCATTAGAGCAGTATGAAGTTACTATTCCAGAAGTTATTCAGAATTTGAAGGATTACGAAGAAAATCAACGCTTAGTTCGCTCTGATATGAACTATTTAGAGGGAGAGAAAAGTGAATTAGTCTATCAAAGGCAGAGACTCATTAAGACACAAAAAACTATTAAAGGAATGACTATTGCTCTAGTGTGTATTTTTTCACTAATTGCAGTGGTATTAACCACTTTATTATCTGTTTTTCATAAAGATATATTATTAATAGGAGTTGTATTTGCTGCTGTTATCGTTTTTTTGGGATTCTGGCTGTATATCTTTAGACGTTATGTTTTGCATGAACTTAAAAAAAATGTTAGGCTTCAAAAAAGAGCTGTGGAGCTAATGAATAAAACTAAATTAAAATTTGTCGCAAATGAGCAGTATTTATCCTATATCTATAAAAAATACCATGTAAAAAATAGTGAGATCTTAGAATACCAATGGGAAAAATACGAAGAGAATAGAAAAGCAAAAAGTAAAATAACTAAAATATCCAGTCATATTTTATCTCTAGAGGATTCGATAGAGGATCTAGTTAAAATCTATCAACTAGGCGATCCTAAATTTATCATTAAGCATGTTAGATGGTTAGCCTATAAAAAAACAAGACAAGAAGAACTAAGATCTCAGGAAGAAAAGAAAGCACTATTAAAAAAACAGATTGAGCTGCATGAAAATGATATGAAATTAATTAGTCACTTAATTCTAGAGATAAAAGAAAAAGACACCACATCAGATCAGCGCGTTGCTTTGGCTATCCAGCAGAACCTAGCAGATAATCAATTACAACTTCAAATGAACCTTGACAAAACCTAAGAATTCCATTATATTAATTATAATTATAGAAGTGAATCAGCTCTTGCAGTATTTAAATTGAATAAAATTTTGTAAAATGCTAGGAAAAAGAGGAGTACGTTTGCACATCTGTTAGAGAAGGAAGTTCCTAGGCTGAAAGGCTTCCTCAGACAAGGCAGGCAGAAGGTAGCTTTGGAGCAGCTAATTTGAATTAGAAGTAGAATTAGACGGTTAACAGCGTTAAATGTTGCGAGTGCTTATTTAAGAGAACACTCTCTTAATGATAAGAATTAAGGTGGTACCACGGTTATTTCGTCCTTACAAAGAATGAAATAACCGTTTTTTTATTTTTGATTCCTAGCGAGGTGTTGCAATGAAAGTAATTGGTCTAATACTCATTATTGCAGGAACAGTTCTTTTCTTATCTTCAAAACTTATTTATAAGAAAAATAGTAAAAAGTCCGCTTTAGGGAAAGAAACAGATAAAGAGGAAGATTTTTTAACCTTATTGAATAATGGTTTGATTGTGTTTAAAATAATAGCCGCGGTTTTAATAGCGGCAGGCTGTGTTTTTTTAATGCTATTATAGTGCTGCTTTTACGGTAAATTATAAGGAGGATGTAAACCATGGGAAAAATGCTGGATAAAACTTATGATCCAACCAAGGTAGAGGATAGAATTTATCAAAAATGGTTAGACAATAAATATTTTCATGCAGAAGTGGATAAGACCAAGAAGCCATATACAATTGTGATTCCGCCACCAAACATAACAGGTAAGCTTCATATGGGGCATGCTTTTGATAATACGCTTCAAGATATACTGATAAGATGGAAGAAAATGCAGGGATACAGTACCTTGTGGCAGCCTGGTACAGACCATGCAAGTATTGCAACAGAGGTTAAGATCATTAAGCAAATGGCTGATGAGGGATTAACCAAAAAAGATCTTGGTCGTGAAGGGTTTTTGAAACGTGCTTGGGAGTGGAAAGAAGAATACGGCGGTCGTATAATAAAACAGTTGAAAAAGATGGGCTCTTCATGTGATTGGGAAAGAGAAAGGTTCACAATGGATGAAGGTCTATCTGATGCTGTGTTAGATGTATTCATTAAATATTACGAAAAAGGTTATATATATAAAGGTGCTAAAATCATCAACTGGTGTCCAGAATGTCAGACAACCATCTCTGAGGCGGAGGTTGACCATGAAGAAAAACAGGGGCATTTTTGGCACATTAAGTACCCGATTGCAGGCACGGATGATTTTATTGAAATAGCAACCACCAGACCAGAAACGATGCTAGGGGATACTGCTGTAGCTGTTCACCCTGAGGATGAGCGGTATCAGCATCTTATTGGAAAAACTGTTTTGTTACCCTTAGTTAATAAGGAAATTCCTGTCATAGCAGATGAGTATGTGGATAGAACTTTTGGTACAGGAGTGGTTAAAATCACACCAGCCCATGATCCCAATGACTTTGAAGTAGGACTTAGACACAACTTATCTCAAATTAATATTATGAATGATAACGGAACCATTAACAGTCAAGGTGGTCCATATGAAGGCTTAGACCGATATGAAGCTAGAAAGCAGATTGTCAAGGATTTAAAAGAGCAGGATTTATTAGTCAAGATTGAAGAACATACCCATAATGTTGGTACCCATGACCGCTGTCATGCGGTAATAGAACCTATGATTAAAATGCAGTGGTTTGTAAAAATGTCTGAACTGGTTAAACCAGCCATAGAAGCTTTAAAATCAGGAGAATTAAAATTCGTACCAGAAAGATACGGTAAAATTTATCTCAACTGGTTAGAAAATATACAAGATTGGTGTATATCAAGACAATTATGGTGGGGTCATCGCATACCAGCTTACTATTGTGAAGAATGTGGGGAATTAATTGTACAGAAAGAAGCGCCCACAGAATGTCCTAAATGCGGCAGTCATAAAATTAAGCAAGATGAAGACACATTGGATACTTGGTTCAGCTCAGCTCTATGGCCATTTTCAACATTAGGCTGGCCGAAAAAAACGCCGGAGTTTGACTACTTTTATCCTACTGCTACCCTTGTAACGGGGTATGATATTATTTTCTTTTGGGTGGCTAGAATGGTATTTTCTGCTATTGAATTTACGGGTGAGCTACCATTTAAGACCGTACTAATGCATGGGTTAATTCGTGATTCTGAAGGAAGAAAAATGAGTAAATCCTTAGGGAATGGCATAGATCCTTTAGAAGTGATTGATAAGTATGGGGCTGACGCTCTAAGGTTTACAATAGTCACAGGTAATGCTATGGGGAATGATATGCGGTTCTATTGGGAAAAAGTAGAAGCCAATAGAAATTTTGCAAATAAGATATGGAATGCCTCTCGCTTTATTCTTATGAACTTAGAGGATACTAGTCATTCAAATGTAAAACTAGAGGATTTAACTCCAGCTGATCAATGGATTCTATCTAAAGTGAATACCTTAACTCAAGAGGTTACAGAAAATATGGATAAATATGAGCTGGGTATTGCAGCATCCAAGTTGTATGAGTTTTTATGGGAAGAATTTTGCGATTGGTATATTGAGATGGTAAAACCAAGATTATATAACGAATCAGACGAAACAAAACAAGCGGCACTATGGACACTTAAAACCGTATTAATTCATGTTCTAAAGCTACTACATCCATATATGCCATTTATAACGGAAGAAATCTTCACAACCCTACAAGAGGAAGAACCCTCTATCATGATATCAAGCTGGCCTGAGTATCAAGAAATATGGAATTTCAAAGAAGAAGAAAAAGATATAGAAGTATTAAAGCAGGCAGTGAGGAATATACGAACCATTCGATCGAACATGAGTGTACCTCCATCAAAAAAAGCTCAGATCTATGTTGTATCGGAAAAAGAAGAAATAAGAGAGATCTTTAGAAAAGCTAAAGCCTTCTTTGCAACCTTAGCTTATGGCAGTACCATAACCATTCAAAGTAATAAGGATGGTATCCTAGATGATGCTGTATCCACCATCATTCCTGAAGCTACGATATATATGCCTTTTACAGAGTTGGTAGACATAGAAAAAGAAAAAAATCGACTAGAAAAAGAAAAAGAAAAACTACAAAGTGAAATAGATAGGGTTAATCATAAGCTTTCTAATGCAGGCTTTGTTAACAAAGCACCACAAAAGGTTGTAGACGGCGAGAAAGCTAAGCTTGAGAAATATGAGCAAATGATGGTACAAGTAGAAGAAAGATTAAAAAGTATCACTAAATAATAAAACAATTATTTAAAAGTAATTACCTCGTATGGTATGATACTTCCAAAGTAGACTGTTTAATTAATTAAAATTAGATTGTTTACGTGGAGGTATTTTTTTATGAATTTTTGCTATACATAGAGAATACTTTGGGTAGTCCCTCTACTAGCTATAATTGCATAGGTATTGAAAGTCGTATCAATACATGCTAAAATTGTAGCAGTATAATGATTAAGTCAGTCAAAAATAACTGAAATGCAGGTTTTTATAGATAAAAACAATCAAATTAAGAGTTGATATTGACCTAACATCTATGTTTAAGTTCGATATTTACATGATAGGAGGGTGTTGATTGAACTACCAGCAAACAATGGAATATATATTAAGTATTCCTAAATTTGGTGTGAAATCTGGCTTAGATAATATCAGAATCTTATTAGAGAAACTCAATAATCCTCATCGACATCTTAAGTGTATTCATGTAGCTGGGACAAATGGAAAAGGCTCAATTTGTTCAATGCTTTCACAAGTACTCATAGAAAATGGAAGTAAAACAGGTCTTTTTACTTCTCCTCATCTAATAAAATACAATGAAAGAATAAAGATAAATAATCGTGATATAAATGATAAAGATATTGTTGATTTATTTAGTACGATAAAAATTAAGATTGATGAAATGATTGAGGAGGGTTATCACCATCCCACTTTTTTTGAAGTAACAACTGTGATAGCTTTTCTATACTTTTATACACACCAAGTGGATGTTGTTGTATTAGAAACAGGATTAGGTGGACGATTAGATCCAACCAATATTATATGTCATCCATTAGTATCTGTTATTACATGGATTGGCTTGGATCACAATCAGGTGCTTGGGGATCATATTTTAGATATTGCAAAAGAAAAAGCTGGTATTATAAAGAATAATTGTCCTACTGTTTTATACCCCTGTACTTCAGACATCTATGAACTGTTTTATACGCATTGCAAACAAAAAAAATCACCTTTATACTATAGTGAAAAAATCAATTATAACATTTCAAAAAAGGATAAAAAGACCATTGAATTTTCTATAAGGACAAAGTATTATAATTATAAGAGTCTAAGCATCCATACGATTGCAGAATATCAAATACATAACGCATCCATTGCTTTACTAGTCATAGAGGCACTTAAATCCCAATCAATTATTATAAACAAAAAAGTAGTTAAAAAAGGAATGAGCCATTTTAATTGGGCGGGTAGAATGGAATCTATTGGGAATACTATTATATTAGATGGTGCCCATAATCTTGATGGCATCAAACAATTTGTTAAGGAAATCAATCATTTTAATCAACCTAAAACTCTATTATTTTCTTGTATGAAGGATAAGCCTTACCAAAAGATGATTCAAACACTAAAAAAATGCCATAATATAGATAAAGTAATTATCACACAGATGAACTATGAAAGAGCGGTTGATGTAAAAGAATTGTATCGTTGTTTTGAGGCATCTGATTTTAACACAATTATTAAATTTATGAATCAAGATAAGGCTATAGACTATGCTTTAAGCTGTGCTAATAAAAACCAACTCGTATGTTGTATCGGTTCACTGTATTTAGTAGGTGATATCAAAAAGACCATCCACAGGAAGGGGAATAGTGATGATTAATTTTGAGGAAGAAATCAAGAAATTTAAACCTTGTCTAGAAATTGAACAAGCAGAAGAAGCTATTTATGCTTATGATTCTAAAGATGTTTCTGATATTTTACAGGAAATGATTAAAGAGATTAAAAAAGAAGAGGATAAATGATGGAAAATAAAAGTAAAATATGCCCAATATGTGGAAATGAATTAAATGAAGACTTTTATTGTGAGCACTGTAAGTCTGTCATCAATGTCTATGAAAAAATCATAAATACTTCTAAGTTGCTCTACAACCAAGGACTTCAAAAATCAAAGGTTCGAGATTTAAGTGGCGCAATTACTGTCCTTAAAAGAAGTATTAAATATGACAAATATAATATGGATTCCAGAAATCTATTAGGTTTGGTTTATTTTGAAGTAGGTGAAGTTGTTTTAGCTTTGGAACAATGGGTCATAAGTAAGAATATTGAACCCGATAATAATATTGCTGAATACTACATAAATCAGATACAGCAGAATCAGCATAAACTGGACAAACTTAATTCAGCTATAAAAAAATATAATCTAGCCTTAAAATATATTGACCAAAAAAATAATGACTTAGCAGTTATTCAATTAAAAAAGGTTATCAGTTTGAATCCAAAGTTCCTAAGAGCCTACTGCTTACTTGGATTGCTCTATATTCATGATACATTCAATGAAAAAGCCAAAAGAATACTTTCAAAAGCCCTTTCTTTAGACAAAAACAATTATATTGCTTTAAAGTATTATGAAAGCGTTGTTGAGAGTGAAGAAGAGCTTTTGAATGAAGCAACAGACGATGAAGCAAATGAAAAAATCGTTTATAAAGGACGACCAAAAGTTAAAACCCATGATAAGAATCCATTATCTACAGGACTTATTTATACTGTTTTTGGAACGATTATTGGAGTGGCTCTCATGTACTTTTTAATCATGCCAAATGCTGTTAATAACAAGCAAAATGAAGTTTCTAAATTAAAGGATCAATTACAAACGGCAACAGAAAGCTACGATAATCAAATCGTAGAATTGCAAAATGAAAATACAAACTTAAATACAAACATAAAAGAAAAAGAGACTTTGATAACAGAATTAGAAGGAATGCAGGTTGATTTAGAGGCAAGTCAAGGACTATATGATGCTGTCAATTATTATCTAAGCGATGATGATATTAAGGCAGCTAATGCACTGGTATCTTTAGATGCTAATCAAATCCATACCACTTCTGCTAATGCTGTCTATCAGTTATTAAAGGAGGAGCTATTTCCTAAAATTGCAAAATCATCCTATGAAAAAGGATATAGGTATTATCAATCAAAACAGTATCAGGAAGCCATAGACCAATTGACAATGGCACGTAAATTTGAAAAACAAGCTTATTTTTCAGATGAAACCCTTTATTTTATGGCACGCTCTTACCAGAAGCTAGGTCAGTCACAAACAGCAATTAATTTATTTACTCAACTCTTAGAAGAATACCCGGAAGCAACTCTTAAACGGGATGCAACCAACTTCTTAAATCAACTCTCTCAATAAACATCACTATAAGTTAATACTATTATTAAAAACTCCGTATGGAGTTTTTTTTTATTGTTTAAATTTTTTTCGAAAAATAAAAGGAAAAAAATGTAAAATGGAGAATTTATTAAAGTATGTAAATATTTTACAAAGGAGTAAACAGATGGAATTAGAATATGATATTGTTGGTCGTAACTTAATTGTGAGAGTTTCTGAAGAATTAGATGATCATAATGCCAAATGTATTGCTGGGGGCATAGATAAATTGATCAGGCATCATAATATTAAGAATATTATTTTTGATTTTAAGAAAACATCCTTCATGGATAGTTCTGGTATTGGTGTAATTTTTTCAAAGTACAAGAGCATAAAAAATATCGGAGGAAATGTAGTTATAACCAATGTGGATAGAAGTGTTGAGCGACTTTTAAAACTGGCTGGCATTTATAAGATAATTCATAAATACGAAAATATGGAAACTGCTTTAAAGGTTTGCAGGTAACAATAAAGGAGGATAACCATGAAATACCAAAATGAAATGAAGGTAGAATTTGATAGTCAATCACAAAATGAAGCTTTTGCCAGAGTTGTTATATCTGCAATGGTCGCTCAATTAGACCCAACACTTGAAGAGTTGTCTGATATTAAAACTGCTGTTTCAGAAGCTGTCACCAATGCCATTATACATGGGTATGAAGAATGTGAAGGTAAAGTACATATGCTATGTAAAATATACGATAGCACCATATACATTGAGGTTAAGGATTATGGAAAAGGTATAGAGGACATTGAAAAGGCTAGAGTACCATTATATACGTCAAAACCAGAACTTGATCGGAGTGGCATGGGATTTACGGTTATGGAGACTTTTATGGATGAAGTTGAAATAGAATCTAAGGCTGGTATTGGAACGAAAGTCATGATGAGAAAAAAACTAGAGTCAATTGATAAGTAGTATACAAGAACTAGAGTAGGTTATAAAAGGAATGGGAAGAGTATGGATAGAGCACTCGAATTAATAAAAAAATCACAAAGTGGTGATACAAGTGCAAAAGAACTTTTAGTTGAAGAGAATATAGGACTTATATGGAGCTGTGTCAAACGGTTTTCTAATAGAGGATATGAAATGGATGATTTATTTCAGATTGGAAGTATCGGTCTTCTAAAAGCGATTGACAAGTTTGACTTAAGTTATGAAGTTAGGTTTTCAACTTATGCCGTACCAATGATATTGGGGGAAATTAAACGTTTCATAAGAGATGATGGTATGATCAAAGTCAGTCGTTCTCTAAAGGAGATAGCTAATAAAGTAAGAGTACAAAAAGACATTTTAAATAAAAAATTAGGAAGAGAGCCGACTATAGATGAACTAGCAGCGGCTATTGGAATTACTGTAGAGGAAATTGTAATTGCTCTTGAATCCAATGCTGAAGTGGAGTCGTTATATAAAACCATACATCAAGGAGATGGACATCCTATATTTTTAATAGATAAATTAGAAAAAACAAGTGATGAAAGTGGAAAAATGATAGATAAAATTGCGCTTAGACAGATTATCATGCAGCTTTCACCTAAGGAAAAGGAAATTATTTACTTACGTTATTATCAAGATAAAACACAAACTGAAATAGCTGAAAGAATTGGTATTTCTCAGGTTCAAGTTTCAAGATTAGAAAAAAAAATACTCAATCAAATACGTGAAAAATTATCATAAAGGATGCGAAAGCATCTTTTTTTATCTTGTTTTTAATTCCCAGTATACACAACTTAAAATGGTCAAAACTAGAACAAAGAGGTGATTGTATGAGATATAGCAAAATAATGGTAATTGCGTTAACAGTCTTTATTATTATTGCTGTAGCAGCACTGATTTACTTATATTTTCAAGATCAGCCAGACATAACCTATCAAGGAACATTTGTTTTAGATTATAGATACTATAAGGGTTGATTCTATACATGCATATTTATATTAAAGCTGCAAAAAGAAATACCATTATAGCAAAAAAAACAGTCATTCTACGAGATATTGCTACTTTAGAAGGTAAAGACTTAAAAGTAATACAAAAACTGTATGATTGTCAAATTATGAAGATACCAAATGATAAAACGAAAAATTATTTAATTTCTATATTAGATATTATCAGATGCATCCAAGATAAATATGAAAATCTGATCATCCATAATGTTGGAGAGCAAGATATTATCGTCTCTTACAAAAAGCAGATAAATAAACCAAATCCATGGTTAAAATTTTTTAAAGTCCTATCCATATGTTTGATTTTGTTTGCTGGAGGAGGCATAGCTATTATGACCTTTCATACGGATGCTGCTTTACCAGATGTATTCGTTAACCTTTATCAAATCTTCTTTGGGGAAAAGGGGGAGCCGCTTCCCTATTTAATAGAAATCCCATACTCAATAGGTCTAGTTGTTGGTATTATTGTTTTTTTTAATCATTTTTCAACGGTACACATCACAGAAGATCCCACCCCTATTGAAGTAGAAATGCGGCTTTATGAAAAGGATGTAGAGGATTGTATTATTGAGTCACTGCATAATGAGAGGGATAATTATAAATGATTTTTTTAAAAAGTATAGCCTTAATTTTTATAGGTCTAGCTTCTGGAATTGTAATTGCTGGAGGTGTTTTTGCTTTTATAGCAATAATTGGTGTTATTCCTAGATTAGCTCAAAAAACAGATACACAGAACAAACTTACTTTATATGAGGACAGTATTACTGCTGGAGGGTTATTTGGGGTCGTTATGATCAATTTTAGCTTACCTTTTAATATTGGTGTCATAGGAGCAATTATTTATGGCTTATGTGCTGGTACTTTTGTAGGCTGTCTAGCAGTATCTCTTGCAGAAGTTTTAGATGTTATCCCTATTTTAACAAAGAGAATCAGAATACAAGTAGGGATGTGTTATTTTATGATTGCTCTGGCGCTAGGTAAGCTTACAGCATCATTGATTTATTGGATAGTACCGGGGTTCTTTAAATATAAAAACTAGGAGGTGGCAAGATGGCCTACCATGACAACGAAACATTAAAAAAGGAATATGGAAAGCTTGTTAAACAAAAGTCCCCAAAAGTCACCTTACTTAAGAATTGCTTATGGGCATTTTTTGTTGGTGGAGGAATATGTACAATAGGACAGCTACTCAACAATGGATATAAAGCACTGGACTTTAGCAAGCAGGAGGCAACTACTTTAACAAGTGTAACCCTAATCTTTTTAGGTGCTTTATTAACTGGATTAGATATTTATGATAGCCTAGGTAAACGGGCAGGTGCTGGGTCTATAGTACCCATCAGCGGTTTTGCCAATTCGATTGTAGCTCCTGCTATAGAATACAAAAAGGAAGGCTATGTTTTTGGAGTAGGAGCTAAAATATTTAATATCGCTGGACCTGTTATTATTTATGGTATGCTTGCGTCAATTATTGTAGGTATTGGCTATTATTTTTTTGGACAGTAATTATGACTACACTATTAAGATGATTAGGTATTGAGAGGTGATAAGTTGGAGAAGTTTATAGGAAGCCAAACCATTCAGTTTGAATGCCCACCTCATATTTTAGGTGCTTCATCTATTGTAGGACCTAAAGAAGGAGAAGGCTTACTCAAAGATTATTTTGATTTAATTTTAGAAGATGCATTATGGGGAGAAGAAACCTGGGAAAAAGCAGAAAGTAAGATTTTAAAAGAAACCATTCATCTAGCTATAAAAAATGCTGGTATAGCCATAGATGATGTACGATATGTCTTCTCAGGAGATTTGCTGAATCAATTGATTGCAAGTTCATTTGCTATACGCTCTCTGAATAAGCCCTTTTTTGGACTATTTGGGGCATGTTCTACTATGGGTGAATCTCTTATATTAGCGGCAATGACAGTAGAAGGTGGGTTTGCCAAATATTGTGTTGCATCTACCTCTAGCCATTACTGTAGTGCAGAGAAGCAGTTTCGATACCCCCTAGAATTTGGAAACCAGAGACCTCCAACAGCCACTTGGACAGTAACTGGGAGTGGTGCAGTAGTTGTTGGTAATCATGGTCAAGGTCCCGTCATCACGCATGTTACACCTGGAAGAATTATAGACTTGGGAGTTAAGGATCCAATGAATATGGGAGCAGCTATGGCACCAGCGGCAGCAGATACCATTGTTACTCATCTCAAGGATACCAATAGAAAACCCAGTGATTATGATATGATTGCAACAGGTGATTTAGGCTCTGTGGGTAAGGAACTTGCTTTAGAGCTTGTAAAAAAACAAGGCTATGATATAGAACAAGTGTATACGGATTGTGGTGTAGAGATTTACGAATCTGATAAGCAGGATACACATGCAGGAGGCAGTGGCTGCGGTTGTTCAGCTGTAACCTTAACTGGCTACTTGTTAAAGAGCATGAAGGCAAAAAGGTATAATCGAATTCTATTTATACCAACAGGTGCTTTATTAAGTACAACAAGTGCTAATGAGGGTGAAAGTATTCCGGGAATTGCACATGGAGTTGTACTAGAAAATATAGAGTAGCCAATAGACAATTCATAATCTTAAAGGTGATAGAATGGAATATATAAGAGCATTTATAACGGGTGGGATCATATGTGTTATAGCACAAATACTAATGGATAAGACAAAACTCATGCCAGCTCGTGTTCTTGTTATCTATGTAGTGGCTGGGACACTACTAACAGGTCTTGGTCTCTATGACTATGTAGTTGATTTTGGTGGTGCTGGAGCAACAGTACCATTAATAGGTTTTGGTTATGCATTAGGGAATGGTGTTATGGAAGAAGTTGCTGAGTCAGGTTTTCTTGGTATACTTACGGGAGGTATGAAAGCTACTGCAGGTGGTATAACTGCGGCTATACTTTTTGGTTATCTAGCTGCAATAATCTTTGATCCAAAAGCAGAAATCTAAAAGGTGGGCTGTTACAGCCTGCCTTTTTTAGTAAACTAAAAATAGGTATACGAGTTGACAATATAAATAATTTTTTATATTATAAGGAGTGTTAGACCAAATCTTATGCTTGTTTCGTTATGTAAATCTACTGAATAATTGTTAAGATAGGAGGCCTATATGACAAAGGATACTATCAGTTTTTTAAAGGAACAAATAATAGAAGGTAAAGATATCACTATTCAAGATGCCTTAAAGCTTATACATATTGATTTTAAAGATAACGGATTATTAAGTCATTTATTAGCTTGTGCTAATGATATAAGAGAAAAGTTTATGGGGTATCAGGCAGAAATGTGTACAATCATTAATGCTAAATCAGGTAAGTGTCCAGAGGATTGCAAGTTTTGTGCTCAATCGGCTTATTACTGTACCAATGTTAAAAAGTATCGACTCATAGACTATGAAGCCATAAGAGCAAAAGCATTGGAAGTACAAGCGCTTGGTGTTCATAGGTTTTCGTTAGTTACCAGCGGTAGAGGACCAACAGATGAAGATATTGAAATATTAACCGATTTTTATAAACGGCTTAGGAAAGAAACGCATTTAAAACTGTGTGCTTCTCTTGGTATCATTACCTATGAGCAAGCCGTAAAACTAAAAGAATCAGGTGTATTGATGTATCATCATAATATAGAATGCTGCAAAGATTACTATGCTACTATATGCAGTACACATACCTATGAGGATAGAATTCAAGCAATAAAGAATGCAAAAAAAGCTGGATTAGATGTGTGCTGCGGTGGAATTATCGGGTTAGGTGAAAGTAAAGAGCATCGTGTTAAGATGGCATTTGAAATAAAAGCCCTTGATGTCCGCTCTATACCAATTAATGTATTAACTCCAATTAAAGGTACGCCACTTGAAAAGAATGTCATCTTAGAACCTAATGAAATACTAAAAACAATGGCAGTATTCAGATTTATAAATCCAAATAGTATGATTCGATATGCAGCTGGTCGATCAGCGCTAAGAGATAAACAGATAAAAGGCTTCAAAGGCGGTATCAATGCTGCGTTAGTCGGAGATTTTTTAACTACACTCGGCAGTAACGTTGAGGAAGATAAAACGATGATGAAAAAGGCGGGATTTAGCATAGACTAAGATATAAGAGTTGAGGGAGATAGTATCATTATAATGGAGCAATCTCACCAATGAAAATTAGTGAGATTGCTTGTGTTATATTATTCTTTTTTCACCAGCTGAATTATTCCAGATTTAGGTATTTTTAATTGATGGATGCCCTTCTTTAAGGTGATTAGCCTATCACCTACTAATTCACCACTACAATTCATAGTTATTAACCTACGCTTAGTTAAATCTTCGTCACAGCTTAGTACAATAGTTTCTTTAAGCGTTCCATTAACAAGAATTAACTGACTTTGAACATTTATCCCAAAATGGATGACAGTATCGCTATAGACTGCAATTATTTTTTTATCATGCTTGCTAGCTATGATCACTGGATACATAAGTTCTGGATATAAGGGTTGTAATTGACCTTCAATGAGAACATCTTTATGGTTATTCCAAAATTTTAGCCAAAATTTGACCATTTTTAAATGTTTCTCTTGAAGTTTATTAAAAGCTATTGAAATCTGCGGTATAGCAAAAAGCGTATTTATCATTTGCAATGCTGCACTTTCAACATCATCATCTATATGCCACATAACCATATCAGAATGAGTTGCAGTATTTCCACTTAATAGGCGAATATCCATTGTTCCTATACGATTGCTAATGAAATTATTAGGGCAGTCTTCCACCCGAAACATATTCCCATATTGCCTCATACAAGGACCAATATATTTTTGACGGAATTCTATCATGATATCAGGTTTTATTGTCTGAAGTTCTTTCTTCACATGCATTAGAAAATAATTGACAGCGTCATGTATCGACGTATAATCACGTCTTTCATCAGGTTTATCAACACTGTCATTGGGTAAAGTAAACCTATCAATAAAATCTAATTTAAAGCCATCTAAATCCCATTCTATAAGAGCTTTTTTATAAGTCTGAGTTAAGTATTCTCTTACTTCTTTGTAACGGGGGTCTAGTACACCTGCCCCTATTTTTTCATTAAAAGATAACAGTTTATCTTTAAAAATTTCCCATGCTTTTGAGTGAATGCCCACAAAAGGAACACTGTACCACAGAATATACTTTAAGCCAATATCATGTACTCTTGCTACATGAGCTTTCATATCAGGTATTCTTTCCATAGACACTTCCCAATCGCCACAATAAGCATAACCTCTATTATTATCTGATGTCTGCCATCCATCATCGACAATAACTGCCTTACATCCTAGTTGTTTTGCTATTTGACATTGCGCTTCAATTTTTTCTGGTACTAAATCTTGGTGAAAGCTATACCAAGTTGAGTACATAGGATACTTGGCATACTTAGGTACAGATAAAGGTGTGTATCCAATGGTTTCCCACCATTTAGAGACATGTGAAAGACTGTCATAGTAGGGTATGTTTCTTGTATCTATTCTTAACATACCATGATAGGCTTCTGATATCTGTGTGGGTTCACTAAAAAGTATAACCTTACATGTCAATGTAGCATCTTCCTCATGAACAGCCATGTTCATACGTAGTGTATTCACTGCATCTGAATAAGCACAAGTCATCCTATTATGTCCATTGGAATTGTAGAAGCATGTAACAGGTGCTGAACTTGATATGTTTGATATGGTTCCGTCATTAGAATCCATATTCAAGCCTTTATTGTGATAGGATAAGGGATGCCAGCAGTAATGTAGATCAACGATTGGATGATTCCAACTAATTTCTATTGGGGGCATGACTTCTAAATGATTCTGTTCTATTTGGATACTAACATAATCAACACCGTCTTCATTAAAAGTACTTGCAGACATGTCTATATGTTGGCTGCTATTTATTGTTATGTTGTGTTTGTTTGTTCTTAAATGTACCATGATGACCTCCATATGAGTTTTCTTCTTAGTATAGCTAGATTGATGTAAGTTCAATCATTTAAACAAACCATGTTTACATTAGATGGGGTTTTATTATGGTTTGAGATGAATAAATTATGAAGGATTATGACATAAATGTACATGTTAATATGTAGTTTTGATATGGTATAATGTAATTAAATGAGATTTTCATGAGAAGGAGGTTCTATGGAAGAATTTCTTTTTGATTTACCTAAAAAATATGATTCACATAGTCATATTTATTATTGCGGGAGAGAAAAATGTGCACCTAATCATGCGTATGGCCCAACTATTAGAGACCATTTTTTAATCCATTTTGTTACAAGTGGAAAAGGTACTTTGATGGTGAATCATCAAAGCTTCGAGATAACTAAGAATGAAGGATTCATTATATTTCCAAATATTCTCTCTTATTATCAAGCTGATACCCTTGATCCATGGCATTATTATTGGATAGGATTTAGTGGTTCTAGAAGTTATCAATATCTTAAACAAATGAATCTTAGTGTTCACAATCCAATAATTAGAGTTAAAAGTAGTAATTGCATCATCCATTATTTAGAGCAGATGCTAAAGAGTTCAAAGGAAAAAAGAGGAACAGAAACAAGATTACTTGGATATTTTTATCTATTTTTATCAGATCTGATAGAAGAAAGTGAACCAAGCAAACACGTAAGCGATAAAACAGATTATATACAAGCGTTTATTGAGTTTATAGAGAAGAACTATTCTAGAGCTATTACAATAAAAGAAGTTACGTCTTATATTGGATTAAACAGGAACTATTTTTCTAATGTATTTAAAGGTCAAATCGGGACATCTCCACAGAATTATTTATTGCATTATAGAATAAACAAAGCCTGTGAACTGATCGAACAAAACCCTAACTTACAAGTAAAAGAAATCGGAATGGCAGTAAGCTACAAGGATGCTCTTGCCTTCTCAAAGGCTTTTAAAAGGATTAAAGGGATATCCCCTTCAAGGTATAAAGAGAGGATGGTCAATCGTAAGACCTTTAGATTATAGCCCTTCAGCTAAAAAGATAAAAAACCAGAGATAGCATTATAAATTTTGGATGCTATCTCTGGTTATACTAAAGCTACTCATCACTATTGAATTCATTTGGGAGAAGACTGTTGTTATCGTTATTACTCTCCTCATCGTTATCGTCGTTGTCATCAGAGCTAGAATTAATTGAGTTAATAAAACTATTAAATAAGCCCCCGTTAGTATCACCATCTGGTATGACTGGTGCAGGACCATGAATATTACAATACTCCCCAATCATACTTTGTGGAAGCTCATATTTTCTATCTGCAATATAGGGTGGATTTGCAGGATTCCATTCTTCAGGAACAAAGGGTTCTGGTCTGACGATATAGACTCTTTCTTCCTTTGATGAATCTGGACAAAACTCATTTGCAAATAATCCTGATTCTTTACAGATAGTTGCTTTTACATGAACATCACATTCTTCAGTAGGTTCTGTTCCTTTTGCAAAGTATTCTGTATAGACCGTAGACCCTCCGAGGGCTTTATCACATAGCCCAGGTACAGCTAGTTTTCCAGATTTACTACATATTCTGGCTGTAACGATACCGGGTGGTTCTTCAAAATCTTTATTAGGCAAGCCTTCATGTACCTGCCCCATAATATTTTTCCACAGGTATTTATGATAAGCATCTCTATATTGAAGAACTTTTCCTTCATCATACCCCATCCAGATAGTAGATACGTAATAAGGGGTATAGCCTACAAACACAATATCTTTAGAATTCTGTGTTGTCCCTGTCTTACCTGCTGTTGGCATATCCGAAAATCTAGCCTGTGTTCCAGTACCAGTTCGTACAGCTTCTAGCATGGCCTGTGTTAATAAGAATGATGTGGTTTCCTTCATCACAGTTTTTGTTACAGGCTCGTGTTCAAGTAGAACGGTACCATCATTGTTTAATACCTTAGTATAGAAGGTGGGCTCAATATAGACTCCGTTATTAGCGATAGCACCATAAGCAGCTGTTAATTCTAGCATGGAAACCCCTTTAGTTATCCCGCCTAATGCTAGTGGTAAGTTTTTATCGCTGTGAATCTTACCGTCTATTTCTTCATTATCGCATAAGGTGGTAAAACCAAGATTGAGTAAATAGTCAAAGCCTGTCTGAATACCAACATCTTGTAATGTTTTTACAGCGATTATATTTCTTGACATGGATATAGCATCTCTAACCGTACTTAAGCCTGCATATCCTTTATACCAGTTTTTAGGAACATATTTGTTTTTTGCTCCACCATTAAATACTGTTGGAACATCATCAAGAACTGTTCCTAATGTATAGCCTCCTGTATCAATAGCTGGCAGAAAAGCCGCAAGAACTTTGAAGGTAGATCCTGGCTGTCTAGTAGCCTCTGTTGCTCTAGAAAAAGAACGGTTGATTACTTTTTCACCTCGACCACCTGCAATGGCTTTAACATGACCCGTATGGTAGTCCATAATGACCATAGCTGATTGAGGCTGAGGAATAAGAATAGGCAGTTCCTTGAGAATTTTATCGTTTTCTCCAACCATTTCTTCTTTATACTGTTCAATAAATTTTTGAGCTTCTTCATTGGTATCAAATGTTTTTACTTTTTCAGGATGCTTAAGATCTCCATCTTCAGTTTCTACAGATAAGCGGTAGATGAGCTTGACCGAGTAATCCTCACTTTTAGGTGGGAAATTTTCATCATTTTTATACTCTTTATCTATGATTTCTTGAATTTTTAAGTCCTGAGGAATATAAATACTTAAACCACCGCTGTAAATGAGGTTTTCTGCTTGATTTTCCGTATAACCCTTTTTTTCTTGAAGGTCATGTATGACACGTTTAATAACTTCATCTACGTAGTAGGAATAGCTGGATGAAGCTGTAAAATTCTGATTGATGGTTTGAATATTAGCATAAACATCTTCATCAACTGCTGCATCATGCTCTACTTGGGTAATGAGGTTCTGCTCAAGCATTTTATTTAGTATAATCAGCTGCTTTTCTCGATTATTTTCGGGTTTTTTTATAGGATTATATTTGGTCGGGTTTTGAGTAATACCAGCTATAACTGCACTCTCAGCCAATGTTAAATCTTTTACATGCTTATCAAAATATAGATGTGCAGCTGTTTGAACACCATTGGTATCAGGACCTAAAGAAATAGTATTTAAATATAACTCTAAAACTTTCTCTTTACTTATTTTTTGTTCCAGCTTTACAGCAAGATACTGCTCCGTTACCTTCCTTTCTAGTGTAACTTCAGTAGATAAAATATTATTTCTTATCAGTTGCTGTGTAATGGTACTTGCACCTTCGCGCTTACCTTCAAATATATTAACAAATATAATACGCATAATTCCTTTAACATCAATACCGTTGTGATCCCAGAACCGTTCATCTTCTACTGAGATAAAAGCATTTTGTAAATTTTTAGGAATTTGATCCAATTCTACATACAATCGATTGCCATTGGTAGAATGCAGTCTCTGAACTTCATTTCCATTTTGGTCGTATATAACGGTTGTATAACCTTTAGGCATAACATCCTCAACAGATTCAATCGTAGGGGCTGCGTCAATAATAGCCTTAAACACACCAACACCAATCCCACCGCCAACAATGATCAAAGCTAGAATTCCAAATAGTATAATCTTTACAAAGGACGTACTAACTTTTTTTGTCACTTTATTGGCGGCTGAATCTAATTTTTGTTGCTTTTTTTTATTAGAATCTTTACTGTAATTCATAATTAGCCTCCTTCAACACGTAGACCATTATATCAAAAATATGTATGGTTATAAAGGTTTCGGTTTATTTTTAGTAAAAATTTAATATTTGTCTTAAAGCCTTTCATTTTATTAACGAATTATTCATAATCCGTTAAATAAATGTTTATATTTAGTAGGAAGAGAAGGGCGGATTACCGCTGGACAGACACTTTTACTTAGAATAATACATAATATATTTTATAACTCTTTTCCTATTAGTACATTACAATAAACCCTTCACTTAGTGAAAGGATGTTCATATGAGAAGACAAATAAAAGGTGTTAAACCGAGAAGGAAAAAGAACAGGAAACATAGGAAAAAAAATGCATTAACTAAGCTTACTATAATCATTATACTCATAACTGTTATTTTTATCCTATTATATGAATACATTGATAGACAAATCATGCCTTCTGTTATTGCAATGTCTGAAATGAAAATCAAGACTATCTCAACCACTATTATCAATGAAGCGGTTAATAAAACGCTCCAAGAAGCCAATATCAATACGGATGATCTGGTGACGTACTACTTTGATAATAATGGAGATATTGCATCATGCGGTATCGATACAATTACCATCAATCAGATATGTGCTGATGTCATTAATAATATATCCAGTAGTGTGGACACTTACCAAGAAGCATCGATACCAATTCCCATTGGAAATGTTGTAGGTACCAGCATACTGGCTAATCTTGGACCTAGTATTGCTGTTGAAGTTATGCCGTATGGGACTGCAACTATTAATTATGATAGAGAATTTCGTTCAACAGGAATTAATCAAATTAATCATAGAATATGGCTGACTATAGAAACCACGATGCAAATCGTGGTGCCTTTAGCAACAGAGAAGGTTAATGTTGTTCAGCATGTAACGCTTGTTGATCGAATACTAAGCGGAGATGTACCACCAAACTATGTTAATGTTCCTGAAAATAATATATTAGATGTTGCACCAATGGAGGGAAATGACGTTAATAGAAAATAAACTATTGTATAAAATGTATGAAAAACCAAATGAATTAAATAATAATTGAAACTATAAAATAGATTGTGTTATAATAGGAACATCAGTACTATCAACAAGGTAGACGACAGTTAGATAATGAGGTGGATAAATGCAGTTTACTAAAATGCATGGCTGTGGTAATGATTATATTTATATTAATGGCTTTCAAAACAATGTGGTTGATCCATCCCAGCTAGCTATTCAGATGAGCAATAGAAATTTTGGTGTTGGGTCAGATGGACTTGTGCTGATTCTACCATCTGATAAAGCTGATTTTAGAATGAGGATGTTTAATTCGGATGGTTCTGAATCAGAGATGTGTGGGAATGCTATTCGCTGTATTGGGAAATATGTCTATGATAAGAAAATGACAGATAGATTAACAGTAACCATAGATACCATGGCAGGAGTAAAGGAACTAAAGCTCACACAATCGGGTGGATACGTTCAACAAGTTCAGGTAGATATGGGAGAACCCATATTAAACCCGGATTTGATTCCTGTAATGAGTTCTAACAGTCCCGTTATGGGTGAGATGATAACCTTACAAGACCATTCTTATACTTTTACTTGTGTATCTATGGGTAATCCACATGCAATCACCTTTGTAGATTCTGTAGAGACATTTCCAGTTGAGTTGATTGGTTCTCAGGTTGAAAAACTTCCTTTGTTTCCAAATAAAACCAATGTTGAGTTTGTTGAGGTTGTAGATACATCTACATTAAAAATGAGAGTTTGGGAAAGAGGAACAGGGGAAACGTTGGCTTGTGGAACTGGTGCATGCGCATCTTTAGTTGCAGCAGTTCTTAATAATAGATCAAACAGAAAAGCAACACTCAAGTTACTAGGCGGTAGCTTACTTATTGAGTGGAATGAAGCTACCAATCATATTTTTATGACAGGTCCTGCTGCTACAGTTTTTGAGGGAGACTGGCTCTTATAAAATAACAGCTCGATTAAACGAAATGCAGGACAAGTTAATAAGAGAATACCATAACCTTTGTCGTTGGTTTTTAAAAGAAGCCATAGAACGGATTCTGTACATATATTCCTCATTTATTACCTTATTTAGACCAACGAAAACATAATATTAGACATTCTTAACCTTACTTTTCGATTTATGTTATTCTCTACAAGAAAACACATGATAAGCTTTATGATTAAAGGGAGGTAAAAGTAATGGCAGAAAGCTATATTCAACAACTTATCGCTAATAGAATAGGTGGCAATAAGTTTGGTAAAAACACAGTATTATATAAGTTTGAAAAAATAAAAAGAGCCAAGGCAGCAGCGGTTGAAGCTCATCCGGATATGAACATTATTGATATGGGTGTTGGTGAACCAGATGCAATGGCAGATAGCGGGATTGTCGATACACTTTCTATGGAAGCTGCAAAGTGGGAAAATAGAAATTATGCTGATAATGGTATTACGGAGTTTAAAGAGTCAGCAGCAGTGTATCTAGAAAAGGTTTATGGCGTTAAAGGTATTGATCCATTGAAGGAAGTTAACCATGCTATAGGCTCTAAACCAGCATTGGCGATGATGGCTCAAGCATTTATTAATCCGGGGGATGTTACTCTACTAACAGTTCCAGGTTATCCAATTATTGGAACTATGACTAAGTGGTTAGGTGGAGAGGCTTATAATCTGCCGCTAAAAGAAGAAAATAAGTTCTTACCAGATTTCGATCAAATACCTCAGGATATATTAGATAGAGCGAAACTACTGTATCTCAATTATCCTAACAATCCAACCGGTGCAATAGCAACCAAGACCTTTTTTAAACAGGTTATTAAGTTTGCTAAGAAAAACAATATTGTTGTTATTCATGATGCAGCTTATGCAGCTTTAACTTTCGATGGAGTCAAACCATTAAGCTTTTTAAGCCTTCCAGGTGCAAAACAAGTGGGTGTAGAAATCCATTCTTTATCAAAAGCCTACAATATGACAGGCTGGAGGTTAGCTTTTGTAGCAGGAAACCGTAAAGTTGTAAGTGCTTTTGCAGCAGTTAAGGATAATAATGATTCTGGTCAGTTTAAAGCTATTCAGAAAGCAGGAATATATGCTTTAGAGCATCCTGAAATTACAGAAGTTACTGCACAAAAATATTCAAGACGACATGATCGTTTAGTAGAAGTATTAAATCGTTTAGGATTTAAAGCAAAAAAACCTAAGGGTTCTTTTTACTTATATGTTTCCATTCCTAAAGGAATTAAAAATGGTCCTAAATTTAAAACAGCCGAGGATTTCTCACAGTATTTAATAAGAGAAAAGCTTATTTCAACTGTGCCTTGGGATGATGTAGGGGCTTTTGTTAGATTTTCAGTAACTTTTCTTGCTTATGAACAGTATGAAGAAAGTCAAGTATTTGAAGAGATTTATAATAGATTATCTGATGTAGAGTTTATTTTTTAGGTATTGATTCCTTAGAGAAGATCTATTATAATGCATATAAGAAGCAATGGCGTTTCTATCTAGTTTGTGCTGGATAGAGGCGTCTTTTTATTATTGAATACTGTTATGTTTGAAATATGTAATAGTTTATAGAAATAAGAATAAGATATATTTATAATTTCATAGTATTGATAACTTTTTAATTTATGGCTATAGTTTAATTAATATGGTTCATCATAATAATGAGATATGAGTGGGGAAAAATATAAATATTAATTTAAAATACAAGGAGGCGTTCAAATGGGAGCAAGTATTTTTACTAAGCACGATATTAGAAGAATCGTTGAGGAGCAAGAAGTAAAGTTTATTAGACTCCAATTCGTAGATATCTTAGGAACATTAAAGAACGTTGCAATTACAGTTGAGCAATTAGATAAAGCTTTAGAAGGAGATATTTTAATTGATGGTTCTTCAATAGAAGGCTTTGTCCGTAATGAAGAGGCAGATATGTATTTAAAGCCTGATTTAGACACTTTTGAAATCTTCCCATGGAGACCTCATCAAGGTAAGGTAGCACGTTTGATTTGTGACATTAACCGTGCAGATGGCACAGCATTTAAAGGTGATCCAAGATATGTTCTTAGAACAGTTATTGAAGAAGCAGAGAAGATGGGCTATCAGCTAAAAGTAGCCCCAGAGTTTGAATTCTTTTTATTTCATACAGATGAAAATGGAGACCCAACTACACATACCCATGATAAAGCAGGATACTTTGACCTTGGTCCCATGGATTTAGGTGAAAATGTTAGAAGAGATATTGTATTGACACTTCAATCTATGGGATTTGAAATAAAAGCCTCTCATCATGAGGAGGCACCTGGACAGCATGAAATTGACTTTAGTGATAGCGATGCTTTAAATTCAGCAGATAAGATTATTACATTTAAACTTGTTGTAAAAGTTATGGCTCAAAAACATGGGCTGCATGCAACATTTATGCCTAAGCCATTAAATAATAGGAATGGATCAGGCATGCATTGCCATTTATCCTTGTATGATGCTCAAGGGTATAATATCTTTTATGATAAAAATCATCCCCTAAAATTGTCAGAGCAAGGACACTATTTTATAGGGGGGTTACTTAAGCATGCAAAAGCATTAACAGCATTGACCAATCCAACGGTTAATTCTTACAAAAGGCTCGTACCAGGATATGAAGCACCTGTTAAAATAGGATGGTCTAACTGCCAACAGACATCACTCATTAGGATTCCATGTATAAAAGAATTGGATTCTATAATAGAACTAAGAAGTCCTGATCCTTCTTGTAATCCATATCTAGCGATTGCTGGTATTCTGAAAGCAGGATTAGACGGTATAAAGAATAAAATCGTACCACCTAAAATGATGAGCAAGGATGAATTAAAAGCAAAATCTAACCTACTTGATATGGAAAAAAATCTACCAGGAAGTTTAAAAGAAGCGTTGATTGAACTATCAATGGATGAAGTCATCAAAAGTGTTTTAGGTGAAATTTATTACCCCTATATTAAAGCTAAAGGTTTAGAATGGGACGCTTATAATAGGTATGTCCATTCATGGGAAGTGGATAAATACATTGCAAGATATTAAAGGGTGTTTATATGGATACGAGGATAATACTAGGTTCTTCAAAGGAAAAAATTACAAAACAGCTTTCTCAATTTTTATCTGATAGTGGATATAATGTCGTTGGAACAACTACAGATGGGTACGATTTATTAAGAAGAATTCATACGCTCTATCCAGATATATGTCTTCTAGATTTTAATATTAAGGGATTAAATGGGCATCAAATATCTGAGACTCTTGTTTTAGAACGTATTTGTCCTGTTATAGCTTTGCTTCATACAACAGAAGTCCATTACTTTATTAATCTTAGTCAAGAATCCATTTTTACACCATTAGTAAAGCCTTTAAACAAGCAAATGCTCATTCATACCATTGATATGTTAGTGAAAACTTCAAAGAGTATTATTAAGCTAGAAAAAGAAGTAACACATTTAAAAAAGAGTAATAGTAATCAAGTTATTATCAATAAAGCAAAAAAGCTACTAATAGAAAATATGAACTTAACTGAAGAGCAGGCTCATAGAAGAATTCAAAAGCAGAGTATGGATAAAGGCATCTCTAAAGTTAAAATTGCAGAAGCCATTATATTTATGTATGAAAAATAAAATATTGAATAGTTAGAAAATTAAAAGTTGCACAAGTAGTACTTGCATTTTGGTTACAGATATGCTATAGTAATCATAACATATAATGAGTAATGGGGCTCATCATGATAGACTTTTGAACAATGGCGTTCTCAAGATTATTTGAGTACGCTTTTTTAGTGTTTAAAATTTGAACCCTGTAATATAAATAAATAATTTCTATAAATGAAGAATACCAAGGGAGGCAATATTTCGTATGAGAAGTGCAAGTGATGTATTTGGTTTAAATGTTTTTAATGATGCTGTTATGAAAGAGAGATTACCTAAAGAAACTTATAAGGCTTTAAAGAGAACTACAGATTATGGAGAGATTTTAAATCCTGTTATTGCTGAAGTTGTTGCTAATGCAATGAAGGATTGGGCTATAGAAAAAGGTGCTACACACTTTACTCATTGGTTTCAGCCCATGACAGGAAAGACAGCTGAAAAGCATGATTCTTTTATCACATTAACTACCGATGGTAGAGCTATTATGGACTTTTCTGGTAAGGAATTAATCAAAGGAGAATCGGATGCTAGTTCTTTTCCAAATGGTGGGTTAAGAGCTACTTTCGAAGCTAGAGGCTATACCGCGTGGGATTGTACCTCTCCTGCATTTTTAAAAGAGGATCATTCTGGAGTGACATTATGTATACCAACAGCCTTTTGTTCTTATACAGGAGAAGCATTAGACAAAAAAACACCATTGCTACGTTCTATGGAAGCTTTGGATAAACAAGCGATACGTGTTCTAAAGCTATTTGGTAATACAACGTCTAAGAAGGTTATTACAACGGTTGGCGCAGAACAAGAATACTTTTTAGTAGATAAGCGATTATATCAAGATAGAAAAGACTTGATTTTTGCGGATAGAACATTGTTTGGTGCTATGCCTCCAAAGGGGCAGGAGCTTGACGATCATTATTTTGGTAGTATTAAAGAAAGAATATCTGCTTTTATGAAGGAACTGGATAATGATTTATGGAAGCTTGGTGTTTCTTCAAAAACTAAGCATAATGAGGTTGCGCCGGCTCAGCATGAGTTAGCTCCTATATTTACCACAACCAATATTGCTACAGATCATAATCAGCTGATAATGGAGACTATGGTTAAAGTAGCAAATAGGCATCAGTTAGTCTGCTTATTACATGAGAAACCATTTGCAGGTGTCAATGGTTCTGGTAAACATAACAATTGGTCTATCTTAACTGACGATGGTATGAATTTACTTGACCCAGGTGATACACCTCATGAGAATGCTCAGTTTCTTACATTTCTTTCTGCTGTCATTGCGGCAGTGGATAAGAATGCACCATTATTGCGAATGTCAGCAGCTAATGCTGGTAATGACCATCGATTAGGTGCGAATGAGGCTCCTCCAGCCATTATCTCTATCTTTTTAGGTGAACAGTTAACCGACATCATCCATCAGATTGAAGAAGGTCACTTAAATTCTAGTAAAGAAGCAGAAGTGATGAAAATAGGTGTGTCTACGCTTCCAAGATTCGATAAGGATGTAACGGATAGAAATAGGACATCACCATTTGCCTTTACAGGAAATAAATTTGAATTTAGAATGTGTCCATCCTCCGCTTCAATTGCTGGACCTAATATCGTACTCAATTCCATTGTTGCTGAAGAGTTATGTTTAATCGCTGACCAGTTAGAAGCAGCCGATAATTTTAATGAAGCACTCCAAACCGTCATTAGAAAGTTAATTGCTGATCATAAAAAAGTTATTTTTAATGGTGATGGTTATTCAGATGATTGGATTGAGAAGGCTGAAAAAAGAGGATTACCTAATATTAAATCATCTGTTGAATCCTTTACTTATTTTAATAATCCTGAATATGTTAAATTATTTGAGAAGCATAAAGTCTTTACCGAAGAAGAAGTGATTTCAAGGCAGGAAATAATATATGAAGAATACAGTAAAGTGGTTAATATTGAAGCATTAACGATGATTCAAATGGCTAAGAGAGAAATTTTACCTGCATGTATTGACTATGCAACCAGCTTAGCTGATTCCATTAATTCGGTTAAAGCAGCCGTATCTACAGCAAATGTATCCGTTCAAGAAAAGTTATTGCTGCAATTATCACAGCTCATAGCAGATGCGCAAGAAAAAGCAGATCAGTTAGAAATCAAGGTTGATGAAGCAAAAACCATAAAAGATTATGAAAAACAAGCGTTTGCTTACAAAGAAAATGTTTTCCCTGCAATGAATGACTTAAGAGAACCATGTGATGTAATGGAGACAATTGTAAGTGAAGAATACTGGCCATTTCCAACTTATGGAGATTTATTGTTCAGAGTTTAATTGTATAGAGGTATTCAAATATTCTATGACCCGAGCATTGCTCGGGTTTTTGCTTTAGGCAGTAAAAGCTCATAAGCTCAAAAAAGAGCAGGGTTGATCATATCTTAATAATTCTATATAATAAAATTCAAATATGCTTAAACAAGAGGTGTAACTATGATTGTAATTTTGGCACTTAATCCCTCTATTAATAAAACGGCAGTTGTTAATGGCTTAGAAGTTGATACGGACAATGAGGTTATCGATTATCGGATTACTCTAGGCAACAGTCCAGTTTATACAGCCTATACGATTAAGCTACTTCAAGGTGAACCGCATATCCTTGGTTTTATTGGGGGCTTTGGGGGAAGATACATTAAGTCATTTTTAGACAAGAATAGAATTAAGTCTGATTTTGTATGGATAAATGGAGAAACAAAGTCTATCTATAATATCATAGATTCCGTCAATGGAACTCATACGACTATGTTGGATTATGGAACGAGTATTGAAAAGCAAAATTTAAAGAATCTTAAATACAAGGTTTATAACCATATTAAGGATGCTAAGGTAGGCGTATTAAGTGGTGAAATGCCTTATGGCACTGATTTTGATAGAATAGAAGAATATATTCAGAGTATGAATGATAAACACACCAAATTAGTTATAGGTTTAAAAGGACAAGCGCTTCGTAAATCATTAGCCTATCATCCTTATGCAGTTAAAATTGATAAAGACTCAATTAAAGATTTAGACATTCGATTTAATAATAAAGAAACCATGCTTAAGGCATTGTATCAAATACTTCTAGATAATAATCTTCATTACTTGATTTATGATGCTCATAATGAAGGTATCTATATGTTATCCAAGAATAAAATTATTTTAGCAGTGTACAATCAAGAGATTGAAATTTTGGATGAAAGCTATACATCGGATGCCATGATTGGTGGTATAGCAGTAGGGTTAGAAAGAAAATATGAATTGGAGAAGCTTGCTAAGCTTGCAGCAGGTATTAATTATGCTGTAACAAAAGTTACCTATCCAAATATCTGTGAGAGGAAAGATATTGACTATTATAAGAAAAAAGTTAGGATTATAGAAATCATGAGTCATGCCAATGGCTGGATAAAATTATCGCAATAACCATTAAGGTCTGACAGCATACCATAAGAAATGTTTGATTCAATCAGGCATACCGTCGAAAATCATAAATTCTATAATAAATGTGCGATAATTTCATCTAGCAACCCTGTATTGTGTAAGCTATAATGGATATAAATACAAGATATACTGTGTATTAGATTAAAAAACACTATATCCTGTATTAATCTTATACAAAAGATGGGGAGATGACTATGCTAGAAAAAACTTTAGTAGAATCTAAAAAGGTACGACTAGATCATTTGAATTTTGACTTAGACTATTATATTTTAAAATCAGAGTACTATGAGTTTGGGGTAAGACGTATAGCCTATGGTGTAGAAATTGCTAAACGTATAAAAAATACCATACACTATGATGCAATTGGAGATATAACACCTTCATATGATACAATTGCGGAGGTTGTAGATAAGCTTAGAAGAAACACAGTTACGCCAATAGCTTTAATCTATACCATTGACGAGCTTCTCTAATACCATCTTTATTATTAATTAAATTTCCTAATGAAATAGGGTTATAAAAGGTGACATAATGATTGAACAATATAAAACACTTTATAAGAAAAGTATAAGTGAGGTTATTGAAAAGAAATCAAGATTTATAGCGGTTATCACACCGGTGCAGTCAGAAAAAGAAGCGGATGTTTTCATAGAAGCTATGAGAAAAAAATACCGAGATGCCAGACATCATGTTTTTGCTTATCGAATTGGAACTGGTCAAGTACTAGAACGATATAGTGATGATGGAGAACCTAGTGGCACAGCAGGCAAACCGATTTTAGAGATTCTAAGAGGATATCCACTAACCAACCTTGCAGTTGTTGTGATTAGATATTTTGGAGGCGTACTGCTTGGTACTGGAGGTTTGGTTAGAGCCTATGGTGGAAGTACTAAAGAAGCTTTGTCTCATGCCCAAATAATTATAAAAAAACTCTATCATCTGGTACATATCCATGTAGAGTATGCTTTAACAGGTAAAGTACAATATGAAATTCTCCATGATAATCATAGTCTATATCATACAGAATATGCAGAAAAAGTGCAGTTTCAAGTCTTGGTAGAATTTAAAAGAATAGACAGCTTCAAGAATCATTTTATAGATATTACGAATAATCAGGTACTAATAAATAATATGGGACTGTATTATGGTATGAAGGTTGAAAATAAGATGCATATTGAAAAAGTACTATAACCGATATAAAAGTAATATCTATTTTATGTACACACTATACAGATTATATGTAACGTTTGAGTTCATTATAGGGAATTAGTCTATTTTATATTAGTCTTATTTGGATAGTGATTGTAACAAGGGGGGTGGTGAAACTTAAGCAATTAATGATTAAGTTTCACCATTTTTATGATAAAATTATTTATCAGCTATTAGATCTAGAACTCTTTAAATGTTCCGTTTGATGCTTCATAAAAACTGAAATGCAGAAGACGATACCGTAAAAGACCGCTACTACTATAAAAAGTCCTCTGGGAAAATGAGTAAATAATAGACCTGAAAGGTAGCCTGTTGGAATACACACAATAGTTGTTACAGTTTGAATGGCTGAAAACATATCTGCTTTTTCATATTTACCCAGTCTATTCATTAATGTAGCGTCTCTGTATGTTATTAGCGTAATAAATCCTGCTGCAAGTAAAAAGAGTGCTATAACAAGCAGTATAAAATTACCTTGAGGAACCAATACAAACATAACGGATCCTATAACGCATAAGAAAAGTGACTTAACTAAATTGTTCTCATTTGAAGCAGACTGTAGTTTAGGCATAGCGAAGAAATAAAATATCAAAGCTACAATACCGGTAATTACAGGTGAATATGAGGCAGCATAGGTGCTGAACTTTAGAAAATCTGTTAAATAAACTACTTGAAAAAAGTTCATCTGAAGAATCATGGTTGTTAATATATATATCAAAATAATGGGTAGTATTTTCACGTTTCTAATTGAACCAAACACAGTTTTAAAGTAGTTTTTTATACTTTGTAGTATATTTAAATCTTTGTGCTTGTTAATTAAATCGATTCCTGCTTCTGTTTCATTAACCAGCTTGTTTCTTATGATAAACATAGCAGTCATTGATATAAATGCAAGAATATAAATTAACCGCATGGTTGGTATGGTACCGTTTTTTGTCATTAACATACCAAATATGGGTGTTATAGCACCTCCTGCATAGATAATGGCATTCAGAATACCAAAAACTTTTGATGTTTTTCGAGGGTCTACATCTTCTATGACTAAACAATTCCATGAAATAGCCACAATTTTAGAGCATGCATTGATACTGTAGGCGATTAAAAAATACCAGAAATTCTGTGCTATTGCCCAGATGAGCATTGGTATACTCCACGAAATAAGATCGAAAATAAATGAGGTTTTTTTTCTGCCAAGTTTGTTAGTGATTGGACCAGCAAAAAATTGCAGCATCGCTGAGAAGTAAAGATTGACAGAGAAAATTAAACCGATTTGAATTTCTGTTACCCCAAGTTCCTTCATATAGAGGGGGGCATAAAATATAATAATTGTACCAAATACTGCCCACAAAGGCTCTAGAAATATACAAACTCTTGTATTATTAGGTAAGTCTTTTAGTAATCTCATAGGGTCACCAAACTTTCTTTGTCTTATGACTTGCTTCAACTGTATTTTACTGCTAATATGGAAAGAAAAGAATATGATAAATGTGCAATAGGATGAGGAAAATACCTATGAGTGAAAAATTATGTTTGGAAAAGCAATATGATAATCAAAACAATGTATTTAAAATGGTAGCAGCAGGTATGTCTAGTTATCATGATGTTATCAAAAGAAATGGGTTCCATTACTGTGCTTTTGAATATATTGTTAAGGGTGAGGGAGAGTTACAGATAAACTCAAATAAGTATGCTATATCCGAAGGAAATATTTTTATATTACATAGAGATAGTAATCATATGTATTTTTCAAATAAAGACAATCCTTGGACTAAAATATGGTTTATTGTAGATGGTCCTCTTGCTTATGACTTGATTTATAGCTATCAGCTTAATAATGTATACTTTATTAAGCAGTGTCATGACTTAAAAAATCATTTTGCTAAAATCTACGATCTTTTCTCAACTATAAAAAGTACAGATGACATGAACTGCAAAAACAAAGATTTTACATTGTTTTATCATGAGCTGCTAATGGATATTTCCAAAAAAATAATGGATAATACCTATTTAGATGATGCCTCAAGCCAATTAAAGCATTATTTAGATACCACTATTGAAAAAAAGGTAAGTATCAAAGAGCTGGGTTGTTATATTAACCGCTCACAATCTCAGACTATTCGGATTTTTAAAAAAAGATATGGGTATACACCTCATCAATATGTATTATATAAAAAGATAGAAGCGGCTAAGTTTTTACTCATTAATACATCTTTAACCATAAAGCAGATAAGTTATAAACTGAGCTTTTCTGACGAATATTATTTTTCTAATCTATTCAAAACTAAAACTGGTATGTCACCAAAAAAGTATAGAGATTATTATTTGACACTTTAAATCACTTTTGTTACAATAAAAATACAAATAAAAGAAAGGAGATATAAATAGGCAGATGAAAATTAACTAATCTTATGATAGTAGTTGAATAGTTTAATTCAGGTTCTAGATAGGATTAGTATGTTTATTTATACCCTTCTTATATCCATGCATGATGATGGATGTATTTTTATTGTACTATATTTTTCACAATAAAAAAGGTATGCGACACACGATCCTCTCTAGACATAGGGAGGTTTTTTTATGTTATTGATTGATGCAAAGGATATTAAAAAATCATTTGGTGAAAGGGTTTTATTTGAAATTCCATCACTAAAGATATATTCAAATGATAAAGTAGGTATCGTTGGGAAAAACGGTTCTGGGAAAACTACTTTGCTCCATCTATTGCAAAATAGAGATATGAATCATGAAGGACATATTCAAATCATGGGAAGCTTTTCTTATATCACTCAGTTAGACACTCCTACAGATGAATACCTAAATGCTGAGGAAATGAGTAAGTATGGTTTAACCCATAGGAAAAGAGAGACCATGAGTGGAGGAGAACTGACGAAGCTGAAAATAGCACAAGCTTTATCAAGTAACCAGCATATCCTTTTTGCTGACGAACCGACTTGCAATCTGGATATAAAGGCTATCCATGAGCTGGAGAATCTATTAATAGATTATGTAGGTGCTGTTGTCTTGGTTTCACATGATAAGGAGCTTTTGAATAGAGTCTGTAATAAAATTTTAGAAATTGAAGATCAAAAAGTGACCGTATACAAAGGGAATTATACAGACTATATGCATTTAAAAGAGGAAAGAGAACAACGTAAGCATGTAGAGTATGAGCAATATAGAAAAGAAAGAAGACGTTTGGAAAAAGCAATGATGCAAAAAAGCAGCCAAGCTAAAGCAATGAAGAAGACACCTAGTCGTATGGGTAATTCAGAAGCCAGACTGCATAAGCGATCAGTAGGCGTCAAAAAAGCAAAGTTGGAAAAGAATGCTTTAGCCATAAAAAAAAGAATTGAACAGATGGAAATCAAAGAAAAACCAAAAATACAAAAAGCAACCAAAATAACCCTGCCAGAGTATTTAAGAGTTTATTCTAAAACTGTAGTAGAACTAGAGAATCTTCATAAATCTTTTGGTTCAAGGCATTTGTTTTCCTGCAAAACTATCCGTATCAAGAACAATAAAAAAACGGCATTATTAGGGGACAATGGAACAGGCAAGACCACTTTGTTAGACATGATTATAAAAGGTAGTGAAGGTATACGATTAGCACCTAAGGCTGTCTTTGGCTATTTCAAACAAAATCTTAAAAATCTTGAAGAAGATAAGTCTATATTAGAAAATGTCATGTCTACAACAACCATGAAAGAAGAAATCGTCCGTACTGTTTTGGGGCGATTATTATTCAGGAAGCAGGATGTTTTCAAAAAAATTGAACAACTAAGTGGTGGAGAACGTGTTAAAGCATCCTTTGCTAAGGTGTTTTTAAGTGATATTAATGTTTTATTAATGGATGAACCGACCAACTATTTGGATATTGAATCAAGAGCAGCACTTATGCAGGTTCTTAAAGACTACGAAGGAGCAGTTATATTTGTAACACATGATCGTGAGTTTATCCATTATCTTGCGGATGAAATTATAGAAATTAAGGATGGTCAGTTAACTTATTATCCTTATCCCTATTCCTATGTACTAGAAAAAGTAGATACACATAAGAATAAGAAATGCCATCAAAACAAACAGTTGCTAGAGGAAAAGATACAATTAGAAAATCGACTGAATTATCTAGTAGGTCGATTAAGTATCCCAGATGGTAAAAGGGATATGAAAGTGTTGGATAAGGAATATCAAGAGGTGCTTATACGTTTGAAGGAATTGAGAAAGCTTTTGTAATTCATAGAATCAATTGGTAGTGTCAGACTAAGTGTGTAAAAACCCATCCTAGCTATGTATGCTGGGGTGGCTATTCTATGTTTCTTTTGTAATATTCCCATAATTTTATTAAAATATAATACTACTTTTTTTGTACATCATTTTTGGGGTGCAAGTTTTTTAAGTTTGATATCTA
>JANQFZ010000004.1 GCA_028277605.1 Vallitaleaceae bacterium | reverse complement strand
AGACCAGCTAACTAATGTCAAGAATAATTTCAAAATAATTTATTTAGTGAAAAGAGCATGCCAATTATCCCTTTTTCTTTTACGAACATTTTAGAAAGGGCTACTGTGAATTATTCAAATAATGAACTCCACCTAAGATGCTATTTTCATATTAGATCGATACATCTTCACCTGTTCTTCAGGTGTAATTAAGACAAAAGTATGTTGATTCTTGAGCACTGAAAATATAATTCTTACGAGCTTGTTCATTACTGCTCCTAACACTTTTTTTCTAGGTTTGCTTTGAATTTTTTTATGGTAGTAATCATAGATAACTTTGTTGACATATGTTCCGTTAGGATTTTTCCTAATGGCAATTACAGCTGCCATATAAAGAGCTTTTCGAATATAGATAGATCCACGTTTAGTAAATTTGTTTTTGGTTCCAACAAAATCACCTGACTGTCTAACCGATGGATCTATGCCACAATAGGCAACGAGTTGTTTTGAGTTTTTAAATCTATTAATATCTCCAATTTCAGCAGCTATAATTGGAGCTAGCTTCTGACCGATTCCAGGAATGCTTTGCAATAGAGGGATCTCAGGGATGTCAATTGCCAAAGCTTCAATATTTTTATTGATTGAAACAAGTTGTTCATTAATATGTTTTAAATGTTTCACATGGATTGTGATGGTTTGAGAGTAGGCATTAAATAGAATGCCGCTCTTTTGTCCATCCTTTGCGCTATTTAATATCTGTACATATTTCTTTTGTGCATATTCTATAGATACTCTGGCATTAGCTCGAATAATATGGATAATATCATCTTTGGGCGCTTGTAAGAAGTTACTAGGTGAGGGATACTGCAATAATAGTTCTAAAGGAGTCTTACCAGCAATATTTTTATAAACTTTTTTAAACTCTGGCATGATTTGATCAAGAGTTGCTTTTAACTGATTAATTATACTAACTCGCTGTTGTGAAAGATGATGATATGTTCTTGTTAATATTTTTAGATTTTCAATATGTTTAGTCTGTATTTGATACTCTCTTAGGTTCATAAAGAAATATAACTTAGCTAATTCTTCAGCATCGACTTTGTCTGTTTTTACTTTTCTTACCGTTGAGTTTTTGATAGAATGAGATAAAAGAGGGTTAATTAGAAATACTCTAAAATCATTATTTGTGAAGAAGTGGACAAGGCGGTTAGAATAGTGCCCAGTGGATTCTAGGACGATTACTGGCTTACTATTAAATGTCTTTTCCACTTTTTGTATTTCCCCTAAAACAAAGATAAGACCTTCACTATTGCTAGAAGCTTTAAAAGATTTAATATGGACTTGTCCAGTAGGATTCAGAATTGCATAGTAACAAAAATCCTTTGCTACATCTACTCCGATTACTGGAGATCTTGCTTTCATAAGAAATTCCTCCCTATATAGTTTTGAAGGATTATCCATTCCACTCCTAAAAGATTACAGCCTTGCACGTTAAACGGGAATAAAGAATCCCAACCAGCCAAAGCGTATATACTTCTGAAATGGAAATAATAGTCTGTGAGTCGGGTATAGATTAAATCTTCCCTGGGACGGGTACATTAATATCCTTCAGAGTATATATACCCATTACGGTGATTGTTCGGACTTTTAAATGTCTAAAATGAATAATCCTTCTAACTACATATTACAAGGG
>JANQFZ010000002.1 GCA_028277605.1 Vallitaleaceae bacterium | reverse complement strand
ATCGCTAACAACTCTTCCAGTACGGGTTTTTCTTAAATTTCTTTCTACCATATTTTTTCCTCCTTTCTGGAACTTAGTTTGCAGCTTTTGTATTCTGAGTCATGACTGTTTGAATACGTGCAATATTTTTTCTAACCTCACGAATGCGTGATGTATTATCTAACTGATTCGTTGCATTCTGAAATCTTAAATTAAACAACTCTTTTTTTGCAGCAACTAACTCTTCTTGGAGTTCTGCATCGGACTTATTTCTTAGTTCTTCTACATATTTAGTTGCCTTCATTATTCATCACCGCCTTCTAATTCTGCTCGAGAAACGATTCTACATTTTAAAGGTAATTTATGAACGGCAAGTCTTAGCGCTTCTCTTGCTAACTCTTCAGGTACGCCTCCCAGCTCAAACATAACTCGACCAGGCTTAACAACAGCAACCCAGTACTCAGGAGAACCTTTACCAGAACCCATACGTGTTTCAGCTGGTTTGGCCGTTACAGGCTTATCTGGGAATATTTTGATCCAAACTTTACCACCACGTTTTGTATAACGTGTCATAGCAATACGGGCAGCTTCTATTTGGTTAGATGTAATCCATGCAGGTTCAGTGGCTACGATACCAAAATCACCGTAAGTAATTTTATTACCTCTCGTTGCCTTCCCCTTCATATTACCGCGAAATTGCTTGCGGTGTTTGACTCTTTTTGGCATTAACATTACTTACCTCTCCCTTCTTTTTTATCTTGCACAGGAAGAATTTCGCCATGATAAATCCATACTTTTACACCAATCTTACCATACGTTGTATTGGCTTCTGCAAAGCCATAATCAATATCCGCACGTAAGGTTTGAAGTGGGATGTTGCCTTCTATATAATGTTCTGTACGCGCCATTTCAGCTCCGCCTAAACGACCCGAACAGCATGCTTTAATACCTTTTGCTCCTGCCTTCATGGTTCTTCCCATTGCCTGCTTCATCGCTCTACGGAAGGAAACACGATTTTCTAATTGAAGGGCAATATTTTCAGATACCAATTGCGCATTTTTTTCTGGTCTCTTAACCTCTACAATATTGACAATAATCTTACTAGATGTCATTTTAGTTAGATTTTTCTTAAGCTTCTCTATGGCAGAACCACCTTTACCAATGACGATACCTGGTTTAGCAGTATGAATTGTGATTTTAACTCTTTGAGATGCTCTTTCAATCTCTATTCTTGAAACTCCGGCTGAATATAAAGTCTTCTTTATATAGGTTCTTAGTTGATTATCTTCTATTAAAAGATCTGCAAAGTCTTTTTCTGCATACCATTTAGAATCCCAATCTTTAATGATACCGACTCTTAAGCCATGTGGGTTAACTTTTTGTCCCATTCTTACCCTCCTTATCTACTTTTCGTTTAAAACGATGGTGATATGACTTGTTTTCTTCTCTATTCTATAGGCTCTACCTTGAGCTCTAGGTCTAATTCTCTTCATTGTTGGACCTTTATTGGCATACGCTTCTTGAACAAATAATTTTGCTGGATCAAGTCCATTATTGTTTTCAGCATTAGCAACAGCAGATTTTAAGACCTTTTCTATAATTCTAGCACCATTTCTTGGTGTATATGCTAAGATCCCAATAGCAGACGCTACATCTTTTCCTCTAATCGTATCAAGAACAATTTTCGCTTTTGTTGGTGATACTCTGGCATAAGATACTTTCGCTTTTGGTCTTGTGTCTTTATTTGCATTTCTTTCTCTCTTAATTTGACTTCTATGTCCTTTAGCCATGAATGATTAGCCTCCTTTCGTTAACTAACGTATCTTTGATTTCTTTTCGTCTTTTCCGTGACCTCTATAAGTTCTAGTTAAAACGAATTCACCTAATTTATGTCCTACCATGTCTTCACTAATGTAGACAGGAACATGCTTTCTACCATCATGTATGGCAATGGTATGTCCTACCATCTCTGGAAATATCGTAGACCGTCTTGACCATGTTTTTATGACCTGCTTATCTCCTTTGTCATTTAATGCTCTGACTTTTTTGAGTAAGCTCTCATCTGCAAAGGGTCCTTTTTTTAAAGAACGTGACATCGAATTACCTCCTATCTAAAATTACTTTTTACCACTACGCTTTTTAACAATGTATTTATCAGAATGCTTATTTTTCTTTCTAGTCTTTAATCCTAAAGCTGGTTTACCCCATGGTGTCATTGGACTTGGGCGACCAATAGGTGCTCTACCTTCTCCACCACCATGTGGATGGTCATTCGGATTCATAACTGATCCACGAACAGTTGGACGTATACCCATATGGCGTTTACGACCTGCTTTACCAATAGTAACCAACTCATGATCTGTATTACCAACCTGACCTAGTGTAGCTCTACAACGGATAGGTACAAGTCTCATTTCACCAGATGGTAATCTTAGCGTTGCATATTTGCCTTCTTTTGCCATTAATTGTGCCACATTACCTGCCGCACGTACTAATTGACCACCTTTACCAGGATGCATTTCAATGTTATGAATACTAGAACCAACTGGAATATTTTCTAATGGAAGCGCATTCCCAACTTTTATCTCAGCCTCTGATCCACTCATAACTTTTTGTCCAATTTTCAATCCATTAGGTGCCAATATATACTTTTTTTCTCCATCAGCATAATATAATAAAGCGATATTAGCTGAACGATTTGGATCGTACTCAATGGAAGCAACTCTTGCAGGTATTCCATCTTTGTTTCTTTTAAAATCAATGATCCTGTATTTAATCTTAGCACCACCGCCACGGTGTCTTACAGTGATTTTTCCTTGATTATTACGCCCAGATTTCTTCTTTACGTTTACTACTAGAGATTTTTCAGGTTTTTTCTTCGTAATCTCTTCAAAGGTAGAAACGGTCATATGTCTTCTGGATGGTGTATAAGGTTTATATGTCTTAATACCCATTTGTTTCACTCCTTTCAAAAGTATAACACATCTTTAAAACGCTGCCAAGCGTATCCTTCTATAAAATCAAATGTTCTTTCCTATAGTCTAACCAAATAAATCTATGTCTTTACTGTCTTCTGTTAATTTAACTATCGCTTTTTTTGTCTTAGCAGTTTTACCAAAAACCTGACCTCTTCTTTTGGTTTTACCATGACGATTCATTGTATTAACTTTCTCTACCTTTGTTCCATCAAACATTTTCTCAACAGCTTCTTTTATCTGAATCTTGGTTGCTTGTGGATGAACAAGGAAAGTGTATTTTTTATCTGACATAGCATCCATACTTTTTTCTGTAACTAAAGGTTTTTGAATAATATCGTAGTATTTTAAATCTGCCATTATACATACACCTCCTCAAGTGTAGCCACCGCATCCTTTGTAACAATAAAGGTATCATATTTTAAAATATCATACACATTAATCGTGTGGGTTGAAGCGGTTTTGACATTAGGAATATTACGTGTTGATAGCACAACCTTACGATCGCCATCATTTAAAACGATTAATGCTTTATTCACCTTTAATCCATCTAAAACTGCTTGCATTTTCTTGGTTTTTATTTCATCTAGCTTTAAATCATCTATAACAATCAATTGATTGTCATTCACTTTTGTAGTTAGCGCAGATTTTAAAGCCGCTCTTCTTTCTTTCTTGTTTAACTTGAATGAATAATCTCTTGGTTTTGGTGCAAATACAACACCGCCGCCTTTCCAATGTGGTGCACGAATGGAGCCTTGTCTAGCTCTACCTGTTCCCTTTTGTCTCCAAGGTTTAGCACCGCCACCTCTTACTTCTGCACGTGTTTTCGCACTTTGTGTTCCTTGTCGTCTATTAGCCAAATGCCATACAACGGACATATGCATGAGATGCGCATTAACATCTACGCCAAATACCGCGTCATTAAGCTCTATTTCATCTACTTGTTTACCTTCCATGCTGTATACGGAAACTTTAGCCATATTCTTTCCTCCTTCCTATTATCTGACTAGGCTTTTACACTATTTCTAATGGATATAATAGTCTTTTTAGGTCCTGGCACAGCACCTTTTACTAGTAGTAAATTGTTCTCTGCATCTACTCGAACGATTTCTAAATTCTGTACAGTAACCTTTTCAGCTCCCATGTGACCTGCTAATTTCTTTCCTTTAAAAACTCTGGATGGAGAAGCTGAAGCACCCATTGAACCTGCTGATCTATGATATTTAGAACCATGTGACATAGGTCCTCTTGAATAATTATGTCGTTTGATAGCACCTTGATATCCTTTTCCTTTAGAAACACCACTTACATCTATCTTATCGCCTACTTGAAAGACGTCCGCTTTAATTTCTTGACCTGGTTCAAACTCTTCTGAGTTGACAAGTTTAAATTCTTTAACATGTTTTTTGAAAGATGTTCCTGATTTTTCAAAATGACCTTTTAATGGCTTAGTTGTATGTTTATCCTTCTTATCAAGAAATCCAACCTGAACGGCACTATAGCCATCATTTTCCATTGTCTTAACTTGAGTTACTACACAAGGTCCTGCTTCTAATACAGTAACAGGTATTAATAAGCCTTCTTCCGTGAAAATCTGTGTCATACCAATTTTTTTAGCTAATATAGCTTTTTCCATGTGTTTTACACCTCCTATTAATCTACAGCGGATTACATAATTCATGTAATCATCCTAGATGGTCTATACCTATATAAACCTCTAAGGGATTCTACTTAACATCTACTTTAATATCAACTCCTGCAGGGAGTTCAAGACGCATTAGAGCATCTACTGTTTTAGCTGTTGGCATAAGTATGTCAATTAATCTTTTATGTGTTCTCTGTTCAAACTGCTCTCTAGAGTCTTTGTACTTGTGTACCGCTCTAAGAATTGTTATAACTTCTTTTCTGGTAGGTAGTGGAATAGGGCCACTTACTTTTGCTCCTGTTTTCTTAGCAGTTTCAATTATTTTTTTTGCTGATTGGTCAATTAATTGATGATCATAAGCCTTTAAGCTAATCCTCATTTTCTGAGTTGTCATAAAAAAAGCCGCCTCCTTTTCGTACTTTTGTACGACAAGTGGTGACTGTACATCCAGCCGTGCGTATCCATAACACACGTCAAAAATTAAGCATACTTAATTTATATGTTGTACAGTGACTTGTCGCCAGTTTCAAGAACATGACATTCGCTCAGTATGAATTCCCCATTACGGCAACCTCATACGTCATCGCTATCATTGTCACAGCCTTAAACATTATACCCCATCTTTTGCATATTTGCAAGGGTTTTTTCGTTTTGATTTTGGTCTAGAAGTAATTTTATCAAACATATGTAACACCATGAGAAAAAGTTTACTAATGGGTTATGTTGGCAACTTTTGTTTTACCAATTATATTATACAGCAATAATTCTTATGAAATTTTAATTGTTAGATTTATAATGTATAAATTAACATTTTAATATAAATACATTTAAGACACATTTGCTTGCGTTTATAATTAATAACATTTGAAATTTGTGATTTTTACTATAATATATGTTGCTTATTTGTGTTTTTTTATTAAGATAAGCATTAATTTTTTGTATTATATATATTATTTAAGTCTTTATTATGTTTTTAATTAAAATTGTTGACGTTTTTGATTATATATAATATAATTAGGATGCTAGATGTCGACTTTTCATTATTACTATTATTCTTATAATTTACTTAATAACTAATGTATTTTGGAGGTGATAATGTTATATACTTGAATTCTAAAGGATTTTTAAATCAGTTTCACTTAAAAAATGATAGAAAACATTATAACTAAATAATTGGAGGATGTATATTATGAAACGTATTATTAAGAGTGTTCTCTCGCTGGTTCTTATTTTTAGTCTTGTAATTAGCACTTATTCTAATTTTAGTATGGCTGCAAGTTTTGACTTGCATACTTCTGTTACAGTTACTGAGGTAAATGGTGTCCGTACTGCTGTCACAACAGATGGAATATCGGAATATACAACAGTGTATAATACAGTAGAAAATACCATGCAGATGTTTGTGCGAGACATTGCAACAGACACAGTAACTGTTGGCTCTTTAGAAATTGTTGATAAAGAAGCAACATTAAGTAACTCACTATCAATGAGATCAAAAATTCATCAAGACACTTTCTGTAACTATGAATATGATATCTGGACAGGAAATCCATACGAATGGAATCTTGAACGACCAAAAGAAAGTGGGTCAGGTCAATATTATTTTAAGTGCTATGAAAACAGTTCAAATAATTCCGAACTTGACGATTGGCGAGATAATGTCGATAATTTAAATGATCTAGAGTGGGCGGCTGTAAGCTCATATGGACTTGCATTAGTAACTTCCGCAGCAGCTGGTTTTATCTCTGGAATGGCTGTTGCAACAGCTGGTGTTTTATCTCCTGCTGCAATTACTTCTATTGTTGCAGCAGTTGGCGCTACTGGAGCAGCAGCTGTTGCCCTTTCAAAAGTAGGAACTGCTTGTAATGGCTGTCTTCTTGCTTACTGGGACGTTTACTACGCAACCGATAACATGCATTTTTAACGAATATGATTGAAACAATTGTTAGGATCATAATGATAACCCTTATAGGTGTAGTATTTTTACACTACACCTATAAGGGTATAAAAGTTAAAATATTTATAAAACAAACAAAGCGATGTAGTCTGATTGATGAGATAGAATATAAGGTCTTATCTAAGAAATCAACATTTACTCTTTGCTATGCCTTTTTGATGGTTGTTATAGGAATCCTATATATAACTCCCATCAGCTTAAATGTCTTAGTAGGCATTCTAATTGTTGTACTGTTTATTGTTAGTTTAATTGGTCATGATAGTTTTGTTTTAAAAAGCGATTTAGATAAAACAAAAAAAAATAAATCAGCTAAATAATGTCTAATAGAATTACTAAGGCACCTTTAAGGCATAAATAATATAGCCTACCTTACTATGGTAGGCTATATTTGTGCGCTTATATAAGTATTTAAAATGTATTAAAATATATAAAATAAGAGTTATACTAAAAAGACATTCTTAATACAAAGTGTCTTCTGGTTTATCAATTTAATGTGAATAGAGCCTTATGCTTTCCAGTATAAATAAAAGTAGATAATAAAATAAATTTGATCCATGACGAATGAGATATAATAGTTTATAATAGTTCTATCATTGTTATTGCCCTATTGCAAAGGAGGCTGAAAAGTGAAAAATGAACCGTCATTACTAGATTTAATTCTATCGAATCATCTAGAAAAAGCTTTGTTTGAGGGTAAGTTTGGTTTGGAAAAAGAGAATGTTCGAGTAGATGCTTCTGGAAATCTTGCTCTAACTCCCCACCCTAAAGCGTTTGGTGACAAACTTAAAAACCCTTATATCACAACGGATTTTTCTGAAAGCCAAATAGAGATGATAACACCTCCTTTTGATAGTATTAAGGAATGTTATCAATTTCTGCTTAACCTGCATAATCTTGTAGCTCTGGAGCTTGAGGACGAATACCTATGGCCTCAGAGCAATCCCCCAATCCTACCAGAAGAAGCTTCTATTCCTATAGCAGATTATGGAAACACTGAAGAGGGTATAGCAGCCTCAACTTATAGAGAAAAGCTAGCACAATCTTATGGCAAGAAAAAGCAGTTAATTTCTGGTATCCATTTTAATTTTTCTCTTTCCGAAAACTTCCTTAAAGCTCTTTATAAGCTTGAAAACTACAAGGAGAGCTTTTCTGAATATAAGAATCACATATATTTAAAAATATCAAGAAACTTTTTAAGGTACCGATGGCTTCTTGTTTATTTATTTGGGGCAAGTCCTGTAACACACAAAAGTTACATTAAAGAATGTGTGGAATGTATGGATAATCTTAACAATGAAAGCTACTACTTTAAATATGCCAGCTCATTTCGTAATGGTCTCTGTGGCTATAGAAATGATGAGAATTATTATGTTTCTCATGATTCTATCACTAATTATATCCACGATATACAATGCCTGATTGCCGAAAATAAAATTAGTAGTACCAAGGAATATTATAGCTCTATACGTCTAAAATCAACGAATAAAAAACAACTGTTAGATTCATTACAGGATGAAGGAATAGAATACCTAGAAATTCGCTTGTTAGATATTAATCCCTTTAATCCATTAGGAATAAGCTTAGATACTATTAATTTCATTCATCTTTATCTGCTTTTTTGTCTACTTTCAGATGACCCTTCTCTTGATAAAATGGATTTTTTTGTTTCTTCTGTTAATCATGAAATTATTGCTACAAAAGGTCGTATAGATGAAGGACATCTTTTTAAAGCAGTAGATGAAAAAATATCTTTGGCAGAATGGGGTAATTCAATTTTAGATGCTTTCGCCTCATTTGTTAAAGCTTTAAATGTAAAAACAGACTACTTTATTTCTCTTATCCAACAAGCAAGAGAAAAAATCAATGATTCTACTAAGACAACAGCCTCTCTTCTTGTTAAAGCGATTGAAAAAAGATCCTATATCGACTTTCATATGTCTAAAGCAAAAGAATACAAGGAAGAACTTAAAAGAAATCAGTTTCAACTGATTGGATATGAAGACTTTGAGCTTTCCACTCAGATTTTATTGAAAGCAGCAATTAAGCGTGGATTAAACTATACCATCATAGATAAGGAATCCAATTTTATTGCACTTTATAATGACAATCAAATAGAATACATTCAACAGGCTACGAAAACCTCATTGGATTCTTATAGTACTGTACTGGTTATGGAAAATAAGGTAGTAACCAAACATGTTTTGAGTAAGTTCAATATCAATGTGCCTCAAGGTGCTGTGTTTACAGATAAATCCGAAGCAAAAAAAGCTTATACATGCTTTAAAAATAGGGCTGTTGTTGTTAAACCCAAATCCACCAATTATGGATTAGGTATTACAATTCTAAAAGAAAATTTTGATGAAGCCCTCTTCCATCAGGCTATGGATATAGCCTTCAAATATGATACAACTGTACTTGTAGAAGTGTTTGTAGAGGGAAAAGAATACCGGTTCTTTGTACTAGGTGATAAAGTTGTTGGTATACTTCATAGAGTTCCAGCTAATGTCGTGGGTGATGGTAAGCAAACGATTCGCCAGTTGGTTGCTCAAAAAAACCTTAATCCTATTAGAGGTAAGGGCTATAAAACCCCTTTAGAAAAAATAAAACTTAGTACTGAAGAAGCTATTTTCCTTAAGGAACGCCAAAAAACCTTTGATACAATTCCTAACAAGGGTGAAACCGTCTATTTAAGAAAGAATTCCAATGTAAGCACAGGTGGAGATACCATAGATTATACCAACCGTATTTCTGAAGAGTACAAGCAAAAAGCTGTAGAAGCAGCTCAAGCAGTGGGAGCTAAAATATGCGGCGTGGATATGATCATTCCTTCGATAAACGCCCCATTTAGCGAGGATAATTACAGCATTATCGAGCTTAACTTTAACCCAGCAATACATATTCACTGTTTTCCTTTTATAGGCAAGAATAGAAAGCTGGGTAGCAAAATTCTAGATTTATTAGGTTTTTAGTTAGATAAATTACTTAGATGTTAAACTCAACGCTTTATCAAGAGTGTAGATAGGCCTTTAATATTAATCCTATTAAAAAAACAGTACGCAAAACGTACTGCTTTTTTTAATAAATCTAACTCAAATTTATTCTTAATTACTTAATAATTTCAGATACAGTACCTGCACCTACAGTTCTTCCACCTTCACGAATAGCAAAACGTAATCCTTTTTCCATTGCGATAGGTGCAATTAATTCTATTTCCATTTCAACATTATCACCAGGCATACACATTTCTGTGCCTTCTGGTAATTGAATAACTCCTGTTACGTCTGTTGTTCTAAAATAAAACTGTGGTCTGTAGTTTGCAAAGAATGGTGTATGACGTCCACCTTCTTCTTTCTTAAGCACGTATACTTGACCTTTAAATTTAGTATGTGGTGTAATTGAACCAGGCTTAGCTAATACTTGACCTCTTTCAATTTCTGTTCTTTGAACACCACGAAGTAGAGCACCGATGTTATCACCAGCTTGAGCTTCGTCTAACAGCTTACGGAACATTTCTACTCCTGTAACAACTACTTTTCTAGATTCGTCATGTAAACCTACTAATTCAACTTCATCAGAAGTATGAAGCACACCACGATCAACTCTACCCGTTGCAACTGTACCACGACCAGTAATTGAGAAAACGTCTTCTACAGGCATTAAAAATGGTTTATCTATATCTCTCTCAGGAGCAGGAATATAAGCATCCACTTCAGCCATAAGCTCTAAGATTTTGTCTCCCCATTCGCTGGCAGGATCTTCTAATGCTTTTAATGCAGAACCCTGAACGATTGGTGTATCATCTCCTGGGAATTCATACTCACTTAATAACTCTCTAACTTCCATATCTACTAATTCTAATAGTTCTTCGTCATCTACCATGTCACATTTATTTAAGAATACTACAATGTAAGGAACGCCTACCTGACGAGATAAAAGAATGTGCTCACGTGTTTGAGGCATTGGACCATCAGCAGCAGATACAACTAAGATAGCACCGTCCATCTGTGCAGCACCTGTAATCATATTTTTAACATAGTCAGCATGTCCTGGGCAGTCAACGTGTGCGTAGTGTCTATTCTCAGTTTCATATTCAACATGAGCTGTTGAGATAGTAATACCACGTTCTCTTTCTTCTGGGGCTTTATCGATATTATCAAACGCAACTGCTTCCCCAGTTCCTAACCTTGAATTTAAAGTGTAAGTGATTGCAGCTGTTAAAGTAGTCTTACCATGGTCAACGTGACCGATTGTACCAATATTAACATGTGGTTTATTTCTCTCAAATTTAGCTTTAGCCATTAAATTTTCCTCCTTCTTAAATATGTGGCTCCATTAGTTAAATCTAATTTGGCTCAACTTTTATTATATTTTATTAACTTTAGGATTGCAAGCCTTTTTCTTAATTTGCTTTGCCTGCAATAATTTTCTCTTGAATGGATTTTGGTATCTGCTCATAATGGTCAAACTGCATGGTATAATTACCACGCCCTTGAGTTTTTGAACGTAAATCAGTCGCATAACCAAACATTTCTGATAAGGGTACAAATCCATGAATTAACTGCGCGCCATTTCTTGGCTCCATACCTTCAATTCTACCTCTTCTTGAGTTGATGTCTCCAATAACATCACCCATGTAGTCTTCTGGTACCGTAACGTCTACTTTCATAATAGGTTCTAGTAGGACAGCACCACCTTTTTTCATAGCTTCTTTGAACGCCATAGAACCAGCGATCTTAAATGCCATTTCAGAGGAGTCTACATCATGATAAGTTCCATCATAACACTCAGCTTTAATACCTAATACAGGATAACCTGATAGAATACCGCTTTCCATAGCATCTTGAATACCATTGTCAACAGCTGGTATATATTCTCTAGGAATAGCACCACCAACAATAGCATTAACAAATTCGTATACCGTCTCTGAGTTAACGTCCATTGGTGAGAAGCGTACTTTACAGTGACCATATTGACCACGTCCACCAGATTGTCTTACGAATTTACCTTCAACATCTACTTCTTTAGTTATGGATTCTTTATAGGCAACCTGTGGCTGACCAACATTGGCTTCGACTTTAAATTCACGAAGTAATCTATCAACAATTATCTCTAGATGTAATTCTCCCATTCCAGAAATAATGGTCTGACCTGTCTCAGAATCTGTATACGTCTTAAAGGTTGGATCTTCTTCTGCTAATTTAGCCAATGCTATACCCATTTTTTCCTGTCCAGCCTTGGTTTTGGGCTCAATAGCAACAGAAATAACAGGCTCAGGAAATATCATAGACTCAAGGATAACAGGATGTTTATCATCACATAGAGTATCGCCTGTTGTTGTTAGTTTTAAACCAACCGCAGCAGCAATATCCCCTGCATATACTTTATCTATTTCTTGTCTCTTGTTAGCATGCATTTGAAGAATACGACCCATACGTTCTTTTTTATTCTTTGTAGAGTTAAATACGTAGGAACCAGAATTAGTTGTTCCAGAGTAAACTCTAAAGAATGCCAGTTTACCCACAAAAGGATCCGCCATAATCTTAAATGCTAATGCAGAGAAAGGCTCATCATCTGAAGAAGGTCTCTCTACTTCTTCTTCTGAATCAGGAAGCGTTCCTTTTATAGCTGGGACATCGATTGGTGCAGGCATGTATTCAATAACTGCATCTAACAACTTCTGTGCACCTTTGTTTTTATAAGCACTCCCACAAAGCACAGGTATGATTTCAACATTGATGACTGCTTTTCTTAGCGCTTTCTTAAGTTCGTCCGCCTCTATGGCTTCACCTTCAAGATACATCATCATCAAGTCTTCATCTGTCTCAGCAATAGCTTCCACCATAGCTTCTCTGTACATTTCTGCCTGATCAGCCATATCGTCTGGTATTTCTTCTTCTGATATTTCTTTGCCTAAATCGTCTTTATAAATATAAGCCTTCATTTTCATTAAATCGATAAGTCCAATAAAATTCTCTTCAGCTCCGATAGGTAGTTGAATAGGCACCGCATTAGCACCTAGTCTCTCTTTCATCATATCGACAGCGTTGAAGAAGTCTGCTCCCATAATGTCCATTTTATTTACAAATGCCATTCTAGGTACTTTATATTTATCTGCTTGACGCCAAACTGTTTCGGATTGAGGTTCTACCCCACCCTTTGCACAGAATACACCAACTGAACCATCTAACACACGAAGAGAACGTTCTACCTCTACGGTAAAGTCAACGTGCCCCGGTGTGTCTATAATATTGACTCTATGATTTAACCATTGACATGTTGTTGCAGCTGAAGTGATGGTAATACCTCTCTCTTGCTCTTGTTCCATCCAGTCCATTTGTGCTGCACCTTCATGAGTTTCCCCAATTTTATGAGTTCTACCGGTATAGAATAGAATACGTTCAGTTAATGTTGTTTTACCAGCGTCAATATGTGCCATTATCCCTATATTTCTTGTTCTCTCTAGTGGGAACTCTCTTCCAGCCAAAGCTATTCCTCCTTTGGTTTTTGCTTACTTTAGCTTAGTATAACTGATTGCACAACTTTCGTTTGCAAATCGTGCTGGCTGTTGCTTTTATCATTGTAACAGTTAAGCGTAAGCTAGTTCCACTTACGTCTTAACTGGATCATTCTATGGCCTACCATCTGTAGTGAGCAAATGCTCTATTTGCTTCTGCCATTTTATGCGTATCTTCTTTTTTCTTAACAGATGCGCCTGTATTATTAGCTGCATCTAGAATTTCACCAGCAAGGCGATCTTCCATGGTTCTTTCTCCACGTTTTCGTGAATACAAGGTTAACCATCTAAGACCAAGTGCCTGCCTTCTTTCAGGTCTAACTTCCATCGGTACCTGATAGGTTGCACCACCGACACGTCTAGCCTTAACTTCTAGAACAGGCATAATATTATTCATAGCCTCTTGAAAGACTTCTACGGCATCTTTTCCTGTTTTATCTTGAATTTTCACAAAAGCACCATAGACAATTTTTTGGGCAACACCTTTTTTACCGTCTAACATGATGTTATTGACCAGCTTGGTCACCACTTTATTACTGTATAATGGATCTGATAATACGTCCCTTTTTGATATATGTCCTTTACGTGGCACGCTTCTTCCCTCCTTAATCATATTATATTAAATCAACGGTACTCACAAGTCATCACTTTGAGCTTGTGTTCGTGCTAGGTTCATCCGTTCTATCTATATTTACCCGCAACCTACAGGTTATATTGATTCTACTGTTACCTGGCACTAATTAAATTAAGAATGAATGGTAAAAATTATAAAATTATCCGTTAGTGCAAAGATTTATTGCTATTGTTCACTCTTAATTAGTTAAAGGATTATCCTTTATTTTTTTGGTTTTTTTGCTCCGTATTTAGAACGAGCTTGTTTACGATCAGCTACTCCTGCTGTATCTAATGTACCCCTAACAATATGATAACGAGTACCAGGCAAGTCTTTTACCCTTCCGCCTCTGAGCAATACAACGCTATGCTCTTGCAAGTTATGTCCTTCACCAGGGATATAGCCTGTTACCTCAATACCATTGGTTAGACGTACTCTGGCTATTTTACGTAGTGCAGAGTTAGGTTTCTTTGGTGTTGCTGTTTTAACAGCTGTACACACACCTCTTTTTTGTGGTGAGGATATATCCGTTGCTTTCTTTTTCAATGAATTATATCCCTTTTGAAGTGCGGGTGCTGTTGATTTTTTACTCATAGTCTTTCGACCTTTTCTAACTAACTGGTTAAACGTTGGCATCCTTTCACCTCCCAATAATTATTTAATTAGTGCTGCGGTTGCTGTTTTAACCTCAATATCGCAAGCATTCTTTAAACTCTCCATTGACTCTACGTAGACAATGGGAATCTGCTGGCTCTTCGCTAACTCTACTGCTCTTATTACGACTTGCTGTTGGGCATCCTCAGCAACATAGAGAACCTCAACCGTGTTTTTTTCGAGCGCTCTGAGCGTTTGCTTGGTTCCAACTACTTTAGAACCATTTTTCAGTCTGTGCATCTAGATCATCCCTTTCGGTCACTATATTGCTATCTACTATGATAGCGTTTCTAAGCCTTAAAGCCTAGTTAATAAAATGCACACTGATGAATTGTATCACTTATTAATACCCTTGTCAAGGTTTTAATTATTTGAATCTTAAGTTTAAAAAAAAGAGTCTATAAAGACTCTTCATTTTCACCCTTTTCTATGCTAACGTCTCGATATTGCTGCATTCCTGTTCCAGCTGGTATCAGCTTACCAATAATGACGTTTTCTTTTAGTCCTATCAGTGGGTCTACTTTTCCTTTTATAGCGGCCTCTGTAAGAACTTTAGTAGTTTCTTGGAACGAAGCTGCTGATAGGAAGGAATTAGTCGCTAATGATGCTTTGGTGATTCCTAACATCACTTGCTTACCTACAGCTTGTTCTAAGCTTTGTTCTTCCATCTCATGATTAACACGTTCGTATTCTAATCGATCTACTAAGCTGCCTGGTAGAAAATCGGTATCACCGCTATACTCTATTCTTATTTTTTTGAGCATTTGACGAACAATAACTTCTATATGTTTATCATTGATTTCTACCCCTTGAAGCCGGTAAACTCTCTGAACCTCTTGGAGCATATAATCTTGTACGCTTCTTACCCCTTTAATCTTAAGAATATCATGTGGATTAACACTACCTTCAGTGAGTTCATCACCAGCTGATATGATATCTCCATCCATAACCTTAATTCTTGAACCATATGGGATAAGGTAAGCTTTGCTTTCCCCTGTTTCTTTATTTGTAACAACAATTTCTCTCTTTTTCTTGGTTTCGTTAATTTTAACAACACCCTCAAATTCAGAAATAATTGCTAAACCTTTTGGCTTTCTAGCTTCAAATAATTCTTCCACACGAGGAAGACCTTGTGTAATATCATCACCAGCGATACCACCTGTATGGAAGGTACGCATGGTCAGCTGTGTTCCTGGTTCACCAATTGATTGAGCCGCAATGATACCAACTGATTCGCCAACTTGTACAGGCTGTCCAGTAGCCATGTTGGCGCCATAGCATTTAGAACAAACGCCAATCTCTGAACGGCAAGTTAATACGGTACGAATATGAACTTTCTCAATACCGCTATCTACAACCTCTTTAGCCTTTAGCGGTGTAATCATGGTATCGGCTTTTACAATGATTTCTCCAGTTTCTGGGTGTAGAATATCATCTATCGACCAACGACCTGATATTCTCTCTTCTAAGCTCTCTATAACCTCATTACCATCTTTAAAAGCTGATACCCACATACCTGGTACTTCGCCGTCATGATGGTGACAGGAACAGTCCTCTTCTCTTATAATAAGATCTTGAGAAACGTCTACAAGTCGTCTTGTTAAGTATCCAGAGTCAGCTGTACGTAACGCTGTATCAGCCAGACCTTTTCTAGCACCATGGGCTGAAATAAAATACTCAAGAACGTCTAAGCCCTCACGGAAATTAGATTTGATTGGTAATTCAATGGTACTACCTGATGTATCAGCCATAAGACCACGCATTCCAGCTAGCTGTTTGATCTGCTTATCAGAACCACGAGCACCACTGTCAGCCATCATGTAAATATTATTGTATTTACCCAGCCCACCTAATAGAGCTTCTGTTATTTTATCATCCGCTTCTCTCCATGTTTGAATAACGTTTTTCTTACGTTCTTCATCCGTCATAAGTCCACGTTTGAACTGTTTGGTTATCTTTTCAACACGTTGCTCAGCAGCTGCTACGATATCTTTTTTCTCTTTAGGAACTTCCATATCTGAAATAGATACAGTAATAGCCCCTTTAGTGGAGTATTTAAACCCTAATTTCTTTATATTATCTAAAACCTCTGACGTCCTCGTAGAACCATGCATATTAATACAACGATTGAGAATAGTTTTTAGCTGTTTACTACCAACCAAAAAGTCTATCTCATATTTAAATAGATTTTCTTCTTTACTTCTATCGACATAGCCTAAGTCTTGTGGTATGGCTTCATTAAATATAATCCTACCCACTGAGGTTTCAATGAATTGGTGTTGCAATTCTCCATCTATTTCAAGAAATCTTCTGATAAATACCTTTGCATGTAAAGTTACTTCATTATTTTCGTAAGCGAGTATTGCTTCGTTCCCGTCTTTAAAATACTTGCCTTCCCCTTTTTCACCGCTCTTTTCTAAAGTTAAATAGTAGGTTCCCAGCACCATATCTTGAGATGGCACCGTAACAGGTCCACCATCTGAAGGCTTCAATAGATTATTAGGAGAGAGCAGTAAGAAACGGCATTCTGCTTGAGCCTCTACGGATAAAGGCACATGTACAGCCATCTGGTCTCCGTCGAAGTCAGCATTATATGCTGTACATACTAATGGATGCAGACGTATCGCTTTACCCTCTACTAGTACAGGTTCAAAGGCTTGAATACCTAAACGGTGAAGCGTTGGTGCACGGTTAAGCATCACTGGATGATCCTTAATAACTTCTTCTAGTACATCCCAGACTTCTTTTTCAAGTCTTTCTACCATTTTCTTAGCAGATTTTATATTATGTGCCAAACTATCTGCCACCAATTTTTTCATTACAAACGGTTTAAAAAGTTCGATCGCCATTTCTTTTGGCAAACCGCATTGATAAATTTTTAATTCTGGCCCTACCACGATAACAGAACGTCCAGAATAGTCTACACGTTTTCCTAACAGGTTTTGTCTAAACCGCCCCTGCTTACCTTTTAGCATATCGGATAAGGATTTTAATGGACGATTACCAGGTCCTGTTACCGGCCTTCCTCTTCTTCCATTATCAATCAGCGCATCCACCGATTCTTGGAGCATTCTTTTTTCATTTCTAACAATAATATCGGGTGCTCCTAAATCGAGAAGTCTTTTTAGACGGTTATTTCTATTAATCACTCGTCTGTACAAGTCATTCAAATCTGAAGTCGCAAATCTTCCTCCGTCTAACTGAACCATTGGTCTTAAATCAGGTGGTATGACAGGGATAACGGATAAAATCATCCACTCTGGTTTATTACCTGACTTTCTAAAAGCATCAATCACTTCTAGTCGTTTTATAATTCTAGCTCTTTTTTGCCCCGAGGATTCTTTTAAGGCTTTTTTTAATTCTTCGCCTTCTTTTGGTAAATCTATGTTGGCTAAGAGTTCTCTAACCGCCTCGGCACCCATACCAGCTCTAAATTTACCACCATATTTTTCATAAGCGTCCCTGTACTCTTTTTCTGTTAAAACCTGCTTATACTGTAAAGCAGTGTTCGCTGCATCTAAAACAACATAGGAAGCAAAATACAACACTTTTTCTAAAGTTCTTGGAGAAAGATCTAGTATGAGTCCCATGCGGCTGGGTATGCCTTTAAAATACCAGATATGGGAAACTGGCGCCGCCAGCTCAATATGTCCCATTCTTTCTCTTCTAACCTTAGATTTCGTGACTTCAACACCACAGCGATCACAAACAACGCCCTTGTATCTTATCTTCTTATATTTACCACAGTGGCACTCCCAGTCTTTCGTTGGGCCAAAAATTTTCTCGCAAAACAAACCGTCACGTTCTGGCTTTAATGTTCTATAGTTGATGGTCTCTGGTTTCTTTACTTCTCCTCTTGACCATTCTCTAATACGTTCTGGAGAAGATAAGCTTATCTTTATTGAATCAAAGCTTACTGATTGTTCTAAGTTTTGATCAGGCAAACCATGACACTCCTTTCCTATGCTTCATCATCAAATAATGCATTATCTGAAATAATAAAACTCTCTTTTAGTTCATCTTCAAATTCATCGTAATCACTAGTATCTTCACCTTCGAAAAGTTGTTCGTGATTATGTTCATGTTGATGTGCGTGTTCATGATCGTGATGAGGGTGACCTAAAGACGAATCTTCATTGTTTTGTTCAGGATTATAGGTGTCTTCATTTCCTTCTAAATTAATAGATAGCTCATCTGCATCATCAATATTTTCCTTGATTTCAACTTCTGTATCATCACTTCTTAGAATCTTAACATTAAGAGCTAAGGATTGTAATTCTTTTAACAAAACCTTAAAGGATTCAGGTATACCTGGTTCAGGTATATTGTCCCCTTTGATAATTGCTTCATAAGTCTTAACCCGTCCAACCACGTCATCTGATTTTACGGTTAATATTTCTTGAAGTGTATAAGCTGCTCCATACGCTTCTAATGCCCATACCTCCATCTCTCCAAACCTCTGACCTCCAAATTGCGCTTTACCACCAAGAGGCTGTTGAGTAACGAGGGAGTAAGGTCCCGTTGAACGAGCATGGATTTTATCGTCTACCAAGTGATGGAGCTTTAAGTAGTGCATATATCCAACAGTTACAGGACTATCAAATGATTCTCCTGTTCTTCCGTCTCTCAATGATATCTTACCATCTCTAGATATAGGCACACCTGCCCATTCATCCCTATGACTTTTATGGTTTTCTAAATAAGCCTTTAATTCATTGTTTAATTTTCCTTGCCACTTGGCAGTAAAATCTTCCCATGTATCATTCACATAGTCATTTGCCAATTCAAGCGTATCCATGATATCATCTTCATGCGCACCATCAAAGACAGGCGTAGCAATCTTGAAGCCCAAAGCTTTCGCCGCTAAACCTAAGTGAACCTCTAACACCTGACCTATATTCATACGAGAAGGTACACCTAGAGGGTTTAGAACAATGTCTAAAGGTCTTCCGTTTGGTAAAAACGGCATATCTTCTATAGGCAGTATTCTAGAAATAACCCCTTTGTTTCCATGTCTACCAGCCATCTTATCCCCAACAGATATTTTTCTCTTCTGAGCAATGTAGACTCTCACCGATTGATTTACACCTGGTGGTAATTCATCGCCATTTTCTCGTGTAAAGACTTTAACATCTACAATGATACCCGCTTCACCATGTGGTACACGTAGAGATGTATCTCTTACTTCACGCGCTTTTTCTCCAAATATAGCACGTAGTAATCTTTCTTCTGCTGTTAGTTCTGTCTCACCCTTAGGTGTTACTTTACCAACTAATATATCGTTAGAACGTACCTCTGCACCAATTCTTATGATACCTCTTTCATCTAAATCCTTGAGTGCATCTTCACCAACACCAGGTACATCTCTTGTTATTTCTTCTGGACCCAATTTAGTATCTCTAGCTTCTGCTTCATATTCTTCTATATGAATGGATGTATAAACATCTTCCTTTACCAAAGCTTCACTTAATAAAATGGCATCCTCAAAATTATAACCTTCCCACGTCATAAAACCAATTAAAGGATTTTTACCTAAAGCAATTTCTCCATTATCCGTGGATGGTCCGTCACCAATTACTTGTCCTTGATATATTTTATCTCCTTTAGAAACAACTGGTCTTTGATTTATACAGGTTCCTTGATTGCTTCTAGTGAACTTTAGTAATTTATAAACATCTCTTTGCCCATCATCTGTTTTTATAACAACCTCGTGTGCAGATACGCGTTGAACCACACCACTATTTTTCGCAACGACCACAACACCTGAATCAACTGCCGCTTTATGTTCCATACCCGTTCCAACTACTGAGGAGTCGGTTTTAAGCAGAGGTACTGCCTGACGCTGCATGTTTGAACCCATTAAAGCACGATTGGCATCATCATTTTCTAAGAAAGGTATCATGGATGTAGCTACAGAGAATAGCTGTTTAGGTGATACGTCCATTAAATCAATGACATTAGCATCCATTTCAGTAATAACTTCTTTGAATCTGCCTGTAACGTATTTATGAAGAAACTGTCCATCATCTGCTAAAGGCTCATTAGCTTGAGCTACGCGATAAGGATCTTCTTCATCTGCTGTTAGGTAAACAACATCTTCTGTAACAATAGGTACTCCCGATGATTTATCAATCACTCGATAAGGCGCCTCTATAAATCCATATTCATTAATTCTGGCATACGTTGCCAATGAGTTGATGAGACCAATATTAGGTCCCTCAGGCGTTTCTATCGGACACATTCTTCCATAATGAGAGTGGTGTACGTCCCGTACTTCAAATCCAGCACGTTCTCTTGATAATCCACCTGGTCCTAATGCAGATAAACGCCTCTTATGTGTTAATTCAGCCAAAGGATTAGTTTGATCCATAAACTGAGACAACTGAGAGCTTCCAAAGAACTCTTTAATAGCCGCTGTTACTGGTCTAATATTTATTAAGGTCTGAGGTGAAACGCCATCTATATCTTGTATGGTCATTCTTTCTCTTACCACACGTTCCATTCTAGATAATCCAATTCTAAATTGGTTTTGAAGCAATTCGCCCACAGCACGAATCCTTCTGTTACCTAGATGATCAATATCATCTTTATGCCCTACACCATGTTCTAAATGAATATTATAATTAATAGATGCCAGTATATCTTCCTTAGTAATATGTTTTGGAATCAATTTATGTGTATTTTTATGGATAGCTTCCTTAAGTTCATCTAAATCGGTATAGTCATTCATTAATTCTTTTAAGGCAGGATAATAAACGCGCTCATAGAGACCAAATTTCTTTGGATTAATATCCAAATACTTGGTAATATCAACCACTAAGTTAGATAACACCTTCACCCTTCTGTTATCTATAGTGACCCAAATGTAAGGTACAGCAGCATCTTGAACTGCTTCTGCCAATTCTTCAGTTATGGTCGCACCCGCTTCAGCTAAAATCTCACCCGTTGTTCCATCTATAACATCATCAGATAGCACAAATCCTATACACCGACGACTAAGGGATAGTTTTTTGTTGAATTTATATCTACCAAATTTACCCAAGTCATATCTTCTTGGGTCAAAAAACATCGTGTTTAATAAAGCCTCTGCACTTTCAACCGTCGGAGGCTCACCAGGACGAATACGTTTATAGATTTCAATAAGTCCTTCTTGGTATGAGGATGTAGCATCCTTATCAATACTTGCTAATACTTTAGGTTCTTCACCAAATAAATCTAATATCTCAGCATCTGTTCCAATACCTAACGAACGAATGAGAACAGTGATGGGAATTTTTCTTGTCCGATCCACACGCACATAGAAAATATCGTTAGAATCCGTTTCATATTCAAGCCATGCGCCTCTATTGGGTATAACGGTGGATGAAAATAGTTTCTTCCCTACTTTATCTAAATCTACAGAATAATAGATGCCAGGTGATCGAACTAATTGACTAACGATAACCCGTTCTGCACCATTAATGATAAAAGTTCCTGTATGGGTCATTAAAGGTAAATCACCCATAAATATTTCATGTTCATTGATTTCATCTTTTTCCTTATTGATTAATCTTACTTTTACTTTGAGTGGTGCAGCATAATTTGCATCTCTTTCCTTGCATTCTTCTATGCCATACTTCACCTCTTTATTAATTGAGAAATCAATAAACTCAAGTACTAATTTACCACTGTAATCCGTTATAGGAGAGATGTCACGAAAAACTTCACGAAGCCCTTCGTCTAAGAACCATTGATAAGAGTCTTTTTGGACTTTAATAAGGTTTGGCATGGTTAATACTTCTTTTTTTCGGGAATAACTCATTCTTAGACCTTCCCCGATCTTGACTGGTCTAATCCTGTTTTTCTCCATCTTAACGTCACCCCTTGGCTAAAATTAGAATTTATGATTTTCGATACTTTAAAGTCAGACTAGCTTTTTAAGACACAAATGTATCATTATGACCTTTTTTATATCATTGACATAGCAATCCTTAAATATACAAAAAAGGTATTTTTTGCCAACATGACACGTTGATACTGTCAATGATGTAAAAAAGACAACAACACACATTTAAGACACATTTCTCCAGTTTTGTGCATTATCAAATAATAACATAACACTTAACCCCTGTCAACAAGTTTTTTACTTTAACATGTTACAAAATGGTTACATTGCCTAGCATTAAAGGGTAGAGCCTTTATCGCTCTACCCTTTAATGCTATTTTGGTTGGTTTTTTTATATTAGTTGTTTAGCGAATAATTAGGATTTTCTAATATGTGTTTAGCTATCTCTATGAGATCCTCATCGTCTATTTCTCCGTTTGTTACGATATCCGTGTGATAT
>JANQFZ010000037.1 GCA_028277605.1 Vallitaleaceae bacterium | reverse complement strand
ACTATGATGAAAATAGAATAAATAGTCATAAATTCCGTCCTAACCTTAATATAATATTAAAGACGAAGGTTTAGGAGGGATTTTTTTGGCTGTAGAATTAAAGCAAAAAAGTATAGCACTAATTAAACCGAAAGCATACCAAACGGTTCAAGTTACTTTAGATGAAGATTTTAACGTTCCTGATATCAAACCCGATATTGATTTCATATTACAAAATAGTTCATTTGTTAATATTTTAAATACACAGGTCACGGACGGTAAAGTTATATTTAAAGGTGAATTCAAAACATCTGTACTTTATGTGCCTTTAAATAATGAAAAACCTGTACATAGTATGTCAGGACTCATTCCTTTTGATGATACAATGAATATGGACACAGTAACAAAGAACGATACCATAAAAACTCAATGTGTTATTGAAGATGTTAAGGTTAAGCTCATTAATTCTAGAAAAATAAACGTTAAAATTTTATTAGATGTTAAACTAACCGTCGATGCCTATGAAGAAATCTATATTCCTTTAGATGTGGAAGGATTAGAATCCATACAAAAGAAAATGAATGACATAACGATATGTCAACCCTATGTATCAAAAAAAGAGACTTATAAGATAAAAGATGAGCTGGCAATACCTAGCAGTAAATCAAATATCATGGAAATACTATGGTATGATTGTGCCATAAAAAACAAAGAAATACGACTATTAGATGACAAAATTAATATTAAAGGTTCTATAGCATTGGCGACACTATATGCTGGAGAATCTGGTGAAAATAATCTAGAGTTCGTGGAGCATGAGTTTAATTTTAATGGTATCTTAGATTGTGATGGGTGTAGAGATGATATGTATTCAGATATACACATGAGAATTTCAGATGCCAAACTTCAAATTAAGCCAGATTTAGATGGAGAAGAGAGAGTATTAGCCATAGATGTTGTTAATGAGTTAGATATCAATGTCTATCACGAAGAAAAAATCAACATTGTCACCGATCTTTATTCACTCAAGAATGAAATGGTAGTAAAGAAAGAAAAAACACCTTACCAGCGGATGCTTTGTAAAAATCAAAGTCAATGTAAAATTAAGGATACGATTACGATAAACGATAATGAACCAAATATTTTTCAAATCTATTATGCCAATGGCTATGTTAATATCGACAACATAGATAAATTGGAGGACAAAATAGAAGTCGAAGGTGTTGTATTTTGTAAAGTCATGTATGTAGCAGGCAATGATCAAACACCCATTAATGTCTATGAAACGATGCTTCCGTTTAGTCAGGTTATCGATGCAGAGGGAATTCATGATCAATGTCTCACTTATATCTACCCATCATTAAACTACATTAATTGTAGTATGATAGGAGATAAAGAAGTCGAAATTAAATGTTCTGTAACGCTAGATACTTTAGTTTTTGAAGAAAAAAATATGGATATTATTTTCGAAGTTAGTGAAGAAGATATCGACTATAAAAAACTTCAATCTATGCCAAGTATAGTAGGCTATATTGTAAAAGATAAGGAAAATCTATGGGATATTGCTAAGCGGTATTATACGCGGGTAGAAGATATTATGGCAACCAATGAATTAGAAACTGAAGAGGTTCAAAAGGGTCATAAGCTTATCATTCTTAAAAATGTTGCTTCATTAGAGCTATAAAAGAGCTTTAAAAAAGGTATAGGAATCAAGATAAATTTTAACCTCCAGCCATGAATTGTGGCTGGAGTTTTTACGTTTGTACCACAGCGAAACCGTCTTTATTATTGATTTATATAGTAACATTGTATATAATCAATAATAAATAGTATACAACATACAAAAAACTTGTAGGGTTGAGGGTGTGTGAGGATGAATGAAATTAACTTAAAAGCTCGTGCTAAGATCAACATATCTTTAGATGTAACAGGTAAGAGAAAAGATGGGTATCATGATGTTCTAATGGTGATGCAAACGGTTAACCTATTTGATAAAATTACTATAAGAAAAATTAAAAAAGATGATTTGAAAATAAAAACCAACTTAGCTTACTTACCTACTGACAACAGAAACCTTGTACATAAGGTTATCCAGCACATCAAAGAGATAAAAGGAATTAAGACAGGCCTGCATATTGAGCTTTTTAAGGTTATTCCAGTATCAGCAGGATTAGGGGGCGGCAGTAGTGATGCAGCCATGGCTATTCTAGGTATGAATTCTATGTTTCGTCTTAACATGGAGCTTGAAGAAATGATGGCAATAGGACTAAAATTTGGGGCGGATATACCGTATTGTCTAATAGGCGGTACAGCTCTAGCTGAAGGAATTGGTGAGCAAATCACTAAGCTGCCGAATTTTCCATACTGTTATGTTGTCTTAGCGAAGCCTGGAATTAATGTGTCGACACCTTATGTTTATCAGCATTTAAATCTTAATACTATTGTGCATCCAGAAACAAAAACTATTTTAGATGCTATAGAACTAAAGGATTTACAATCAATTGGTCATCACATGCATAATGTCTTAGAGGATGTTACGATAAAGGAGTATCCTATCATTCAAAAGATTAAAGAGGATATGATACAATACGGTGCATTAGGAGCAATGATGAGTGGAAGCGGTCCTACAGTTTTTGGGCTGTTTGATAATAAAAAGAAAGCATACAAAACAGGATACCAGCTTAAATATCATAACTACGCGAAGTTTATATATACGACGACAATCTATAATAGGAAGAGGTAAAAAAATGGATGATAAGCTAAAAGTCAATTTGAACGAGTATTTACCTTTAAGAGATGTAGTTTTTAATACATTAAGGGATGCTATACTAAAAGGAGAACTTAAGCCTGGGGAAAGATTAATGGAGAAGCAACTAGCAGAAAGAATGGGTGTCAGCAGAACACCCATTAGAGAAGCTATTAGAAAACTAGAACTAGAAGGATTAGTTAGCATGGTGCCTAGAAAAGGCGCAGAGGTAGCTAGAATCACAGAGAAGGATATTACCGATGTACTAGAGATTAGAGCATCTTTAGAAGCATTGGCCGTTAAACTTGCTTGCAAAAAAATGACACCAGATGATTTAGAGGTTTTAAATACAAGCTTAAAGGAATTTAGTGCAGTTGTAGAAAAAAATCAAGTCGATAAAATTATTCAAAAAGATGTAGAATTTCATGATGTTATTTATCAATCAACAAGAAACGATAAACTAATTCATATCTTAAGTAATTTAAGAGAGCAGATTTACAGATACAGAGTAGAATATATACGCAATCTAACAAGCTATAAGAATATAGTAAAAGAGCATAAAAAAATTGTTCAGTACATTGAAGAAAAGAACACAAAACTTGCTGAGCAAGCAGCGGTTGAGCATATTGAAAATCAAGAGAAAGCAGTGATTGAATTTATTAAACAAAATACATCTACAGGATTATGAATTGAGAGAATATCATAATATGTTTTATGATCTAACATTTGTTAATCCATCTATGTTATATAGATAGATTATGACATTCTCTCAATTAATAAAGCTATCATTTTAAGACTTCATCAAGACATCTTATAGCTAATCAACCTATAGGATGTTTTTTTTGTTTCTCTTCTTTAGTACATGTCTCTTGTATTATCTAACTATAATCTCTAGATTCTCCAACAAATAAGGCTAATACTATTGGTTCTTCATTAGTTTCATCAAAATAATTATACCACATTGAATAAAAATGGAATTAATAACAAAAAATTAAAAAAAGGGAGAGATTTGATGGAAGCCATAATTAAGGAAATAAAAAACATCTATGACCTATCCTTAATGCTGTTCATTGTTGGTATTGGTCTTATCCTTGTCTTTTGGGATAGTACGAAATTAAAAAGGAAGTCTATGACTTTGGATGCTAACATAGCAAGAATAATAGGAAAAGTCTATATTGCGGCAGCTGTTATTATTTATGTGATTTTGCAATTCTTTTAAGCCGTAAGTAGTGTTTATGATTAGTTTAAACCTTAGATTTGAGGAGAGTTAAAGTGAGAATAAAAAAAGTCGCTCCAACACATAATCAAGATCATAGGATTACTATACCAATCAGCCTATCTTTAGATGAAAATATTAGTAATTTTGAATATTTATTTCAGGATTGTGGGGATTTGGTTAAAAGGAAATTTCCTATTGGTGTTAATAAAAACATATGGGCATACATTGCATATATTGATGTAATGATAGATAGGCGGGTCATAGAAGAATCTATACTAGAGCAGCTTATAGTACAGGTTAGAGATGTTCCTAAAAGCATAGAAAACACAGAAGAGAATATCTTTGAATTTATAAAAAATGGTGGTATTGCGACTGCTGATGTCAAAGAGATAGAAAAGATGGATGATGTAGCCCTTGCAGTTCTATCTGGTGATACGGTCTTATTTATTGATGGTTATGATAAGGTATTATTAATATCAACAAAAGGTTGGCCGAGCAGAGGTATTACAGAACCAGATACGGAAGCTGTAGTTAAAGGGTCAAAAGAAGGATTTACTGAAGTTTTTAGGTTTAATACAGTCTTAATACGTAGAAGAATAAGAGATACTAAATTAAAAATAAAACAGCTTCAGGTAGGATTGAGATCACGTACGGATATTGGTCTTGTTTACTTAGAAGATGTAGCCAAACCAGCTATAGTTAGTGAAATAACAGAGCGCCTCAATGATTTTGTGGTGGATGGTGTTATTGATAGTGGTATGCTGGAACAACTAATGGAGAAGGATTGGCATTCGCCATTTCCCAAAATTCAGACGACACAACGACCAGATAAAGCAGCATCCGCTATACTTGAGGGAAGAGTTGTTATCATCGTCGATAATTCCCCTTTTGTTCTTTTGCTTCCTACTACACTTAATGCTTTTTTTCAAGCTTCAGAAGACTATACGCAAAGATGGATGATAATGAGCTTCTTTAGGGTTGTCCGTTATATGGCAGCTTTTGTTGCTATTGCTCTTCCTGGATTATATATTGCCTTAACCACTTTTCATCCATCCATGATACCAACATCCTTAATCTACTCATTTGCTGCATCGAGACAAGGTGTCCCCTTTCCTGCGGTAATAGAGGTTATCATTATGGAATTGGCATTTGAATTACTTAGAGAAGCAGGGGTAAGATTACCTGGACCTATAGGGAACACCATCGGGATTGTTGGCGGTCTTATTATTGGTCAAGCAGTTGTAGAAGCTAATTTAGTGAGTCCTATTATAGTTATCATTGTTGCTGTAACAGCAATATCTTCTTTTGCAATACCCAATTATTCTTTGACCACTGCTTTTATATTAATGAAATTTGTTATTATTGCCTTATCCGCTACACTAGGATTATATGGCTTTTGGGTTGGTATCTTAGCACAGCTCATCCATTTGGTATCGCTAAAAAGCTTTGGTGTTCCTTATCTATCCCCATTTGTATCAGGAGAAATTAATGAATACAGTGATTTAAAGGACTCCATTCTCAGATTTCCAACATTTTTGCTGAAAAAGAGACCAGTGTTTTCAAAAGAAGATAATAGAGTTCGATTAAAGATGAAACAAAAAGGAGAACAAAATGTACTCAAGAAATGATAAAATTTCCCTACGACAGGTCGAGGTGCTGCTGATTCTTGATATGTTTAGTACAGCCAGTTTAACCATGCCAAGATATGCAGCCCAGTTTGTTCAACAGGATGGATGGATTATTATTGTTATTGGAACAGCAATTGCAGTGGTTTATGGTTATTTGATTACTACACTTGGGAAAAGATTTCCTAATAAGACGGTTATTGAATACTCGGAGCTTCTGTTATCAAAGCCTGTTGGGAAATTAGTCGGTCTATTATTTATTATTAAATTTATTATATCTGTCGCGTTAGAGTTGAGGATTTTTGGAGAATTGGTGAAGCAGACGCTTCTTCCTAAAACGCCAATAGAGATTATTATGATTAGTATGCTGGTTCTAGCCTCCTATTTAAGCCGAAAAGGATATGAGTATCGTGGACGGCTTGGAGAACTCCTAATTATCATTGTTTTAGTTCCTATTATAGTTATCTTTATCTTTGCTTTTCCAAGTGTTAAGATTAGCAATTTAGCTCCACCTGTAACAGGTAAGCCCTTAGATTATTTAGAAGGCAGTTATTTAATTTCTATGTCCTATTCTGCTTTACAGGTCATCCTCATCACGATTCCTTTTTTAAATAAACCTAAAAAAGCAGGACCTTCAATAACCAGAAGCATCATTTTTGTTGGTGTATTAAATACCATTATATGTTTAATCACAATAGGTACCTTTGGTCATAAAGAAACTATTAAGCAGATTTGGCCGGTAATGACTATGATGCAGGTGATTGAGGTTCCTGCAGCGATTATAGAACGGCAGGATGCTCTCATGATGAGTTTTTGGATATTCACGGTTTTTGCGTTGATTAATGCCTTTGTCTATTTTATTGGGGTTGCGGCTCATAAAACATTCCAAACTAAAGACTATTATTATTGGATTTTACCAGCATTGCCAATTATTTATATTGTTGCTCTTTTACCAGATAATGTGGTAGAAACCCAAGAGTGGGCTTTATTTGTGGCAAAGTATATAGATATTGTATTTTTACTTATTATTCCCTTAGTACTTTTATTTGTAGCGCGATTGAGAAAGATGGGTGAAGTCAATGACCAAGTATAAAGGAGTTATTATTGCTTTTGTATGTATAGGCTTACTGACTGGCTGCTGGGACAAGGTTGAATTAAGTGATAGATCTTTTATTATTACAATAGGATTAGATCAGGCTGGTAATTTATTAAATATTACGTATAATAGTCCAAATCTTCCCGTAGTCACTGGTCAGAGTGAATCAGGACCTAAGCTGTTTACAAGAACCACTAAAGCAAAAACACTATATGAAGCCAATAAGCTTTATGGAGAGAAATCTAATCTCAAGATTAATTTTGAACATACCAAACTCATTATTTTTGGCAAGGAATTTTTAGAGGATGAATACAATCTTAGAAAGGTGCTGGATTATTTTAACCGTAATAGTCAGTTTTCAAAAACTGTTTTGGCTTTAGCTACCAATGGCAAGGCTGAGGAATTTTTGAAATTAGTTCCAAATGCAGATCCTCCTATTGGTATGTACATTTCTCAGGCTTTTGAAAATAATAACACAGATCCTGTCATTTCTAATAAGGTTAATATCGGTGAATTAACCATTATGCTGTCAGGCTCAGAAGGTAATGGTTATATTGGTGGTATTGGTACACAAGAAGATAATATTATTACAGATGGTTTTGCTGTTATAAAAAACTATAGTCTAGCTGGATGGTTAGATCATAAGTATGCACTGCCTTTTAGCTGGCTAACAGGAAAAGGAAGAGGAACTGTGCTCAGCACAGATATTGAAGGGAATTCTATACCCTATGAAATCAGCGAAATCAATACCAGTATGGATTTTTCTATGAAGGATGACAATTTGAAAATTAAAATAGAGATCCAGACGGAAGGAGATGTACAGGAATATATACTCGGTATAGAAGAGAAGTCCTATAAAAGTACCTATATTAAAAAAGTAGAACTTGCCCTTCAAAAACAAATGGAATGGGAATGTAGACAAGCGGTTGAAGTCATACAAAAAAAATTTGGTTTTGATATGATAGGGGCTGGAGACCGATTAAAACTAAAAGATAGAGGCATTTGGATGAAGGTTAAAGATAATTGGAAAGAGTTTTTTAAGACTGCAACAATTGAAATCAAGTGTCAAAACAATATTAGAAGAATAGGTTTAGCAAAATAAGTCATAGCAGACATGCTAAGCTACTTTTTGAGGAATAAACCCATTATGTATAATACTATGAAAAATGGTTAATACTATCACTACAACCAAGAATTCAAGAACTCATGATATAAATTATCATTGACTATAACCTTTAGCCTAGAAGGGGGCGTTGGTATGAAAAAGATTGAACTAAATAAAGTCATTAAAAAGTGGTATCAGAATCAAACGGTGCATATGATCGGAATAGCATTAGTAGTGGCTATGTTATTTGGTTTCTCTCAGGATTTCCACTATAATACATCACAAGCTGCCATACAGAAAGGCTTATCCCATAGTCTTATTCGATTTCATGTAATAGCCAATAGTGATAGTCAATCTGATCAAGCCTTAAAGTTACAGGTAAGAGATGCTGTTATCACCTATATGGAAACGCTATTAGAACATTCAGAGACTATTGATCAGACTAGAGATTTAATCTACCAGCATATAGAGGATATAAATACCATCTCTAAGAAGGTTATCTTAGAGTATGGTGCGAATTATGATACCCAAGTGAAATTAGAATTTGAGAATTTTCCATTAAAAACCTATGGTGATATTGTTTTGCCGCCGGGTGAATATGAGGCGCTTGTTATTAAGATAGGTAAAGCAAAGGGGAAAAACTGGTGGTGTGTTATGTTTCCGCCATTATGCTTTGTTGATGTTACACATGGTATAGTCCCAGAAGCATCCAAACAGGAGTTGAAGGGTGTATTAACAGAAAGTGAATATAATGCTATATTAAGAACAAATACTCAGAAGAAAATGCCAGTTAAAATAAAATTTAAGTTTTTGGAATTATTTAAGCCTAAAGAGGAAGAAAGTCGGCTTTTTGCAGGAACACCTTAATAGAAAAAATAGATATTGATATAGCAAACCTACACGTCTATTCCTAAAGACCAAAGTATTTTTTTATAACTAATATTATGAGAGCTTTTAGAACGTCTATTAGATGCTTTAAAAGCTCTTTTATTTGTCTTTAGTAGCTCTTTGCAATTAACCGCCTCACTACAATAAAGTAGGAAGGGCTTTTCATAACTATAAAAAAGTATTCAAAAGTACTATAATGATTGATTAAATAAGGATTAAGAGATACAATAGAGGAGATAGTATAAAGAGATAGATAATAGTATTATGTTAATCATAAATTAATGAATATGCAATATATTATACCATACTAACATTCACACGATACGTTGAATATGCGTGAGTCTTTTCGTTCATCGTAGAATTAGAATAGAAAGAGGCGTGTTATGAGAAAGAAGAATATAGTCGTTTTATTTGGAGGGCAATCGTCTGAACATGAGGTTTCATGTGTTTCTGCATCAACCATTATTAAGCATATCAATCAACAGCATTATGTTGTGATACCTGTTGGTATTACAAAAGAAGGTGCATGGTATTATTATAAGGGATCGCTGGAGGGTATTACCAATGGTCAGTGGATAAAGGATGGGGTTCAAGCTTTTATCAGCCCTGATGCAAAAGAGAAAAGCCTGTACATATTTGATGAACATCATAGTTATAATAAGCTTCCCATAGATATTGTTTTCCCTGCTTTACATGGCTTATATGGAGAAGATGGCAGTATTCAGGGACTATTAGAACTAGCTCAAATACCCTATGTTGGATGCAACATATTGTCTTCTAGTGTTGCTATGGATAAATACTACACAAAAATAATTGTAGATAGGCTTAGTATTCTTCAGGCTAAATCTTTGATGATTCGTAAAGATGAACTGGAAGCCATGTCGGATGTTGTACATAGAATTGAAGCATCTATACCCTATCCGCTATTTATTAAACCGTCTAATGCAGGTTCTTCAGTAGGCATAACGAAAGCACACAATAGAGAAGAACTGATTACAGGCTTGATAGAGGCTGAGATGCATGATGATAAGCTTTTAATTGAGGAAGCGGTAAAAGGCAGGGAAATAGAGTGTGCAGTATTAGGTAATAAAGAGCCAAGAGCATCTGGATTAGGAGAAATAATACCGAATGCTGAATTCTATGACTATAATGCAAAATATGTTAGCCAAGATTCCAAGACTGTTATTAATCCCGATATACCAAAGAATGTAGAACGAAAAATAAGAGACTATTCTGTTCGTATTTTCAAAGCTTTAGACTGTAGAGGGCTGGCAAGAGTTGACTTTTTCGTAGATGAACAAGCAGATAAAATCATATTTAATGAAATCAATACTCTCCCAGGCTTTACTTCTATTAGTATGTATCCCATGCTGTGGGAAGCTAAAGGTATCGCTAAGGACGAACTGGTAGATAAGTTGATTCAATTAGCAGCGCTAGATACAAGAAAATAGCAAAAAAGGTTTATTGAGAATACAATGAAGCTCATTAAGCCATTCCATGATTTTTATTTAGGTGATGATAATGACAAAATACGTAATGGTATATATCAAAGGTATTCAGATGGATGCCTTGGATACCAGTAATATAGAGGTTATAGCACGGGGACAGTGCTATGAAAAAAACAATAAACTATTTGTAACTTATATCGATAAGGCTCTAAACCAAGACCAGCAGACAAAGACAACGCTTAAAATTAGTAACCATTCCATGTCTATTATAAGATTTGGTGGTGCCAATACCCATATGATGTTTGAAAAAGAAAAGCGACACAACACCCAATATGAAACACCCTTAGGTACCTTTGAAATCAGTACAGTAACCAAAAAATTTGAGATAAAACAATCTGAAGAGGAAGTCATATTGACTATTGGATATTCTTTAGTGGTAGATTATGTAGCAATGGGGGAAAATACAATTCATATCAAGATCAAAAGCGATGATACCCCTATTGTTTCAAAGATATAGTTTAAGGACATAAAATTGAAAGGTGGTGTAGTATAATGAAGATAAGAAAAGCTATCATACCAGCAGCAGGGTTGGGTACTCGCTTCTTGCCTGCAACCAAAGCACAGGCTAAGGAAATGCTGCCAATTGTAGATAAGCCTACGATACAATATATTGTAGAGGAAGCGGTACATTCGGGTATTGAAGATATTATTATTGTAACGGGAAGAAATAAGCGTTCTATTGAAGATCATTTTGACAAATCCATTGAATTAGAGCTTGAGCTAGAAAAAAAAGGTAAAGAAGAGCTATTAGCACTTGCTAGAGAGGTCTCAGAAATTGCTAATATACACTATATCAGGCAGAAAGAGCCTAAAGGATTAGGACATGCTATCCTGATGGCAAAAAATTTTATTGGGAATGAACCCTTTGCAATCTTATTAGGTGATGATGTTATTGTATCTCAAACTCCATGCCTAAAGCAAATGATTCAGGTATTTGAAGAATACAAAACGTCAATTTTAGGAGTCCAAGAGGTTGATAAAGAAGACGTACATAAATATGGTATTATTAAAGGCAGATTTATTGAAGATAGGGTCTATAAGGTTAAGGATATGGTTGAAAAGCCTTCAAAGCAGGATGCGCCTTCTAATGTAGCCATTCTTGGAAGGTATATTATTACTCCAAGAATCTTTCATTATTTAGAAGACCAAGAAGCTGGGACAGGAGGAGAAATCCAGCTGACGGACTCTTTAAAAAAACTTGCCTTAGAAGAAGCGGTTTATGCCTATAATTTTAGTGGCAAAAGGTATGATGTAGGTAATAAAATGGGCTTCTTGCAGGCAACGGTAGAGTTTGCTCTAAGACGAGATGAATTAAAAGAAGACTTTATAGCCTATCTTAATTATGTAGTGAACCATATGGAAGATGTATTAAATATGGATTAATTCATTCATTTTAACAGAATGCCTATTGTATTGAGCGATCATACAGTAGGTTTTTTTATCGTTTGGTCAGTCATGCTAATGGACTATGAAATTGATGTCCCATTGTGACGAATTATTTGATATAATATGAGTGCTAACATATTTTAGAAGTGATGTTAAAAGATGTAATCCCTAGTTGATAGGTTGAACACAACCTATCAACAGATAAATAAGCAAATTTCGAATTATAGTAATAGTTTGGAGGCATTAAAATGAAGAAGGTTATATGTATTATAGTAACTATAAGCATGTGCATGAGCTTAATTTCCACAGTCTACAGCGCTGTGGACACGTCTATATTAAGGGATGAGATTCAGAACACTTATAAACCGAGGGAAAAAGCAGCATATCTTATTGAAAATCTTAATTTTTCTGATGTACCCGATACGCATTGGGCAAAAGAAGCCATTGTAAGGCTGGGTGCTCTTAATATTATTAAAGGGTATAATGAAGGCAATCTAAAAAAATATAAACCTGGGTCAGTCGTTTCTAATCAAGAAGCCCTTGCTATTACTTTAAGAGTTCTTGATTTAGAAGAAGAGGCACAACAAGCAGCCCAAAAGCTGGCAGCAGATCCAGATACTCCAGAACATGTCATAGCTTTATGGATGAAAGGCTATTTAACAACAGCCAATTCACTTGGTCTAATCAGTAATAATGATCTAACGGATGCTTTATCTTTAGAGCAGAATACATTAGTAGCAGGTGAAAACTTTATAAGAAGTCATGCAGTAACAAGAGAACAAGTTGCTCAGTGGCTTGTTCAAGGGATACATTTTCAAAGACCAGCATTAATAGAACCTCTCTATACACAACAAGCTATCTTTGGATACGAGGATTGGGAATCTATAAGCCCTGATAAAATACCTTATGTAGAATCTGTTATAGTGAATAAAATTATGGTGGGTAATGAAAAAAGCTTTAATCCAAAAAAATCTGTTACACGAGCAGAATTTGCTCAGACTGTAAAAAATGCAGACGATATGATGTATGATGCTATGAACATTAATAGAAAAAATGGATATGTTGCACACATCAAGGATAGTAGCCACACAGAAAAAGGACAGCATATCGTTAAGCGAACTTTGTTAATCCGTACGCAAGATGGATTAGTAGACAGCATTTCTTATAACTATACCACATCCCCTATTGAAACTGTAATAAGGGAGGATGTGCCAGTTTATCATCAGGGTACTGTAGAAGGACTTTTATCTTTAAATGAAGGGGATACCATAGAATACTTGGTTGATCAAGAAACAGATGAAATGTTCTATATTTATAACAAAGGGAACACAGAAGATTTAACGATCCATGGTGTTTTACAGCCCATAACTGACTTAACTAAGGGAAGCATAACCATTGTAGACAGTGAGAATATTACCTATGCTTTTCCTATGATAAAAGGACTCTACAATACAACAGCCAATACATTAACTATTGATACCATAGAAACAGCTGTTGATAAGCTCCCTTTAGATAAGGTGGAACTAACGGTTAAAAATGGTATAGTCGTTGAGATCAAGGTCATTGGACAGAAAATGATACAAGATGAAATGAGTGGTATTGTTAAGGAAAATAACCCATTATTTAATTACTTAACTATAATAACAGGAGATGGTAAGGAAGTAACTAAATTCTATGATGATAAGGTTGAAGTAGAGAAGCTTAATTTTTATGATGATGAGGATGAAATTGGCTATTATGATGAGCTATTTCCAGATTTTCGTTATGATAAAACAGATAGTTCCATTGAGAGTATAAAAGTTGGGGATGTTATCAGCCTCAAGCTCAACCAAAACAATCTAGATTATATTGTACGCATAAGTGCTCGTACCAATCATACAATTATCTATGGAACTGTAAAGAACATAATGAGTCATGGGTCACAAGGATTTAAAATGATGGTTGAATCCAATGATAAAACAACCAGTGTGTATGACATTGCTTATGCTACACCGATTACAAGAGATGGGAAAAATGTAAGACAAGAGACCTTAAGGCAAGGAGATATGGTAAAGCTATTAGTTAATCAAGCTGTCATTGAGCCTGGTAAAATATCTGAACGCGTTTTATCCATACAAATTGATGCCTATGGTAACACCATCACACATATCTACCGAGGTCAGCTTGGGAACATCAACGATTACCAAAGAACTCTAACGCTTCTTAATACGTATGAGCTATCTAAGCTTGGGTGGACGGATTTGCAAAAGGCTAGAGTGTTAGATATATCTAATCCAGATATTCATTATTTTAAGGATGATCAGCCGATTTCATTAGCGTATGCCAACCAGTTTCTTAAATCACCAGAAGTAGAAGTCTATGTGGCTATGGAAAAATATTATGATACAGAAAAAGCAGTAAAAATATGCTTTAGAGAAGGAAGAGATTCTCTGTTAAATTATAATACCATTACCTATGCCAATGGATGGAATAAATTTAAAATATTGAGTACACCTCAATACATCAACATGGGAACGGGTACAATCATTGTAAAAAATGGCAAGCTAGTTGAAACCAATACTATCACAGCGCCTGATTATGCTCAGGTTGTACTTAATGGTAATAATAGAGCAGCCGTTGTTCAGGTTGACCCCGAACCAGGTTATGATGGACTGTTTATATATAGGGTGAGAATTGCATCTATTGATACTTATGATAAATTTAAAGTACAATCTCATGCCTTATTAAGTGATATGAACTGGTTGTATTCACCCATTCAGAAGCAATTCACTTTAGACTATAATACAGTAATTAAAGACGATACAGGCACTATTCCAAAATCTGAATTTCTGGATTACTCTGACCTAACAAAATATAATAAAGTCTATACGGTTATTTCCAAAGGGACTGATGCAATAAACCTATCCGAGCAGCCTTATTGCAAAGATGGAGTACAAGGTCAGATTTATGATTTAGGAAATGGTAAAATCAAGATAAAAGATGTTGTATGTTATGATAAAGTCAATAGTTTATGGCTTACTTTAAGTCATTCCTATAATGATGCAGAGATTAATATTAAACCTAATAGTATTATTATAAAAAATAATCAAGTGATTGGCGAAGATGAATTAGAAAAGGGCGATAAGTTAAGAATAATGACCGATGAATATCTGATTCAGAAGTATGTCCAGCATGGACTTAGAGAAGTGGATGGATATTTGATCATGGTAGAGAAGTAAGACGAGAAAGGAATGTGGAACTATGGTTATGGTGAAACGAGGCTTTTGGATTGTTGCTGCTGTTGTTTTATGGTGTGGCTATGCATGTAGTAGTTATGCAGATAGTGGAGAAATGGGGTATTTTGGTGGTATATCAGAAGGATCTAATCTGCCAAAGACCATTGAAAAGTATGTTGATAACAAGAAAACCAGTACAACCAAGCAGTATCAGTACAAGGAATTTGTGTTTATAACGGGTGAACCAATTGAAGTTGAAGGTATTCTTAAAATAACCTTAAAAGAGCCAGATATGGATAAGGAGCCTACAGGTACTTATACCGAAAAATATGATATACAGGCTTCTAATATAGAAAAAAATGTTAGTATAGATAGAACTATACAGTTTGAGACGAGCTATAGACTTAAAGAAGGAGATTTCAATAGGCAGATTAAGAGAGATTCTGAAGTAACCAACTGGGATGAAATCATAAAGGTTAATGAGGAGAGTTACACGCTTAACGATGATTTTTCCAGCTTCTACAAATCGGGTGTAGAGGAATTAACACCAGGTATTAGCTACTACGATACCTCTATATCCTACTATGCTCAGTATGTAACCAGTGAGGATGATAAGATTAATGTGAGTGTGTATGGCTCGGTTTACGGGTATGATCAGCCTTGGTCCAAGGTAGAAACACAACAGGTGACCATGACTATTCAGGATAAAGAATTGCAGATGGAGATAGAATTAAACCCATCTATGGAATCTAAGAAAACCATTGAATTTGATAAGGCTCAGCCCTTTCCTATCAGCTTTGAAGGGACGTACAATCAAATAATGGAAAGAGAATCCTCGTTAAAGTATAGAATTAATACCTTTCATCCAGATTTAGCGAGTAATCAATTAGAAAACAGTATATTGATTCAAACACCCAATCAAGTTGAAAAACTCATTATTCCTGAATGCTTAGACATTCTTGAACAACATTGGTCCATTGATGATATAAAGAAACTTTATAGTATGGAGATATTAACAGAACGGCCTAAGAGCACAATGCCTTATGAAACTATGCCGAGAGGAGAATTTGTCAAAGCACTCTGCTTAGCTATGAATATTGATACAAAAAAATATACACAAGCAAAAGATTCTGAACAATTGATGCAGGTATTTGCAGATGTTCCTAGAGAACATCCATACTACCCGTATGTCATGGCGGCTTATGATGCCAAATTAATCAAAGGAACAGGTTCGGATTTTCGCATTGATGAACCGATAACAAGAGAAGCAGCATTTGTTATTTATATTCGGGTTATAGGGCTTGAAAGGCTAGGTATCACAAGAAATCCAGTAACGCCCTTTACTGATCATGAAGATATAGCAGAGTGGGCAAGAAAGGAAATACAGGCAGGCTATATACTAGGTATTATAGAAGGCGATAATGCCAATAGAGTGCTTCCAAAGCAACTGCTTTCAAAAGCACAAGCAGCAACCATAATCAATCGGCTAATAGATTATTTAAGAGAGGAAATTGTTAAGGATTATAGAAATTTGATGCTATAGGAGGTTATATCTATGAAAGGTAGATTAGGGCTAAAGAGATTCAGTCAAGGCTTATTGGCTGCAGTGCTTATGATTTGTATTGTGACACCCAATATCTATGCAGAAGAGAAGAGCACCATTGATGAAAAAACAGAGAAATTCAGGCAATTATTTGAAACGATTCTAAATGACTATAACGGTAGTGATATCACTGAAGATGAACTTTGGGAGGCGGCCGTTCAAGGCATGTTTAGTGCTTTAGATGACTATTCTGATTTTTATGAAGTGAATCAATATGATACTATGGTTGAAAGCATTAGTGGTGAATATGTTGGCGTTGGAATAGAAATGATTGTGAACGGAGAATGGGTTGAGGTTAATAAGGTTTTTGAACAGTCACCAGCGTTGGAGGCTGGTGTACAAAAAGGAGACCTTATTGTAGAAGTTAATGGGGAGAGTGTTAAAGGATTATCCCCAGCAGAACTTGCAGCTAAAGTAAAAGGAGAGGAAGGAACAACCGTACGTATTACTTTTAAAAGACAGGATAAATGGATTACTTTGGAAATAGTTAGACGTGCCATACAGTTATCCTCAGTAAAACAAAGGGATGTAAAGGAGTTAATGCCTGATATGAATGAAGCATTAGCAGAAAAAATCTGTTATGTTACTATTAATCTGGTTAATGCTAATGCATCTGAAGACCTAGCACCATTACTGGTCAATGCAAAGAACCAAGGTGTTAAGGAGCTTATTTTAGATATGAGAGGAAATCCGGGTGGTTATGTCAGGGAAGCAATTAAAATTTGTGAAATGCTAGTACCAGAAGGACCTATATTTCATTCCGTTAAAAAAGATGGTTCTAAAACAACTTACTACAGTAACTTAAAAGAAGCGCCTTTTCACATTATATTATTGATAGATAGTGATAGTGCTTCATCAACAGAAATTATAGCAGGTGCTGTTAAAGATTCGGGTGTAGGGCTCCTAGTTGGTGAACAGTCTTTTGGAAAGGGCGTTATGCAGCAAATGAGGGACTTTGAAAAGGATTATGGTTATAAGATAACGACAGAGGAATTTTTATCTAGAGATGAGCACAGCATCCATGGTGTGGGTATTACACCAGATTATGAAATCTATATACCTGACTTAATGAGTAGTCCTGTCAGATTATATGAAAATGATGTCCATGATAGTGTCTTACAGCTTGAACTGATTTTAGAATATTTAGGTTACAAGATAGATGATCCTGATACACAATATGATAGTAAAACTAAAGAAGCTGTCACTAGGTTGCAGCAGGAAAGCGATTTGTATTCTAATGGTACTTGTGATTTTAATACCATTCAAGCGGTCAACGAAAAACTCATAGAAAGTGTAAGACAGTACGATCCTCAAATGAATAAAGCGTTTGAACTGGCTATTGAATCATTGAAAGAAGGTAATTAAAACTAAATATATAGTACAGAAGTGTTAAAAGTCTGTGCTTATATCATAGGAGTATTGCTGTTTAAATATTATATTAATACTAGGGATGCTTTTTGCCACCATTCAATTACCTGATGAGTTGTAAAAGAAGTAAGATAAAATACATGGAGCTATGTAAGAGGTGAAGTGTTTAATATGAAATATATAAAAGTATGAATGGGATTATATGGATGATTCTATCAATGTAGATTATAGTATGGCTCTTCATTATCTGCTTAAATTAAACCAAACCATCGATACTGAGGTTATTCAAGATGCTATAGCGGAGTGTTACTATCATCAGAAGGATTATAAGAAAGCTATACAGTATTATGAAAAAACCATCCAAAGTGACTATGATTACAGATATATTGCTCGATGTTATCAATACATGAATCAATATGATGAAGCACTCAACTATTACAAGAGATTTGTTGACAGTGAAGCAAATGATAAAGATAGTGAGATTTGTAATATTATAGCATTAAGTCTATTAGCCAATGATTTAGAAACTGCTAATAATTATGCTAAGTTATATAAAAATTATAGCTTCATAGCGGATTTCCCTAAAAATATAAGAGCATACAGCGCATTGAACAGGGAGGTCTATGTAGAGTTTTATACACTTATTGCACAACAAGATATAGAACAAGCAAAACAATGGCTAAGTCATAGAGAAGGAGATTTAGCAAATTTCTATAAGGCAATACTAGCAGCATTAGAAGATAAGGAACGAGAACAAAAATCAGAAGCCTATAAAGATTTATATGGTAAGACTAATAACCAACCATTGAAAAGCTTAATGGAAGATTTAGGTAAGGGTATCATCAGTACTTATCTTTTTGATAAGGATCAACAAACAAGACTTGACTAATTACAAAACTAATAATAAAATAAAGAGGTTATATAGAACAACCATTGGGTTTTAATGATGTTGATATGAATAGGTTTAGACAATAGTAATTCTAATACTATTCTTGAGTGTGACAAAATTGATTAATAAATGAATGAATATAGCTATAAAAGGAAGTTGTGTAACTATATAGGTTGAATTAAAATACGATAAGTTCTATGATTAGAGTTCAACCTATCATAAGAAATATTGGACTTAACTGATAAAGAACAGAAGTTGAAGTTCAATATATAGTTATGCAATTTCCTAAAATCATGATTAGAGGTGAAATTAGGTGCAAACAAAGTACATTTTTGTTACTGGCGGTGTTGTTTCAGGATTAGGTAAAGGTATAACAGCTGCATCTTTAGGTCGGTTATTAAAGGCGAGAGGTAAAAAGGTTACCATTCAGAAATTCGATCCCTATATCAATATTGACCCAGGAACGATGAGTCCTTATCAACATGGAGAAGTATTTGTTACAGATGATGGTGCGGAAACAGATTTGGATTTAGGTCACTATGAGCGGTTTATTGATGAAAAGTTGAGTCAGTATAGTAATGTAACTACAGGTAAAATCTATTGGACGGTATTAAATAAAGAACGAAAAGGAGAATTCCTTGGTGCTACTGTACAGGTTATTCCACATATTACTAATGCCATTAAGAATCGAGTTTATCGAGTAGGTAAAAATCTTAATTCAGATATTGTTATAACAGAAATCGGTGGTACGGTTGGAGATATTGAGAGTGAACCCTTCCTTGAAGCGATTAGACAGGTAGCATCAGAAGTAGGACAAGAAAATGTGTTATATATTCATGTTACGCTAATTCCATACTTAAGTAAATCGGGAGAAATGAAGACCAAACCAACCCAGCATTCTGTTAAAGAATTACGCTCCATTGGTATTCAGCCAGATATACTTGTATGTCGTAGTGCTCATGAATTATCAGAAGATATGAGAGATAAGATGTCTCTTTTTTGCAATGTAGATAAAGATTGTGTCATTCAGAACTTAGATGCAGATTCTTTATATGAAGTGCCCTTGATGCTTGAGAAGGAAGGGCTTGCAAAAATTGTATGTCGTAAACTTCATATCGATTGCGATAAGCCCGATTTGTCAGATTGGAAAGACATCGTAGAAAAAGAGAAAAAAATGTTAAAATCAGTTCCAATTGCTCTAGTAGGCAAATATGTTGAGCTTCATGATGCCTATATATCCATAGTTGAATCCCTTAAACACGCTGGCATTTATCATAGTACTGGTGTGACTATTCACTGGATTAATTCTGAAAAAGTGACGGAAGAGAATGTAGATGAATTACTAAATGGCGTAAAAGGCATATTAGTACCAGGTGGTTTTGGAGATCGAGGAATAGAAGGTAAGATAACAGCTATAAAATACGCAAGGGAACAGAAAATTCCATTTCTAGGTATTTGTTTAGGAATGCAATGCGCAGTCATAGAGTATTCGCGTCATGTATTAGGTTATAAAGATGCCCATAGTTCTGAACTAGATCCTGATACCAAATATCCAGTCATTGATTTAATGCCTGAGCAAAAAGATATTGATGGTCTAGGAGGAACTATGCGTTTAGGGGCTTACCCTTGTAAGGTAGATAAGGATTCTCAAGCTTATAAGGTTTATCAGCAAGATCTAATCTATGAAAGACACCGACATAGGTATGAATTTAATAATGAGTATAGAGATGTATTAACTAAGGCAGGTCTGAGCATTGTGGGACTTTCACCTGATGATCAGTTAGTAGAAATGATAGAAATTAAGGATCATCCATGGTTTGTTGGGGTTCAATTCCATCCAGAATTTAAATCTAGACCCAATAGAGTTCATCCTTTATTTAGAGAATTTGTTGATGCGAGTCTTAACTATAAAAAATAAGCAGGTTGTCCTGCTTATTTTTTATAGCCTTTCATAGCTACAATATATATTCCTGCGATTTCAACTTTAACCATTTTTTTAACGGGCAGTGTTTTAAATACTTTTTCATCACAAAGTAGGGTTGTTATCTTTGGTCCCACTTTAGCCTTTACAATAGGAAGCTTACGAAATCTTAGATATTTTGGAATTTGATCAACCACCATTTGAGGAAGATTCGTTTCCTTTATTTTCTGCTTCTTTTTATCAATAATTAATATTGATGTTGTCATCTTGCTTTGGTCAATCATAGCTTGCTGTTCATCTGCTTTGCCCTGCATTTTTCTGCCAACAAAATATAAGATAACAAAAATCACAACAATGCCAGCTAAAACAATAAGGGCTATCTGCCACCAATCCATCATGTGCCTCCTTTATTATATGAGGAAATGCTTACTTTATGAAAGTCTTTTCTTTTGAGTTAGTTAAGTATGTAAAAAGTCATACTCGTTATATTCATGTTGAAAAGTTCATAATTTTTTTCCTACTATAGGGTAATAGTTTAACTCAAGCTTGATAATGATAGCATCTACTATTTTATCATGGAAAACTAATATGTCAACGACTATTTATTTGAGTTTGTCCATTTTTATACCATAGGACTCAAAATTTTAAAGATTTAACAACCGATTGAACATATTGTGCACTTTTCTTTCTAGTTTCTTTTGGTAATGCATCTAATTCAATAGGTGCTCCAAAAGCAATCTTAACTTCTGCTGCTTTAACCGAAAGGAAAGGGTGTTCTTCATATAATTGACGGGTACCTTCAATGTAAAACGGCAAGACAGGTACTTTTGATTTTTTAGCTAGCTTTAAACTCCCTTCTTTAAAGGGATGCAGTTCATCTGTCCTAGATCGTGTTCCTTCTGGGAAAATAACCATGGAATGATTCTTTCTTAATCTTTCTATCCCCTCATGGATGGTAATAATCGCTTGTTTTGTACTATTTCTATCTAAGAAGACACAGCCGAGCATGATCATCCACCAACTAAAAAGAGGTACTTTTTTATATGACTTCTTAGAAATAAAAGCCACTGGTAACTTAGAATAAATCATAAGCAGAGGGATATCAAATAAGCTCTTATGATTTCCCACAAAAAGTACGGTTTGATTTTTTTTAAGATTTTCTAATCCTTTAACAGAAATATTTGCACCTGCTAGGAATAGGACTGACCAGCAAAAAAGCTTTCCTGGCACATAAAAAGTAAAAGCATTCCTGGCTTTTTCTGAAAAAAGACCTATAAAAAAAGCAATGACTAGTAAAGGAATAGAAATAACAAAAAAAATGACTAGAAAAATTAACAATAATAATGTTCTAAAACTCATAATAACCACCTAATTTAAATTATTAATCATACACTATTTGGAGTACATAACTGATGTACATAACAACATCTGTACTTGCATTATTATATCATGTTCATTTCCAACAATCTATATCTATTGAGTTTGATTTTTTGGATTTTCCTATTACCCTTTCTACCAATACTTTGACAATGAGAAAGTATTTGTTCCCATTTATAAAACTAAAATAAATCACTTTATATATTATGATATAGAGTTTTAAATAACGAAACTCAAAATATTAAGATTAATAGTATTTGTAGCTAATCTAAAAATGATAAAAAAAGTATAAGATGAACGCATAAGTAATATTGCCTGTCATGCGTTCATCTTATAAATAGTTCTTTTAAAGTAATTTTATTTTTATTTAAATATATACTCTTATTTTTAACCTCTACCATATAATTCTGTTATGCATTTTAGTTGGCAACTTAGATGTTCACCTAACATGTCATAGGTATAACGCCATTTCCAGTTTCCAGCAGCAACGCCCGGTATGTTCATTCTGGCTTCACTATCTAATTCCATGACATCCTGTAGTGGGACAACTGCTGTTTCAGATGCTGATCCAAAACATGTTCTAATGAAATCCCAGCTTATGGAATTTGCATCTGTATTCATATAGCGACGTACTTTATCTTTGCTTTGTTCCGAGGCTTTATTATACCAGCCTAGGGAAGTATCATTATCATGAGTACCAGAATAGCAGACGCTATGCGTGATATAGTGATGAGGCAAAAATTGGTTTTCCTCAATATTCTCAAATCCGAATTGAAGAATTTTCATACCAGGAAGATTAAAGCTATCTCTAAGATCTTCTACTTCAGGGGTAATGACACCTAAATCTTCAGCAATGATAGGTAAAGCTTTACCAAAAGCTCTAATAAAAGCATTGAATAAATCTTTACTTGGTCCTTTCTGCCATTCTCCATTGATAGCGTTTTCTGCTCCATATGGAATAGCCCAGTAAGCCTCAAAACCTCTGAAATGGTCAATTCTTAAAATATCAACCAATTTTAAGGAATAGCTGACTCTATTAATCCACCATTGATACCCATCCTTTTGATGAGCTTCCCAACGATATAGCGGATTCCCCCATAATTGACCTGTTGCACTAAAATAATCTGGCGGTACACCTGCTACAGAAGTAGGATTTCCTTTTGAGTCTAAATAGAATAATTCATTATTTGCCCATACATCTGAACTATCAAAGGCAACAAAGATAGGAATATCACCAATGATCTGTATACCTCTATCGTTAGCATATTGTTTTAATTCAAACCATTGTTTGTAAAAGATAAATTGTAGGAACTTATAGTAAACCACATCATTTTGCAATTTATCTGCCCAACGTTTTTTTGTTTCATCCGTTGGTCTTGCTATTTCATCTTCCCAAAGAGTCCACATTCTGCCATCATGATAGTCTTTACAGGCCATAAAAAGGGCATAATCATCTAACCAGAGGGATTCTTTTTCGCAAAAAATGTTAAATGCATTTTGAGTAGCTTGGGTACACTCTTTAAAGTAACCATAGGCTTTACGTAGTAAACCATTCTTATATTGGATGAGAGGTCCGTAATCAATATTACGTGGATCAAAGAAAGGCTTATTTGATAAGTCATCATCCTTTAGTAATCCCATATCTTTTAGTCTATTAGGACTAATAATGAGTGGTTGACCTGCAAATGAACTAAAAGATTGATAAGGAGAATCTCCATAGCCGGTAGGACCTAATGGTAAAATCTGCCAAATCTTTTGTTTTGAACGTTCAAGAAAATCAATAAAATGATAGGCTCCACAGCCTAAATCTCCAATACCATAGTCGCTAGGAAAAGAAGTTGGATGCACTAAGATGCCGCTTTTCCTGCTTGTATTATCTAAACTATTTACCGCCTGACTTCTTTCTGTTTCCATAGATTCCCTCCTTAATCAAATGCGAAAGTACTTCCCACCACATCCTATAAAAAGGTTATACAGTAAAATTGGTGTACTAACCCTTGCTATGACTACATTCAGTTCAAGTGGGAAAGTTAAATTAGAAGCTTTAAGTTATTATAGATATAATAGATATGTAATTAGTATCTCCAATAGCTACTTAAAGAAAACGTATTATTGTATTTAGAGCTCAATTCCTTCGCATCATTTGAATTAAATTATACATGAAGTTAAGCGATTTATCAATTACTATTTAGCAGGTTTATAAGAATTCTTTTAATGAGTATTAGAACCTTTTAAAACGATATCCTTAAGATCAATTAATCGCTTTACAACATTTTAGACTTAGTTTGTCTATGAAGCTTTATCATGCTCTGTTTCAAATCATATAGTTTCTGAGATAAATCGACATAGACATTTTGGGGATTTCTTAATCTTCTAGATTCATCCCATAAAGTAGCGAGTTCTCTCTTACAATTCTGCTTAATTTCATTCGTATTAGGAGATGTATAGACACAATCCTTTGATGTGATTAAATTGGTTCCAACACCCCATAAAGTTATTTTGGCACCTTGAAGTTTTAAGTCTCTAATAAGATATTCATCCAGATCGCTAGAAGCAGATATAATGGCATCTCCATTTATCATTGTTTGATGACTGTTGATACCCTTGCATCATCGTTAGCTGATAGAAGTCGGTTAGTAGAGTTAAATCTATATTATGCATGATGTTACGCTTTTTATTTTTTTACTTGTATCGTTGGTTTTTCTATCATAACTAGCATTCCATAGCTCTATTACTTCATTCGTGTATTTTTAGTGATTAATTATAGCATATTCCATTACAAGAGGAAAATACCATAAGGTACAGATTATCTATTGTATGGCTGAATAGAAGTTGAATAAAGACAAGGTTAATTGTATAATAAAATGGTAATATTTAAGCGTTCTGAAATGACTGTGAAAGTTATTATCTGGAGCAGTTATTAAGAAAGGATTGAAAAGATGAAAAAGCTGGTTCGATCTATTCTTGTTATCATATTTACATTACTTGGTATTATGGTCAATAACTTTGTATGGCTATATAATAAGATAGACTATCCTGTTTATTTAGGTATACATATATTAGGAACTCTATTAATTATTATTGCAATGATTGTTATATTCAATTGGAAGAAAAGGGAACAGAAAGCACTCAAGGAGAGAAAAGATGCATTGGAAAAAGCCTTATTAGAGGTTAATTTAGCTAAAGAGGAAATTATTGCAAGTGAAGAAGCAGTAGCAAGACAGCTTGACGATATACAATCACAAAAAGAAGCTCTAACGATAAGTCAAGAACGATTACACTTATCCTTAGATGGGGCGGAGGTAGGTTTGTGGGATTTAGACTATAAAACAAACAACATTCATCTATCAGAAAAGTCTATGGAAATCGTTGGAATATCTAGAGATGATACTGTTATCAAGACTTGCTTATTTTTAGATAGGATTGAAAAGCTAGATAGAAGACGATTTTTACTAAAGCTGGATAAACATTTAACGGGTAAGACCAACAGCTTTGAGGTAGAATGCCGTATTATTAATGATGCCGGTCAATACAATTGGTTTAGTATAAGGGGGAAGGCTCTACTGAATCAAGAAGGAGAACCCTCTAGAGTTGCTGGCTCTATTAATAATATTAATCATCAAAAGCTGACTGAGGAAAAAATTGTTAACCTTGCCTATTATGACCCTATGACTGGTTTGCCCAATAGAAGTTATTTTATTACAAATTATAGTAATTCAACCCAAAATATTGCAAATAATAAAATCTGTGCTATTATTGTTTTAGATTTAGATAATTTTAAAGCTATAAATGATTCCTTAGGTTATAAATTCGGTGATAAAGTATTACTGAAAACCGTCCGTATCATTAAAAAGTTTGCTCCTCCAGATGCAATTATTAGTCGATTTGGCGGCGATGAGTTTATTATGTTGATTAAGTCTGCTAAAGATAAAAAACAGATAGTAAGCTTGGTAGATACTCTTATTAAAGTTTTCCAAAAAACCTATGAAGTAGCTGGAGTTGAACTTACCTTTACCGTTAGCATGGGGATAGCCTTAGCACCAGAAGATGCAAGTGAACTCAAAACTCTCGTTAAATATGCAGAAACAGCCATGCATGAAGCCAAGAGTAATGGAAAAAATTGTTATGAATTTTATTCTAGTGCCTTAAATAAACGGGTCGTTGCTAGATTAGAGTTAGAAAACCAGCTAAGAAAAGCTGTTGAGAAAAAAAATTTTGTTTTGTATTATCAAGCCAAGTATGATTTAGAAGAGAAAACAATCAATGGTTTTGAAGCTTTAATTCGATGGAAACAGGAGGATAGGCTGATTATGCCTAATGTTTTCATACCATTGGCTGAGGAGCTTGGTCTAATCATCCCTATTGGAGAATGGGTGGTAGAAGAGGTTTGTCATGAGATTAACCGTTTGAAAAAAATGGGATTAGATCATATTACTATTTCATTAAATCTATCAGCTAAACAATTTAAAGATATTAATCTGATTTATCGATTTATAAAAACGCTTGAAACTTATAATGTTGAGCCCAATGCTATAGAGCTTGAAATTACTGAGTCAACTGCTGTTTATGACTCAAAATATGCATTCCAAATGCTGAATGCTTTTAGAAGCTTTGGAACAAAAATTGCATTAGATGATTTTGGTACAGGGTATTCATCCTTTAATTATTTAAAGTTATTACCTCTAGACTATATTAAGATAGATAAGAGCTTTATGGATGATATTCTCATGGATAAAAAAGGGGAAGACGTCATCCGAGCTATTATTACATTATCACATGCATATGGGTATAAAACAGTTGCTGAAGGAGTGGAGACTAAAGAACAACTTGATTTTTTATTAAAAGAAAACTGTGATGTTATACAAGGCTATTATATTAGTAAACCTGTCCCAAGTAAATCAATCAAGTCCGTCTTAGAAAAAACAGCCTTTTAAAATAAGTTAGGAGGTAGAGTCTTATGCAAAAAGATAAATTAAATTTTAAAATTATGAATAATCAAGACCAAGCATGCTCCTTTTGTATAGGGCTTACCAAACTATTTAACAAAAATTCCTTTGAAAGTATATGGGCTCTTCCGGAAGCTGTAGGTAAAGGCTATTGTAAAAGAATCGTCATACAGCCATTATGTGAGATGGTGATATATGATATGACCTTTTATGAGGATATTTCATTATTCCAAAGTCAAAATCAATCATGGTATACCTTAGATTTTTCTTTGGGTGAAGACACGAGGGGGCATGTATGTCTTAAAGAAAGAATGTTAGAAAATAAGGGATGCGGCATTGTTATTGGTCGAAGAGATAATTCGACATTCAATTACCAAGCCCACAAACGGTATTATGGTATGACCATTTATATGCATAGTGAAAGCCTCACATGTTTTATTAGAAATGACTCTATTAGACATCTTTTCATTAAATCATTAGATAGCCTTCCTTATTTATATAAGAACAAAACACCTCTTTGTATGACTTGCATTTTACATGATATATTGCATTGTCGCTATCCTAATGACTTAAAAATAATGTATCTAGAAGCAAAAATTATGGAGCTATTAGCGGTATATATGGAGTTTACTTCCTATGAAAATACGAAAACATCGCATTCTTTAAAACATTCTAAAGAGGATATAGATAGTCTCTACAAAGCAAAAAAAATTCTGGATGAAGATGTTGTATTTCCACCTACTCTAAATAAACTAGCTAAATTAGTATGTCTAAATGAGTACAAGCTTAAAAATGGTTTTAAGGAACTCTTTGGCATGCCTGTTCATGCCTATGTAATTGATAAAAGATTAGAGATTGCAAGGCAATTAATGGCAAGTAAAAGATTAAGAGTAACAGAAGTGGCGCTCTTAGTTGGGTATAGTGATTCAAGCCATTTTGCCTCTAAGTTTAGAAAAAAATACGGGATGAATCCTTCAGAGTATTTAAAGTGTCATATATAGGTAAAGTATTTAGCTTTTCCACTACGCAAAATCCCATTTGTCATGAAGGTTATCCTTTTTGGCGTAGCAAAAAACAATGAAATAAGTTACAATAAATCACATATATTGAATATGAATATCATTATCACAAGGCAGAGCAAATGGAAACTATTGCTCTATATTAGCCTTGTCCTCTGTGTGTTTGGGATAAGTCTAACCATTCGATATGAGTATCATAAAAAACCATAGAAAACATAGAAAAATAGAAAGGAGTTTATAAAGATGAGTTTATTAAAAATTGATAATTTATCTACAGAAGTTGACGGCAAGGGTATTTTAAATAAACTAAATCTAAAGATAGAAAAGGGAGAAACCCATGTTCTAGTAGGACCTAATGCCTCAGGTAAATCAACTTTGCTCTATACTTTAATGGGATACCCTGAGTATAATGTTACAGAAGGAAAACTGCTATTTAATGATGAAGATATTACTGATATGGAGATAGAAGAAAGAACCAAACGGGGAATAGCAGGGGTCTACCAGAATCCACCAGCTATCAATGTTAAGCTTTCTACGCTTTTAGATAAAATTTCTGAGGGCAAAAAACAATTCAAATCAATCGAAGGATTAGAAGGACTTTTGGATCGTGATGTCAATGTGGGTTACTCTGGAGGAGAGAGGAAACTATCAGAAGTAGCACAAGTCATTAGTTTAGATCCTGATTTTATTATATTAGATGAATTAGATGCAGGTTTAGACATAGAGAACTTAGAGAGAATTAGTCAAGTTGTCAAAGAAGAGTTATCCGATAAAACACTTTTAATCATTACTCATAGAGGTAGAGCTCTCAAGTTCTTTGAACCTGACTATGCACATGTTATGATGAATGGCGAAATCATCTGTTCATCAAAAGATTCTCAGAAAATATGGAAAACAATTGAGGAGGATGGCTATGAGCGATGTAAAGAGTGCTAGTTATACACAAGTAGATAATGAACAAGCAGAGATTGTAGCAGATGAGGATGTTGTTATATTAACAAGTCATCAAGCCTATGAAAAATATCCTTGGAGTAGAGAATATTATGATGAAGAGCCAAAAGAAGGCTATTTCATTTGGGCTAGAAGAACTACAGGTAAACCTATCAGTACATGTGTACTTATATGTTCTCAATATGTTACTCAAGATGCACAAAATGTCATTCTTATTGACGAAGGTGTAGAAGCACAAATGGAAAGTGCTTGTGCAGCAAAAATGAAAAGCTTATTTGGTAAGCATATTGGACGCTCCAAGATGATTTTAAAAGATAATGCAAAGCTTGAATACAAACATGTTCATAGCTGGGGTGAAGATGATGATGTGCAATCAACCACTGATTTGATAATGGGTAAAGGTTCAGAAGTTATCTATTCTCAAAAATGTCAGAGAGTACCAAAGTCCTTAAGGCTTATTAATTATAACTATATAGAAGAGTCAGCTTCCCTCAATTACTCAGCAACTGTAATAGCTAAGGAAGGTAGTGTTGAAATGTACGATGACACTTTCCTCAATGGCAAAAAGGCGAATGGTATATCAAGGGTAAGAATGATTGCTCGAGATAATGCGAAATTTACAGGCAAGAGTCAAATCATCGCTAATGAAGCAGCTACAGGGCATATGGATTGTATGGGTCTGATATTAGGTGATGATAGTAATATTATAGCTATTCCACAACTTGTAAACAATTGTGAAGACGCTTCTATTACTCACGAAGCATCTGTGGGCAAAATTTCAGAAGATGTTGTAAACTATCTGAGAAGTAGAGGATTATCAGAAGATGAAGCGATTGATTTAGTTGTAAATGGCTTTATGGGCGAAGAAGAGGATATTGTAATAGATGGCGTAAAACTTGATTCAAGCCTATTTATGTAATAAATAGAGTATAACAGAACAACTATAATTCAGGCAAAATCAGTAGTAAGCTCAAATAATCATTGGGCTTACTTTTTTTAGCATCTTATCATTATTCTTCAGAAAAGGAAAATTTTTATGCTTTACAAACTAAAAAATAATGGTATAATTATACTGTATTTACGACAAAATGTAAGCCCTTACAATCTATTTAAGCCTTTTTGTATATGATACCTGAGCTCGCTATTATGTCCAAAGCTATTCATAAAGGCTATGTCTATTTGTACATAATATAACAGTGAACCTAGGAACTTAGGAAGTAATCATCATTCGGAAAAATACCGTTTGTTTTATGTACCTGTCTACGTTATAATAGTAATGATATTTATCCATTGGTGTACCGTTAATTTCGTTGCTTTTGTAAAAAAAGCTATTTATGGATAGAAAAGAGAAGGTGCAAGCCTATGATTATGACCTATGGATAAAGGTTTACTTATGCTTAGGAGGTATTGAAGTGTACAAAAAAGTTTCTACAGATTTAAATTTTGTTGAACGTGAGAAGAAAATACTAGAGTTCTGGAATGAACATAATATTTTTAAAAAAAGTATAGAGATTAGAAAGGATGGACCAACTTATACCTTTTATGATGGACCACCTACGGCGAATGGAAAGCCTCATATCGGTCATGTTTTAACAAGAGTCATTAAGGATTTAATTCCAAGATATAGAACAATGAAAGGGTATAAGGTATTAAGAAAAGCAGGATGGGATACCCATGGTCTACCTGTAGAATTAGAAGTAGAAAAGCTGTTAGGCTTAGATGGAAAAGATCAAATAGAAGAATATGGGTTGGAGCCCTTTATTCAAAAATGCAAGGAAAGTGTTTGGAAATACAAAGAGATGTGGGAAGATTTTAGTGGGAAAGTGGGCTTTTGGGCAGATATGGATAACCCTTATGTCACTTACCATAATGATTATATAGAGTCGGTATGGTGGTCGCTAAAACAGATCTGGGATAAGGGATTATTATATAAAGGTCATAAAATTGTTCCTTATTGTCCAAGATGTGGAACCCCCTTATCCAGTCATGAAGTTGCGCAAGGCTATAAAGATGTTAAAGAAAAATCGGTTATCGCAAGATTTAAAGTAAAGGATAAGGAAAAGGAATATATCTTAGCATGGACAACAACGCCATGGACACTGCCTTCTAATGTGGCATTAGCTGTTAATCCTAAGGAAAAGTACTTGAAAGTTAAAGTTAAGGATAACTATTATATCTTAGCAGAGGCACTTGCAGAAAAGGTTATCGGTGATGACTACGAAATTATTGAGCAATATGTCGGTAAAGATTTAGAATACATGTCATATGAACCACTATTTGATTTTGTTACACCTGAAAAGAAAGCCTATTATGTTGCTTGTGGGGACTATGTCACACTATCTGATGGAACAGGTATTGTTCATATTGCACCAGCTTTTGGTGAGGATGATGCTCGTATTGGTAGAGCTTATGACCTGCCTTTTGTGCAGCTTGTCGATGAAAAAGGAGCCTTTGTTGATGAAGTAGAACCTTGGAAGGGCATCTTTGTTAAAGATGCTGACCCTGGAATTATAGAGTATTTAGATGAAAAAGGGCTATTGTTTGCAGAGTTGGAGTATGAGCACTCCTATCCACACTGTTGGCGTTGTGATACACCACTGTTATACTATGCCAAAGATACATGGTTTATTAAGATGACAGAGATTAAAGAGCTGCTCATTAAAAATAATAAGAAAGTAAACTGGTTACCAGAATCTATAGGAACGAAACGATTTGGAGATTGGCTGGAAAATCTGCTTGACTGGGGATTGAGTCGAGACAGATACTGGGGAACGCCCCTAAATATATGGGAATGTGAATGTGGACACCAACATGCTGTTGGTAGTATTGAAGAGTTAAAATCAATGAGTGATGACTGCCCTGATGATATTGAGCTTCATAGACCCTATATTGATAAAGTACATCTAAGATGTCCAAAATGTAATGGCAAAATGACTAGAGTTGAGCCTGTGATAGACTGCTGGTATGATTCTGGGGCGATGCCTTTTGCTCAATGGCATTATCCATTTGAAAACAAAGAGGTATTTGAGGATAACTTCCCAGCAAATTTTATCAGTGAAGCAGTTGACCAAACCAGAGGCTGGTTTTATTCACTCTTAGGCATTGCAACGCTGTTATTTGATGAAGAAGCTTACAAAAATGTCGTCGTACTGGGGCTTGTTCAAGATGAGAATGGTCAAAAAATGTCAAAATCAAAAGGGAATGCCGTTGACCCTTTTGATGCTTTAGATAAATATGGTGCAGATGCTATAAGGTGGTATTTCTATGTGAATAGTGCTCCTTGGCTTCCTAATCGGTTCTATGATGATGCGGTTGTTGAGGGACAGCGTAAGTTTATGGGAACCTTTTGGAATACCTATGCTTTCTATGTTTTATATGCTAATATTGATCAGTTTGATCCAACCAAGTATGAACTAGAGGCACAGCATCTATCGCTGATGGATAGGTGGCTATTGTCTAAGCTTAATACATTGGTAAAGACAGTAGATACTCATCTTGATGCCTATAGAATTACAGAAAGTGCTAGGGCACTTCAGGCTTTTGTAGACGATCTCAGTAACTGGTATGTTAGAAGAAGCAGAGAGAGATTCTGGCAGAAAGATATGCCACAAGATAAAATTAATGCTTATATGACCTTATATACAGCGTTATCGACGTTGGCTAAAGTAACAGCACCTTTTACTCCTTTTATGTCAGAAGAAATCTATCAAAACTTAGTGGCGACCTTTGATAACAGTGCACCAGAAAGTATTCATTTATGTGAGTTTCCTTCTGTGGATGAAACATTGATAGATGAAGCGTTAGAAAACAATATGGCAATGGTGCTGAATGTTGTTGTTAATGGACGTGCTTGTAGAAATGCAGCTAATATTAAGAATAGACAGCCTATAGGAAAAATGTACGTTAAGGCAGATAATGAGCTAGATGATTTATATCAAAGCATTGTGGCTCAAGAGCTTAATGTTAAACAAATTCTATTTACACAAGATGTGAATGATTTTACCACTTATACCTTTAAGCCTCAATTAAAGACATTAGGCCCGAAATACGGCAAGCTTATTCCACAAATAAGAACAGCATTACTAGACTTGGATGGTCAACAAGCCATGAACACTTTAAATACTGAGGGTATTTTAAAGTTAAATATAGCAGAAGAAGAAATACAACTGACAAAAGAAGATTTATTGATTGAAGCCGCTCAGGTGTCTGGTTATGAGTCTTTAACAGACAAAGGCATAACGGTTGTTCTTGATACAAACTTGTCTGAAGATTTGATAGAAGAGGGCTTTGTTAGAGAAACCATCAGTAAAATACAGACCATGAGAAAAGAAGCTGGCTTTGAAGTTACAGATCATATTAGTTTTTATTATGATAAAAATTCAAGGCTGGAAGGTATTATTAAAAATAATGCTTCCGTCATTAAGCAGGAAACTTTGGCAGATAAAATAGTGAATGAATCCAATGATGATGCGTATACTAAGCAATGGAATATTAACGGAGAAAAAGTAATATTTGGTGTTGAAAGAGATTAATCTTATCTCAGTCTTCTATTACCACTTAAGCTCCATCTGCCATTTTATAAAATTAAGGAATATATAGCGAACTTATATAGCTTATAAAGACTACTATTTAAGATGAGTTCGATATATAGAATGGAGGATATTATGAACCGATTTAACGTGAATAAAAAGCAATTAAAAGAAGCAATTCTTGAAAATATTAAAAATCAATTTAGAAAAACAATTGACCAAGTGTCAGATGAACAAGTTTTTCAAGCGGTTGCTTATGCTGTCAGAGATATAATCATTGATCAATGGATTGCAACTCATAAGACGTATGATGAAGAGGATCCTAAAATAGTTTATTATCTATCTATGGAATTCTTAATGGGTAGAGCTCTTGGGAACAACATTATGAATCTACAAGTTGACGACGTTGTAAAAGAAGTGCTGGATGAACTAGGATTTAACTTAAATGCTATTGAAGATCAGGAACCTGATGCTGGTCTAGGTAATGGTGGACTTGGAAGATTAGCTGCTTGCTTTCTAGATTCTCTTGCAACTCTTGAATATCCCGGTTATGGGTGTGGTATCCGCTATCGATATGGTATTTTTGAACAAAAGGTTATCGATGGGTATCAGGTTGAAAAACCAGATGAATGGTTAAAAAACGGTAATCCATTTGAAGTAAGAAGACCTGAATATGGTGTTGAGGTTAAATTCGGTGGCAACGTTAGAGTGGTTAAGGATGAAGAAGGAAGAGAAAGATTTGTACAGGATAATTATCAGTCGGTAAGGGCTATCCCTTATGATATTCCTATTGTAGGCTATGACACCAATACGGTTAATACATTACGTTTGTGGGATGCTGAAGCTATACAAAGCTTTGATTTAGAATCTTTCGATAGAGGGGATTATCACAAAGCGGTAGAACAGCAGAACTTAGCAAAGACCATAGTAGAGGTTCTTTATCCTAACGATAACCACTATCAAGGTAAAGAGTTGAGACTGAAGCAACAGTATTTCTTTATTTCTGCTACCATACAACAAGTAGTTAAGAAATTTATGAAAAAGCACAATGACGTGATGCAGCTACCTACTAAAGTATGTTTCCATATAAATGATACGCATCCATCCTTGACAATACCAGAGCTTATGCGGGTACTGATGGATGATTATGGATTAGAGTGGGAAAAGGCATGGTCAGTAACATCTAAAACGTGTGCCTACACCAACCATACCATTATGTCTGAAGCGTTGGAAAAGTGGCCTGTTGAGCTTTTTAGTCGCTTATTGCCAAGAATATATCAGATTGTAGAGGAAATCAATAGAAGATTCTGTGTTGCCTTAGTAGATAAGTATGACAATGATGAAGATAGAATAAGAAGAATGGCTATTATTGCGGACGGTCAAATTAGAATGGCTTGGCTATGTATTGTTGGTAGCTTTTCTGTTAACGGTGTAGCTAGACTTCATACTGAGATTCTGAAAAAAGAAGAACTTAAGGATTTCTTTGATTTTTATCCTAAGAAATTTAATAATAAAACCAATGGTATTACACAAAGAAGATTCTTAAAGCATGGAAATCCAAAGCTGGCAGAATGGGTGACTAGAAGAATCGGAGATGATTGGACTATTCAGTTATCCCATATTAAAAACTTAGAAGTTTTTGTAGATGATGAACAGGCACAAAAGGAATTTATGCATATCAAGTACGAGAATAAGGTAAGACTTGCGAAATATATAAAAGAACATAATAATATTGAAGTTGATCCAAGATCCATCTTTGATATTCAAATTAAAAGATTGCATGAGTATAAACGTCAATTAATGAATGTGCTTCATATTATGTATTTATATAATCAGCTTAGAGAAAATCCAGATTTAGATATTATGCCAAGAACCTTTATTCTAGGTGCTAAGGCTGCTCCAGGATATAGAAGGGCTAAGCTCATTATTAAACTCATTAATAATCTAGCCAATGTAATTAATAATGATTCAAATATCAACAACAAAATTAAAGTTGTATTTATAGAAAACTACGCTGTATCTAATGCTGAGATACTATTTGCTGGAGCAGATGTTAGTGAACAGATATCTACAGCAAGTAAAGAAGCATCTGGTACAGGAAATATGAAATTTATGCTCAATGGTGCTGTTACCATTGGAACTATGGATGGTGCCAATATTGAGATTGTAGAAGAGGTTGGAGAAGAAAATGCCTTTATATTTGGACTAACCTCAGATGAAGTGATTAAGCTTCAGCATGAGAAGACCTATGATCCTTGGCAGTTATATAATAATAATCAGGCAATAAGAAAAGTACTAACCCAGCTAATCAATGGGTTCTACTCACCTGAAGATCCAGATTTATTTAGAGTCATTTATGATTCTCTGTTGAGTGGTGTTGATGGAACGGCTGACCAGTACTTTATTCTAAAAGACTTTGATGCTTACTGCGAAGCTCAGCAAAGAGTAGACCTAGCCTACAGAAACCAAGGAAAATGGGCAAGAATGGCAATGCTTAATACTGCTAACAGTGGAAAATTCTCATCTGATAGAACTATAGAGCAATATGCTAATGATATATGGAATCTTAAGAAAACCAATGTTGAGATGCCGATAGAATAATACGAATTGACCTAACGAAATGTTAGGTCTTTTTTTTAGTTTGCCCAGCATGGGCGTAATCTAATCGGTGCAAGACCGTAGTGTGCCTTGATAGTGGGAAACACATAGTCAAAGACAAGGGTGTCCATC
>JANQFZ010000009.1 GCA_028277605.1 Vallitaleaceae bacterium | reverse complement strand
CTATTTAAGTTAAAAGGATAGTTAAGAATAATAACATAGGCTAACTAAATTGTACAGTGATATTATATTGAAATATATAATAATTTATACTTACTTATCTAAAAATTTTACATTTATTAATACTAGTCCAATACATCTAACATATTAAATTTTAATTTATTAATTGTAAATAGTTCATTTATCCTATATAATAAAAAATAAAATTTAAAATTTTGACACATATTTCCTGATGATAAATCCATGTAGGGTCATAACTTAATGCAACCCATCGCCAGAGTCAATCGAGTCTTCAAAGACAAATCAGGTGGTGTTGTCGTGGATTATCTTTGCATTCTTGAAAGCCTTAAAAAGAGCTTTAAAGCAATATACGGAGGGGGACAAGAAAAACACAGGAATCGATACGTCTGTAGCCATTGCCATCATGGTTGAAAAACTTGAATTTAGCAAAAAGGGCAAGAGATAAAGAAGCAGACTTGGGTTTAAGTGAAGATGAAGTTGCTTTTTATGATGCGCTAACGGCTAATGATGCTGTTAAAGAATTTATGAAAGATGAAACGCTTAAAAAGATTGCTAGGGAATTAACATCAGCTATAAGAAATAATATTACCATTGACTGGAGTATAAGAAAAAGTGCTCAAGCAGGAGAAAAATTATTAAGAGACTCCTTAAGAAATATGACTACCCCCCAGAACAAGTAAAAGAAGCTTTGGCTGTGGTTATGAGACAGGGTGGAAATGTTGTTTATGAAGATGAGTATGTATGTGGTTTAGTAGCTGAGGAATCAAATGATTACGTTACGGAGTAATTAGTTTTAATGACAATCAAAAGTTACTCTATATTAATGGATTACATTAAAGGATGGGATACGTAATGAAGAAGTATATCAAAAATTCTTATCCAAAAAGATTCAATGATTTCTGAAGAAATATACGTTTATGGGATGAAATACAATACCATAGGTTTAATTTATGGTATAATGTCTTTAAAAAAGTGTGATTGGAGGTAATAATTTTTGAAAAGAGTATTGATATTATTAATACTTGGTATTTTGCTAAGTGGAGCATTTTTTTGTTTCGAAGACTCAATAGCATGCTTAAACTCTCCTATTGATAACACTTCCTCTAGGCTGGTAAATGAAAGTGTTCTTGATGCTATAAAAAAAGGCTATGTTCCAGAGTGTCTACAAAATAATTACCAATTACCTATAACAAGAGAAGAATTTGCCCAACTATTGGTTACTGCTGTTTTTTCAGATTGTAATACTAAAGTCAAGTCTTATGATAAAGCGGTTGTGAATTCTTGGGGTTTTAGACATTTGACAGTAGATAATTTTTTGTCTAAGGTCTCAACGTCATTTGAATTTATGGATACAAAAAATAAATATGTTAAAACAGCCAACCTATTAGGCATGGTCAATGGCATAGGTAATAGTAGATTTGATCCTAAGGGTTTAATGACAAGGGAGCAAGCTGCTGTGATGTGTGTTAATTATCTTCAAACTGTCTATACTCCATTTAATATAGAGGAAGCCAAGGATATTGGAGATCTAAATACCGTTTCTAGTTGGGCAAAAGAAGCCGTGGAATGGGCTTATGGGGCTGGTTTTATAAATGTAACAATAGAACGAAAAATGGATGCGAAGGGTGAACTGATAGAAAGAATAAATTGTAAACCAAAAGAAATCTTGACCAGAGAGCAGGCTATTGAGATAGTCAATAAACTAGGAGATAAGCATTTACTTCATCATTTGATTTTAAGAGGTTATCTACAGATTGATTTAGATACCCTTATGTGCCATTTTGAAATTAATGGCAACACTATAAAACTACCAAACTCAGGCTATGATTCAGAATATTCTAATATAAAAATAGAAATGAGAAATATAGTAGAATTTCAATCCTATGTTCATAAATATACTACTGTTCAATTATATTCCGTATTTTTAATGCCTATCGGTGCTGATATGAATATGACAGATCCTTATCATATGAATAGGGTTCTTTCGGGAGTTACCACTTTATACGACTATGGTGCTTTTACAATTGAGCATAACAAAGAGGGTTACTTATCCATAATCACAAAAAATGAAGACTACGGCTATATGTATGGTAGTTATCCGAACCTATTTGTATATAAGAACGGTACTAGTGAACGAATAATTGGTAAAGAAGTAAAATAACTCAAAACCATCATTATGGAAATATTAAAGGATAGGTGTGTAGTGAAGAAGTATAAGATAAGCTATGACACTGCGAGGTAACAGATGTATGAAAAATAAAAATATTGTATTTATTAGTGTTTTAATATCGTTAATCTGTTTAACTGGATGTAATATTACAGACAAAATGAATGATTTGCAAGAAATAATGGGTAAGATCGTTGTAAGTAAAATAGATAAGACCATTGATTTTCAAGAAGAATTGGATAATCTTAGTGAAAATAGTTATGCAATTTCATCTATGACTTATAATGTGGAAGATGACAATAACAACATTAGCATAGAATATCCTGTAGTAACTGGATTAAGTGATGAAGCTAACCAGATTAAAACTAATAAGTTAATAAAGGCAGAAGCTCTAAAAGTGTATGATTATTATAATGACGATAGAGATTCTTATGGTCATTTGAAGTTACATATATTGTACGACATTTCTTTAGAAAGTGAACACATTTTAAGTATTAGATATGCTGGATGGGCAGATCTAGAAGGGTTAATGCACCCTCATAAATGGTATTACACTACTAATATTGATATGATGACAGGGAATAGATTAAGGCTAGCTGATATGGTTAGTATTGAAGAAGGGTTTATCAACATGTTTATTAGTGGAGAGTTTGAACCTCTATGCGTTGAGCAAGTGGAAAATGAGGATGGAGAGCTTGATTTGGGGTATTATGGATCTTATGATACTGCGGAAGAAGGTTTTATTAATGCTGATAATATGGGAAGTATATTTAGCTACTTGACTAAAGATACTCTTGGTATAGTAATTCCAGTTTCTCATGCAATAGGAGGGAATGCACAATTAGAGATAAGGTATGAAGATATTGCTGAATATTTTATAGGTGATATGCTTGATTAAAGCTATCTGACCATCATTACCTGTATCACTCAAATCATCTAGAAAGCTAATTCACAGACACTCTCTAAGTGAACATAAATAACACCCAAAAAAAACGGGTGTTATTTATAAAATGATTCCCAGATAGTTCTATATAAAATCAGCTATATCACTTAAACTAGTAACAGAATAGAAATTGGAATAATTTGAAGTTAAATGGATTCCAAAGCATTTAAGCTTAAAATATTCTGCCAACTCTATGTCGCACATGGAATCACCAACTAGAAAAGATTCATCTAAATCTATATCAGGATACTTAGCAAGCGCTTGATTAATTAAACCTGGTTTTGGTTTCATACAATCACAGTTTTCAGTCCTAGCATGAGGACAAAAAAATATATCAAGTAAATCTATATTATTATCCTTTAATTTCATAACGAACTTATCTGAGAATGCCTCATATGCTTTTAATGTAATAATCTTTTCGTTAATTAAATATTGATTTGTGACAATGATTATTTTGTATCCTTTGCGGTGTATATTGATTAATGCATCAATAGAACCATCCATAAATTCTGGATGCGTAGCAAATCTCCAATCTTCATCTCTATAATCTTTTATAATGGTTCCATCTCTATCTAAGAATGCTACTTTCATTTTGTTCACAGCCTCCAAGTATTTTAAAGTGTTTGACGAGTTCAATTATACCATATCATATCTAATTAATTCCCCCTTAATCCATTATCCTTTTGCATAGCACTATTTTAATTGTAATCAAATCCATGTAAGCTATAATAATACCAATAAAGTAATGCAGATAATAAAGCTATTACTAGTAGTTGTGTTTCAATATAATACCTATGTACACAGTGTTGGTATCATGTATGCGATTTTCAAAAATGATAATAGGAGATTATCAATTAATAACAAAATATTTGAAATCATACTATACAACTATATGATAGCAAAACAACATCTTCAAGAAATTGGCAAAAGGCTAAGTCATTACACTTCATCAGGTATGTATTTACCAGCTACAAGGATACATGGAAAGCGAAAATGCTAATGAAGGATATCTCGTCATATATAATAAGAATAAGGACAAAGTATACAAAAGTGATACCATGTGTATTGGAGATAAAGAAATATTTATGGTTTGGGTGTAAGAAAATCTAAGTAAAAAAAGCATTGTGCGACTTTTGATGCATAAAATATGTTGAACACTGTTTAAAATGGCTATATCTTATTAAGAGGATTAGTCATTTTTGCTTTTTATGGAAAACCTAAATTATTTTTCTATTGTAAATAATGATAGATATGATAAAATAAACGGTAATCCAATTAATTTAATATAAAATCCTGTCTTTTATAGTCACATAAAAAAACCAGATAAAAAGCAATTAACATAATGGGAAGTAAGATGCATACCATTAATAACATATATCCTTGGTAGAAAAGAGGGAATCACTTGTATAAGATAATAGACAAAACAAAGCTGAATGAGCAGGTTGAGCAGATGGTTATACAAGCACCTTATGTAGCGCGACGGTGTGAACCCGGGCAATTTATTATTCTTAGAGTAGATGAAAAAGGAGAACGTATTCCGCTCACCATTGCCGATTATAATAGAGAATCCGATCAAGTCACCATTATTTATCAAGTGGTTGGCTATACGACAAAGTTATTGAGTCAAATGAACATAGGAGAAAGTATTTCTGATTTTGTTGGACCTTTAGGTCAACCAGCAAAGTTAAAAAAACATAAAAGAGTATTAGGCATTGGTGGAGGTGTGGGTGCTGCGCCACTTTATCCTCAATTAAAGAAATTAAAAGAAATGGGGACGGATGTTGATGTAATTATCGGTGGACGTAGTGAGAGCCATATTATATTGGAAGAAGCCTTTCAGACTATCTGTAAAAACATGTATTTTGCAACCAATGACGGAAGCAAAGGGAAAAAGGGATTTGTCACGGATGTTTTACTAGAGCTGATTGAAAATGGTGAAATGTATGATGAAGTGATTGCTATAGGTCCCTTAATTATGATGAAAGCAGTTGTGGGTATAACTAAACCGCTTAATATACCTACCAGCGTTTCACTTAATCCTATCATGATAGATGGTACAGGAATGTGTGGAGGCTGTCGTGTAACCATTGGTGGAGAAGTAAAGTTCGCCTGTGTAGATGGCCCTGATTTTGATGGCTTCTTAGTTGATTTTGATGAGTGCATGAGAAGACAAACCTATTATAAAGATCATGAAAATCATATATGTAAAATAGGGTTAAACACATAGAATGAATACTGAGAAAGAGTTTTAGAAGATATAAGTATACATAGCTATAGAGTAAGTTTTATAGTAAAAAATAGAGTCTTAGAAGGACTTAACATAATGCATAAGGGAGGACAACGATGCCTAACATGAGTCCAAAAAAAGTCAGCATGAAGGAACAAGATCCTGAAGAAAGAGTCAAGAATTTTCAAGAGGTTGCTTTAGGATACACATTAGATGAAGCAATTGCAGAAGCGGATAGATGTTTAAATTGTAGACATATGCCTTGTGTCTATGGCTGTCCAGTCAATGTTCCTATACCTGACTTTATATCCGAATTAAAAAAAGGCAATATAAAGGAAGCTTATGATATTATTACATCTGAAAATGGACTTCCTGCTATTTGCGGAAGGGTTTGTCCGCAGGAATCTCAATGTGAACAGGTTTGTGTGAGAGGTAGAAAAGGAGATCCCGTTGGCATAGGTAGATTAGAAAGATTTGTTGCTGATTATTGCATGGATGATAAGACAGTAGAAGAGCCAGCTTCAAATGATATAAAAATAGCAGTTGTGGGAGGCGGACCAGCAGGGTTAACTTGTGCAGCTGATTTAGCAAAGAAGGGTTATGTGGTTACTATTTTTGAAGCCCTTCATGAGCTAGGCGGTGTTTTAATGTATGGTATACCTGAATTCAGACTACCTAAAACACTGGTTCAAAAAGAGATAGATACCATTATAAAACTGGGTGTTCATGTAGAAAAGAATGTAATTGTAGGGAAATCGATAACCGTTGATGAGCTTTTCGATGAGGGCTACAAAGCTGTTTTTATTGGAAGTGGAGCAGGTCTTCCAAGATTCATGGGATTAAAAGGTGAAAACCTAAATGGTGTTTATTCTGCAAATGAATTCTTAACAAGAGTTAATTTAATGAAGGCTTATGATTTTCCCAACCACCCAACCCCAGTCCGCATTGGTAAACGTGTAGCAGTCATAGGGGGCGGAAATGTTGCAATGGATGCTGCAAGAACAGCAAAGCGACTTGGTGCAGAAGAAGTTATGATAGTCTACAGGAGAAGCAAAGAAGAGCTACCAGCACGATTAGAAGAGGTTCATCACGCTGAAGAGGAAGGTATTGAATTCAAGCTTTTGAATAATCCAACTGAGATAATCGGAGAGGATGGAGAAGTTAAAGCAATGCAGTGCATTAGAATGGAGCTTGGCGAACCCGATGCAAGTGGCAGGCGGAGACCAGTTCCTATTGAAAACAGTAGCTTTACTATGGATGTAGATACCGTTATCATAGCGATTGGTCAAACTCCTAATCCTCTACTAAGAGATACAACTGAGCCACTTGAAACTAATCAACGGGGTTGCATCATTGTTCATCAAGAAACCATGGAAACAACCATGCCTAATGTCTATGCAGGAGGAGATGCAGTAACTGGAGCCGCCACGGTTATATTAGCAATGGGTGCTGGTAAAAAAGCTGCAAAAGCAATAGACGAAAAACTGAGAAATGAAACAAAGAAATAGTAATCATATAATATTTAACTATTTTACATAGATCATATTAGAAATATTATATAAGTTTATTTGCATATAAAATAAAGGAGCTTTTTCATGCTGGGATTAATCTTATGTCTTATTGCAGGGGTTTTAATGAGTTTTCAGAGTATATTTAATACAAGAATTGCAGAAGTATCCAATGTTTGGGTTTCTAATACTTATGTCCATGGTTCTGGGATGGTCGTTTGTCTCATCATTTGGTTGATTACAGGCAGGCATAGCTTTACTCAAATCTTAAATGTTGACAATAAAATCTATTTATTAGCAGGTGCTCTAGGAGTGGCTATTATCTTTTCAGTTGTTAAAGGAATATCAGCACTTGGACCTAGTTATGCAGTTATGTTGTTTTTAACCACTCAGCTTATTACGTCATACTGTATAGAAGTTTTTGGATTATTTGGTACAGATAAAGTAGATTTTGATATGAAGAAACTGCTGGGTATCGTTGTTATGATTTTAGGGATTATCTTATTCAAATGGGATAAATAGAGTTGAAGTTAATACGTACTGATTAAAAGATGAATTTTTTAAATGAAGGCTTAATGAAGGCAAAAAACTAAACAATGTTAATAGAGGATAAGATAAACATTGTATTTAATTCTTATCCTCTACTGTTTTCTACATTATCTATGATTCATCTAACTTTTACTTTTTATCGCTCATACTCATACGCCATAAGTCCACTACGGCATCACTTGGCATTCTCCAATCTCCTCTTGGAGATAAGCAGATGGAACCTACCTTTGGTCCGTCGGGCAGGCAGGAACGTTTAAATTGCTGTGAGAAAAATCTTCTATAAAAGGTTTGAAGCCAATGCATAATGATATCTTTGCTATATTTCTCTTTGAAGGCTAGATGGGCAAGATAAGCAATTTTTTCTGGGGTATAGCCAAATCTTAAGAGATAATACAGAAAAAAGTCATGAAGTTCATAAGGACCAACAACATCCTCTGTTTTCTGCTTAATTCTGCCATTGTCATCTGGTGGAAGCAATTCAGGACTAACAGGTGTATGAAGAATATCTCTTAATAGCTCACTGGTAACTGTATTGGATTCTTTCTCAGCTACCCAATCTACTAAATATCGAACAAGTGTCTTTGGCACACTAATGTTAACTGCGTACATGGACATATGATCGCCATTATAAGTCGCCCACCCAAGGGCAAGCTCTGATAAATCGCCTGTTCCAATAACAATACCGCCTACTTGATTTGCTATATCCATAAGGAGCTGTGTACGCTCTCTAGCCTGACTGTTTTCGTAGGTAATATCATGAATATTTGGATCATGCCCAATGTCGTTAAAATGTTGATAGCAGGTAGCTTTAATATCAATTTCACGCAATGTAATACCCAACTGCTTAATGAGCTTAACCGCATTAGTATAAGTTCTATCAGTCGTACCAAATCCGGGCATCGTTACACCTATGATATTCTTATGATCGATTCCTAGTAAATCAAAGGTTTGTTGACAAACGAGTAAAGCTAGAGTTGAATCTAAACCACCTGAAATACCAATGACTACTTTGTTAAGACCGATATGCTTTAAACGTTTTGCTAATCCACTAGTCTGGATAGAAAATATTTCTTTACATCGTTCATGTCGTTGATGGGTTTGACTTGGGACAAATGGATAGGGATCGATCGGGCGATTGGTTTTCACTGTGGGTATTGCAAAGTCAAAATCTACCATTCTATAGGGGGTTTTGGAGTTAGATATCGCTGCATCTCTATAGGTGCTCATTTTTAACCTATCTGCATTCAATCTATCGATATCGATATCTCCATAGGTTAGAGTACCGTGTGTTTCAAATCTTTTATTTTCAGCAATAAGGACTCCATTCTCATAAATAAGACTATGACCGCCGAAAACCACATCAGTCGTCGATTCTCCAAAGCCGCAGGAAGCATAGATGTAGGCACTTATAGTTCTTGCAGATTGACTAGCTAGGAGCGTTTTTCTGTAAGCACTTTTTCCTACAATTTCATTACTTGCAGATAGATTAAGCAGAAGGTTAGCCCCATTTAAAGCAGCGTAGGTACTTGGTGGAATCGGTACCCATAAGTCTTCGCATATCTCTACGCCTAATTGTAATTGAGGAAGATGCTTATGTCTAAATATTAAGTCTGTACCAAACGGAACAGTCTGGTTGTTAATAAAAGCAGTTGTATCTTTCATCATTAAGCTGGAAGAAAACCATCTTTTTTCATAAAATTCATTGTAATTAGGTAGATAAGTTTTAGGTACAATACCATATATCTGACCATCAGCTATTAGTACAGCACAATTATATAAGGCATGTCCAACTTGTATAGGTGCCCCGACAGCAAATAGAATGTGCTTACCACGGGAATAGTCTGTTAAGGTCTGAATGCTTTCTAAACTGCTTTGCAGCAGTCTGGTTTGAAAGAACAAATCACTACAGGTATATCCTGTAATGCATAATTCTGGAAAAACAAGAATTGCTGCTTTCTGTTGAATGGATCGGTCAACCATCTTTATGATCTGTTCTGTGTTATAGTGTGTATCCGCCACTTTTATATTAGGAGCTGCTGATGCAACCCTTATGAAACCATATTGATTCATATACTCACTCCAAAAGACATTTTATGTGTTTATATATTCTATCATAAATGCTTAAATAAATGGTAAAAAAAACATGAATTAAGTTAATAAAGCTGTAACACTTTCATTATAAATATATGTTATAATAATTTCCAGATAGATACAATACTTGGAAAACAAAGACATTTAGGATCTGAAATAAATTATGGTTGAATTTCCTCGAATAACCGATTATACTTATAATTTGTAAAGGAATCAATTTACTATACCTTTATAATTAACAAGTTAGCCATTATTATTATACCAAAACAGCTAAAGGTAGAACACTATTTGCTACTCAGCAGGAGGTACGTATGAATCATATTAAAATGAATGTACAGAAAAAAATTGCTTTAGTTGCTCATGATAACAGAAAAAAAGACTTACTTGCTTGGGTAACCAAGAACAAAGCATTGTTAAGTGAGCATTTTCTATATGGTACAGGAACGACCGGAAGATTAATTTCTGAAGAAACCAACCTTCCAGTGAGAACCTTTAAAAGTGGACCTCTAGGTGGTGACCAGCAGATTGGTTCAAGGATTATTGAAGGGGATATTGATTTGCTTGTTTTCTTCTGGGATCCATTAGAAGCACAGCCACATGATCCAGACGTGAAAGCATTACTAAGAATTGCTGTATTATATGATATACCATCGGCTATGAATCAAGCAACCGCAGATTTTCTATTTACATCACATTTAGTTCATAATGAATATAACAGGACTGTTATTGATTACGGAACACGTTTAAAAAGGAAGTATTAGTTTCATTTAGAGGGTGGGGATAAATGAAGGAGAGAAAATGGCTATATTATGGAATACTACTCATTATAGCTGTTGTCAGTGGTGGGTTATATACTCTGTTTTCAAATCCGACAAATGATAGTGACCTTGAAGGACAAGCAGAGATAAATGATGGCACAATGGATTTAACAATAGATGCTGCCCGAACAAAAGATAAGAAGAAAAAAATAATATATGTCGATATTTCTGGAGCTGTTGTTCACCCTGGCGTTTATGAAATGCAAGAAGGCGCAAGAGTTTTTGAAGTCATTGAATTAGCAGGTGGGTTAACTGAGGATGCCGATTGTTCCTACATCAATCAAGCAAAAATTGTTTCGGATGAAGACGATATTAGAATACCAACCAAAGACGAGGTTGTTGTCGATGAAGTCCAAAATTCCTCCAAAGTTAATATTAATACAGCAGGGCAGGCTGAGCTTATGACGCTTGCTGGGATAGGCAAAACAAAAGCCAAACAGATCATGGCACATAGAAATGAAAATGGAGCTTTTCAATGCATTGAAGATATCATGAAAGTGGATGGCATTAAAGAAGGTCTATTTAACAAAATAAAAGAAGATATATCGGTCAAGTGAGGTGGGACAATGGCTAAAAATGTATTGGTTGTAGATGATGAGAAATTAATCGTAAAAGGAATTAAGTTCAGCCTTGAACAAGATGATATGGAGGTTGATACAGCCTATGATGGTGAAGAGGCTGTGACAAAAGCCAAGAACAATGCCTATGATTTGGTTGTGTTAGATATTATGTTGCCGAAGATAGATGGACTTACCGTATGCCAGCAGATTCGAGAGTTCTCCTGTGTGCCAATTATTATGCTGACAGCTAAGGGAGAAGATATGGATAAAATAATGGGATTAGAGTATGGTGCAGATGACTATATGACTAAACCCTTTAACATCCTAGAATTAAAGGCTAGAATTAAAGCTATTCTAAGAAGGATTAAAACTCATGATACATTATCGGATGAGAGGCACATCAAATCAGGAGATCTTAGAATGGATATAGAAAGCAGGCGTGTCTTTGTCAATGAAAAGGAAGTCAACTTAACCGCAAAAGAGTTTGATTTGCTTGAGTTGTTCGTTAACCATTCCGATAAAGTGTACAGCAGAGAGAATCTGCTCAATATTGTATGGGGTTATGATTATCCTGGTGATATTCGAACAGTTGATGTGCATGTCAGAAGATTAAGAGAGAAAATCGAACCAAATCCTAGTGACCCAAAATTTATCCATACAAAATGGGGAGTTGGTTACTATTATAAAAACAGCTAAAAAATTCTTTAGCTCAATTAGAACCAAGCTTTTAATTTCATATTTACTAATCGGATTAGTACCTCTATGGATTTTAATGACACTCATATTTGCTTCCATTGAAAAACACTATACCAATGAAAAGAAGACGTTGATGCTTAGACAGGCAAATATTATATCGATCAATCTATTTGTTAATGGATTTATTAACGACCCATCCAACACCTTTGTGATTGATAGTATTGGTAAAATTGTTCATGGTCAGATTATTGTATTGGATTCTAGAGGGATTGTCATTTATGATTCTAATAATCTTGAGATAGGTAAATTATATGCTACAGAGGAAGCACTGTTAAGTCTTCAGGGACAGACTAAGTTTTATGTTAATGAACTTAAAGTAGGCACGGTGTATACACCCGTTGTAGATGATAAACAGGATAAAGTGTTAGGAGCCATAATAATAACAAGCTCAATGGAGGATATTTATAACGCTATTGAGAATATGAGAAGTATGTCGATAACATTGCTGTTTGCAATTATCCTATTGATTCTAGTTATTAGTTATTATTTTTCTGGTATTATAACAAATCCTTTTAAAAAGCTAATACACAGTATTAATAAAATTACAGATGGTCATATCGATAAAAGAGTTACTATAGAAGGCTCCTACGAAATACAGCAAATCGGTCAAGCTATCAACCATATGACTGAGAGGTTGAATGAGATAGATGATAGTCGGCAGGAGTTTGTGGCTAATGTATCCCACGAGTTAAAAACACCATTAACCTCTGTGAATGTTTTAGCTGAATCCTTACTCTTACAAGAAAATGTGCCCGAAGAACTATATAAGGAGTTTCTGACAGATATTACCAATGAAATTAACAGAGAGACTAATATTATTAACGATTTATTGACTTTAGTAAAATTAGATAAGAAAGAGTATAAATTAAATATAGAATCCGTTCAGTTGAATGAACTGATAGAACTTACATTAAAAAGGCTTAAACCACTCGCTGATATGAAAAATATAGAGATGATTTTTGAGAGTTTTAGAGAAGTAACAGCTGAAATAGATAAAACAAAAATTACATTAGCTATTACCAATTTAGTTGAGAACGCCATAAAATATAATAAGGAATATGGTTGGATTAAGGTGAAGCTGAATTCCAATTATGAAAATGCTTATATTTCTGTTAAGGATTCAGGGGTTGGTATACCAAAAGATATTGGAGATAAAATTTTTCAGAGGTTTTATCGGGTAGATAAAGCTCGTACAAGAGAAACGGGTGGAACTGGATTAGGATTAGCCATCGCTCAGAAAGCCATTTTAATGCATCATGGATGGATTAAATGTGATAGCGAATTTAGTAAAGGAACTACATTTACTTTAAGTCTTCCATTAAAATATTATTCTAACATGTAGGAGGTGTTTATTATGTTAAAGAAATTAAAATTTTATACAATTATTGTTGCTCTTTTAATCATTTGCACGTCCTGCAGTAGAGGTAAAGAAGCTAAATCAGATATGGAAGTTAAGTCAGTAGCACATGAAGGTACGACTTTATACCTAGCAAACAAAGAGAAAACAAATTTAGCTGAGGAAGTTGTTGTTCTAAATGGAGATAATACCCATGACCAGATTGAGGAAATCATTACTTATCTAGGTAATGGTATAGAGGAAACTGAAAATATTCCTACATTATCTTCAGCTCTTGAATTGATTAACTATAAGATAGATGATACGAATCTTGTTTTAAATTTCTCTAAAAGCTATAATGACTTAGATGCTCTAAGTGAGATACTCAGTAGAACATCGCTGGTTAAGTCCTTAACTGAGCTAGAAGGTATAGATACAGTAGAAATATATATTGAAGAAGTACCTCTAAAAAGCTCGGATGGAACTCCAGTTGGGGCTATGAAGGAAGCCGATATTATTCTAAGCTTTCCTACCAATCCAAATGAAGAGATTCAAAAGAAAGTGCTTCTGTATTTTGCTAATCATGACGCAACCCATTTGGTTCCAATAGAAGTAGAATTGAACTTAGAGGCTGATATCACAGTAGAAAGAGCAGTTTTGAATTTACTGATTGAAGGACCTAAGAATGAAATGCTAGAGAGAACCATACCCGAAGGTATTAAAGTTAAGGATGTTTTTGTTAGTGACAGCGTTTGTTATGTAGACTTTGGAGAAGACTTTGTCAACAAACATTGGGGAGGTTCCGCAGGTGAAAGCTTAACTATTTATTCAATAGTTAACACACTAACTGAGCTTCCAAGCATAAGTAAGGTGCAATTTCTAATTGAAGGGGAAAAAAGAGAAACACTAAAAGGGCATATGCAATTTGATATTCTATTTGAGAGAAATTTAGATATGATAGAAAGTCAGTGATAGTCATATAAAAGCATTAGGGATTGTGTAAGGGGAAATGAGGGGAAACAATTGAAAAGACCAATGGTTTGGTTTTTGTTGTATGCGATAACAGGTTTATTGCTCAGTTATAGTCCGTTATACTTTCAGATTATAAGCTGGGTAATTCTGCTGGGGTTAACATGGTGTCTGTATAAAACATATTATTGGAACGGTATTTTGACACTTCCTATAATATGTTTTTTTGCATTATTGTACATGACCATAAGTACAACCCAATATGACCAAGAGGTGGCAAATATAGCCTTGGAAGATAGCACCTATGTTGATGTAGAGGGAACGATTCAATCCATAAGCTTGTTGGATAATACCACAAAAGCACGATTAAAAGTTAACCGACTTACCCTAGATCAAAAGCAATATCCTTTAAAATATGATATTGTTGCTTATTGGGAAGGGGAAGAAGCTTACTCGGTAGGAGATAAAGTCAGCATTAAAGGTACACTAAACAAGCCCAAGCTTCCAAGAAACCCTGGAGCCTTTAATCAGGCAAGATATTATAAAAATAATGGGATTTCATTTAGTTTATATGGTAAAACTATAAAACTTATACATAAAAGTCATTTTGGAGTAAAACAGGCTATGACTGCCTGTGTTCAACGTCTAGGTGGAATTTATGACCAAGTCCTTCCAGAAAGACAAGCAGGTATTGTGAAGGCTATGATACTTGGAGATAGAGATTATTTAAATCATCATGTGAAAAAAGACTATCGAGAGGCTGGTATTGCTCATATTTTAGCTATATCAGGTTTGCATGTTTCTATCATTGGTTATGGTCTTTACCAAGGGCTTAAACGTCTAATATCCATAAAAAAAGCGGCTTTAGTTAGTATGATTGTTCTTATTCTCTATTGTATGATGACTGGGGCAAGCCTTTCAACGGTTCGGGCGGTTACTATGTTGGTTACTATTCTATTTGCTGATTTAATAGGGAGAACTTATGATGTATATTCTTCATTATCTTTTGCAGCACTATTGATATTGGCAGTTCATCCATTCAGTTTAAGCGATGCGGGATTCTTGTTATCCTTTGCAGCAGTTTTTTCTATTGTGACAGTACTTCCAGTCATAAAAAAAATAATTCCACACCAGTCGTTACTGTTAGATTTATTATGGGTGAGCGTCAGTGTTTGTATTGGAACCTTACCTATTATTGCCTTTTATTATTATGAATGGAATATTTACAGTCTATTACTTAATATTTTGGTTGTTCCACTTATGCCTATCGTCATTATTATGAGTCTTATGGTTGGAATTTGTGGTATTTTTTCTCTTATAGTTGCGAGGTTATGCGCTGGTTTATTGCATTATATTCTTAATTTCTTTGACCTATGTTGTCATATTGCTCAGCGATTACCTAATGCAAACTTTATTCTAGGTCAGCCTAGTCCTATCTTTATAGGGATTTATTATGGTTTTTTAAGTTTATGTATTCTGTACTATTATAAGCGTGAGCAAAAACCCATTTATAAAAAAATCTTTTGCTCAACTATAGTAGCTTTAGCAGTCTTTGCTATGGTGGTACAGTTTCTTCCGAAGCCTCTTGAAATCATACATCTAGATGTTGGGCAAGGGGATAGTGCGGTTATCCTTACGCCTGATCAAAAGGTCTACTTGATCGATGGCGGAGGCAACATGCATAGTAAGAGAGAAACCAATACTGGACAAGAAATCATTCTGCCATTTTTAAAGAGTCGTGGAATTTCTCAGATTGACTGCATGATTTTGACTCATAGCGATTTCGATCATATCGTTGGTCTGCTTGAGGTGTTGGAAGCTTATACAACAAGGAAGCTGATTGTCCCTGCAACCTATCAATTGAGTCGTGACGCGTACTTTGAAAAGATGGTTAGCCTAGCTAGAACTAAAGGAACACAGATTACCTATATGCAGCAGGGGCAGAGAATTAGGGAGAACGCTTTAGATCTATACTGTTTGAATCCTAAGGAACAATCGGTATACCATAATAATAATGGTCATTCTCTTGTCTATAAAATGGTTTTCTATCGTTTGGATCATTTGTTAACAGGAGATATAGAGAATCAACAAGAAATGGAGTTAGTGAAGTGCTATAGTCATAGGCTGATGTGTGATATACTCAAGGTACCTCATCATGGCTCCAATACATCCTCTACAGATACCCTTTTGTCTGAGGTAAATCCTACTTGTGCGGTTATCAGTGTAGGTCAGAAAAATCGTTATGGACACCCTTCTAAGGAAGTCGTAGACAGATATAAAAAGTATGGTACAATATTATATAATACAGCGGAAGATGGAGCAGTTACAATAAAAAGCAACGGTTCTTCCTATACCATATCAACCTATGTGACAAAAAGAAAGGATACTTATCAATGCAAGTATTAAAAAAACAAATGAAGCAACGGCAATTTCATAATACTTATTTATTTTATGGGGAAGAAATTTTTCTTTTACAGACCTACCTTAAAAATATGAAAATGCGTATACTTAGTGATGGTGATGTAACCATGAATTACGATGTTTATGAAGAGGAATTCGATGGGGATCAATTTTTAAATGCCGTTCAAACCATGCCATTTCTTAATACGTATCGACTCATTGTCGTTAAGCAGTCGAAACTATTTCAACCTGGTAAGAAGAATAAGACAGATAAATTGGTGGAGGGACTTAAGAGTATCCCAGAATCTACGATTGTGATTTTTGTTGAAGATGCAGTAGATAAAAGAAATAAACTATATAAGCTTATAAAGAATAATGGTTATATCACAGTATTTAATCCTTTGGGTGAAAAGGATCTGATTCAATATATTGCTAGAGAGCTTCACAAAGACAATAAAAGAATTGAGCAGCAGACAGCTAGATATTTAATCCAAACCGTTGGTAATGACTTGAACATCATCAATAATGAGGTGCAAAAGCTGGTTCAATACTGTCTAAAAGAAACTATCATTACCAAAAAAGCGGTGGATATGGTTTGTACCCCGTCGTTGGAAAATAGAATTTTTGAATTGGTAGGATGTATGGGGCAAAAAAAGAGAGATAGAGCTATTAAATTGTATCATGACTTAATCATTAGTAAGGAGCCGCCTATTAGAATACTAATCATGCTCGTTCGTCAGTTTAGACTCATCCTCCAAGCTTCACTGTTAAGATCCCGAGGTTTAAATGTTGCGTTGATTGCTAAGGAAATGAAAGCCGCGCCATTTGTAGTAAAAGAGTGTTTGAAACAAGGCGGTGCTTTTAATACTAAGCAGTTAAAAGAAGCCCTTACAGATTGCTTAGATACGGATTATAAGATAAAAACAGGGCGATTAGATGGGAAAATAGGTGTTGAGGTATTAATTATTAAGTATAGCTGATTGAGAGTAGAAACTATAGTTTTATTAAAGTATCCATTTCAAATACTAAGTATTGAATAAAACAAAAGACGTGCACATAAGTTGCACGTCCAATTTTTACATAGCATTCACTAATTTGGTTAATCTAGAAGCTTTTCTTGCAGCCGTATTTTTATGATAAATGCCTTTAGATTTAGCTTTATCAATTTCAGTAATAGTAGTTATTAGTTGTGTACCAGCAAGTTCTTTGTTGCCAGCATCTATAGCATTTAATAATTTCTTAGTCTCAGTCTTAACTTTTGACTTAATCATTTTATTTCTAAGTGTTTTAGTACGTGTAACTAAAATTCTCTTCTTAGCTGATTTAATATTTGCCATGGGTATTTCACCTCCGAATAAGTATTCTATTGATAGTATTACGCAGTGGGAGTGGGTTAAACATAATATATCAATATCGCACAGTAACATACTTATATATTTTAATCGAAAAGGCTTGATTAGTCAATGAATATATAAAAAAAAATTGGAAAAAATAATTTCTAAGTAAACATTAAGATAGATGGGTTCATAATTATACGAGATTATATGAGTTTTAGAGAATACTAAGTCATTAAAGAGTCAAATTTTATAAGGATTGAGGTTATGATGGATGGATAAAAAAGAGAAAACTTATAGCATACGTACAGATTTAGCGGTTGAAGCACGAGAGATGGTTTCTGAGGAGAATATAGAGATACCAGGCGTAGAGCTAAAGGAAGAGGTCAATGATGACTACAACCTTTCCGTTACAAAAGTTAGAATTTTTAATGAAGAAGGGGCTAAAGCGATTCATAAGCCAATCGGTAATTATATTACAATTGAATGCGAAGCTATAAAAGCAAATGATCCTGAAGTTCACGAAGAAGTAGTCAAGCAGTTGGTTAAACAATTACAAGACATTATAAAGATGAGAAAAAAAATGTCTGTACTTGTGGTAGGGCTTGGGAATTGGGATATAACACCAGATGCTCTTGGTCCTAAGGTAACCAATAATATTCTGGTAACCAGACATTTATTTGAAACCATAGATGATTCAGCAGAAGAAGAAGATACCTATACCAAGGTCAGTGCAATTGCACCCGGCGTTATGGGACAGACTGGCATGGAGACTTTTGAAATTATTCAGGGTATTGTTAGTAAATTTAAACCTGATTTAGTCATTGCTATTGATGCCCTAGCATCGAGAAGAACCAGTCGTGTCAATTCAACCATCCAAATCTCCGATACAGGTGTTCATCCGGGTTCAGGTATTGGTAACCGAAGAAAAGGTTTAACAGAGGAAACCTTAGGTGTACCTGTCATTGCAATAGGTGTTCCAACTGTCGTAGATGCTGCTACAATAGTTAATGATACCATGGAAGAACTAATGATTGAACTCAAAAAGCATGCAAAGAACGGTATGGATATGATGGATATGATTAGTGGCTTCAACAACGTAGAGAAATATCAGTTGATTAAAGAGGTTCTATATCCCTACGTTGGGAATATGTTTGTTACCCCCAAGGAAATCGATTGTGTCATCAAAAGGGTGAGTAATATCATCTCAGCAGGACTTAACATTTTACTTCAACCTGATTTGGGTGAGGATGAGATTCAGAAATATTTGTCATAGGTTATAAACCCTAAGTAATCATATAAAGAAACATACTTTGAAAAAGCCCTATTCTCAGAACCGTAGTTTTGAGAATAGGGTGTAGAATAAAATAGTTCAATTCTTGTATCAAATGGTTGATTACATTTCTATATTATTATGATACTGTGTCTCCTATAATAATTTTATTACGATTTTGTATCTTATTATAATATCTTAAGTAAAAACCAATAAATAGTATTGTGTAATTAAATCCTAAACCATAGTAAACACCTCTGATGCTTAACCCCACATAGTTAGATAAGAAATAAATCATAAGTAATGAAATCATACTTACGATGGTATGATAAAAGAATACCCACCGTTCATCTTCTATCGCGTTAAGAGCACATTTATAAATATTGGTAAAAATATAAATGTATTGAATGATTACCGCTAAGAAAATAACGTCCACTGTAGCTGAAATTAATGGTTTCTCATTGGTAATTAAACTCAGTAGTGTGTTTGATCGGGTAATTAAAAATACTGATACTTCTAAGTTAGAAGTATTTTTTACGTTTATAGTTTGATAAAATGAAATTAAGCCAGCGGCTTCATTTAGCCTCACCTCTATTTAATCTATTATTATGGTTTTAGTTTTTTTAGCTGAATACATACTTCTTATAAATTATTATTTGAGTTGGTGTAATAATAACTTTAAGATATAGGTAATACTATAATACATTGCAAACATCACTTTTTCAAGTACTTTACTATTTCCTTTTATATATAGACAATTGAAGACTTTATAAGTAAAATATATTATATAATTTAGAATGTGGGGAGATTGATATGAAAAAAATAATTTATACTATCTTACTAAGTTTTTTGCTTATGACAGGATGTACAGGGGAATTAGATGATACGAGAAATAATAAAGAGATCCATACTAACGTAACACATTTATCAAATGAAACCAAACTCAAGCACAACATAGAGGATTTAATTAAGAATGATGAAACAACATTGGAAATAAAACAGTCCAAGAGCTGTTTTATTAAATCTAGTGATTACTTTACGAAAAGAATACTTGAGTTATTGAGCTTGAAAGAACAAGGAGGAAAACATCAAAATTATATGGATAACTATGATATATGTCTAAGGTTTTCTGGATACAAAGATATCTATATATATAAAGACATGTTTTGGTTTGAAGGTGAAGAAGATGTCTATATCGTTGAAGGGCTATGGGAACAGTGGTCTAGATATATCATCAAATACCAAAATGATGAGTTATATTATGATTCATTTGAACGATCTACACTTAGTTCAGTCAGTGCCCCATTGGATAGTGGTGCCAGCGAAGTAGATGCACAGCTTTTTTATGATGGTTCTCTTCGATTAAAAGTGGAAGATATAGAGGTTCTTTTAAAACCATTCGTACCTAGTTATAAAACATTCAAAGTAAATTATGGTTTTTATTCAAGAAGAGCATTGTATGATTTGATATTGATTAAGCCCAATGGATGGTTGGGTGTATACAAAGATATGGAGCCAAGAGCTGTTGACGGTTGTGAATTAGACCTCTACAGCTATCAAGATGGGGAAATACAACAACTATGGTCAACAAATGAATTATTTATAGAATCTATGGAGATTCAATTAGATAATGGTATTATAAATTTTCATTTTCCTTTTATGGAAAAAGAATACAGTAACCAGCTATCTAAGGAAGAAGTAAAACAAATACATGATCAAGGTAATGGTTATTCAGAAGGAAAGTTAACTCAAAAGAATGTAACTCTTATCCATCATGATATATCATTTATAGATGATAATAAAGATGGTGTTAAAGAATTAAAGATTGTGTCCAGAACAGATGATATTTTATCTGAATTTCCAGTAGATATTTATGTTAATATAGTATTTACCTTTAGCCTTGCAGAAGAAGGTGTTATATGTACGAATATAGTATTAGAGTAAACAATGATGAAAAATCACTTCCTTAAAATGTTATTGTAAGTGTAAGTACTCTTTAATTAAGTCATGTATGATAAATAGCATATAATATTTCTGTTATAATGTTTAACAACACATATATAATAAGAAGTTATAAAAAATGGTGGTGTTATTATGAAAAGAAAAAAATTGGCAATTGGTTTAGATAATTTTAAAAGACTCATTGATGATGGGTATATGTACATTGATAAAACTTTATTAGTTAAAGATATCGTAGAATCAGGTTCAAGCGTAGTACTTATAACAAGACCAAGAAGATTTGGAAAGACTTTAAATATGAGTATGTTAAAGTACTTTTATGAAATACCAAAATGTCGTGAATTTGCATTTGAGAATGAAGATGTATCCTATCTTTTTAATGCACTTAATATATTTGAAGATGACGAATACAGAAAACAACAAGGTAAATATCCAGTAATATTTATTTCTCTTAAAGGAGCAAAAAAAACAAACTGGGAAGATACATATCAAAATTTAGTAGAAATAGTATCAGAAGAGTATAAAAGACATAGATATATGCTTAAATCAGATAGCTTAAGTGATGAAGAAAAAGAAAGATATGAAAAAATAATAAATAGAAAAGCAACTCAAGTAGACTATGAAGGCATAATCAAAGACTTATCAAAATATCTTGAAAGATATTTTGAACAAAAAGTAATGGTTCTAATAGATGAATACGATACACCAATCCAAGCAGGATATATTAATGGATATTATGAAGAGATAATCAACTTTATGAAAAGTATGTTAGGAAAAGGATTAAAAGGAAATGATTCTCTAAAGCAAGGAGTATTAACAGGAATCATGAAAGTAGCAAAAGAAAGTATATTCAGTGATTTTAATAATCCAAGAGTATACACAGTAATAACAAATGATATATCAGATAAATTTGGATTTTTAGAAGAAGAAGTAGAAGAGTTATTAAAACAATTTGGGCTTGGTGAAAAATTTAAAGAAGTAAAGATGTGGTATAATGGATATCAATTTGGACTTGGAACTACGATATATAATCCTTGGAGCATCATAAATTATGCAGTTCAGCCAGAAATGGGACTAAGACCATACTGGACAAATACAAGTGCAAACACAGTTATAAAAGAGGTAATGCAATTAGATAAAGTAGAAGGAAAAAAAGTAGTAGAAGATTTACTAGAAGGTAGATTGGTTGAAAAAACAATACAAGAGAATGTCATATACGAAACAATAAAAACAAATCCAGAATCAGCATGGAGTTTCTTGTTACATGCAGGATATTTAAAAGTAACAGGAAAGAAACAAGAAAAAGAAAACATAACCTATAATTTAGCTATACCAAATTTAGAAGTAAAAATAATATATCAATCCATGTTAAGAGATTACTTTAAAGAGGATTTTAAAATAGCAACAAAAATAAATGATTTAATTAAATCACTAATCGATCAGGATGAAGAAACATTTACTATATTACTAGAAGAATTATACCTGATATATGTGAGTTATAATGATACAAAAACAACTCATGAAAGAATAGATTTGTCAGAAGAAAAAGAAAAACACGAAAATTTCCATCATGGATTTATATTAGGATTGCTTATGTTTGGTATCGAACACTACGAAATAAAATCAAATAGAGAGTATGGTCTAGGAAGACCAGATATAGTACTAATACCTAAAGATGAAACAAAACAGGCTTATATATTTGAATTCAAATGGGCAAGTAGAAAGTCTAAAAAAACACTAGAATATTTATTAAAAGAAGCTAAAAATCAAATAAAAGAAAAGAGATATACTGAAGGGGTGTTAAAGACACATAACCTATCAAAAGTAACAGAAATACCAGTAGGGTTTAAAGGAAAAAAAATTATGATGCAAATAATTAGCAAATGATTCTACATGCCTTCATTGTTTAAGTCAGTAATTGAATCATTTATAAAAACAAAAATATAGCGCACTAATTATAGTACATGCAATAATATTATGTGAATATGTTATTTAGGGGGATAGAGATGAAAAGCAAGAAAACATCATTGGATGGTAAAAAATATGTAGATATACCTTTACGTGTATTAGAGCTGGCAAATGATTTAGAAAACCTAGTCATAAGACAAAATAAGGAAGAAGCAAAGGGAATCGTAAGTGAATTAAGGGATTTATTAAAGCAGCATGATAATGAAGAAGTTGCAGTAATCTTTGCTAGAAGTTTAACACATTTGAATGCTGAACAAAATAAAGTAGAAGCCATTCCTATTGTTAATGAGTTAAGAGAGTTAGCACAAAGATATTATAGCAATGAAGAAGTTGTCATAGAATTAGTAAAGGGTCTTGCCAATCTAAGCATGAAACAAAATAAAGAAGAAGCAAAGCAAACAGTCAATGAGCTAAGGGAATTAGAAAAACAATACAGCCATCAAGAACAAGTGATTGAACAACTATTGGATGGGCTAAATACATTAATTATTAAACAAAACCATGAAGAGGCTAAGGAAACTTTTAAAGAGCTAAGAGTTTTAATAAAAACGTATAGCCATAATGAAAATCTGATTATAAAGCTGGCAAAGGGTCTATTTGTAATTAGCTCAAAACAAAATATAGAAACAGAAGAAACGGTCAATGAGCTGAAAGAATTAGTTAAAAAATATAGTCACAACGAACAAGTTGTAAGACAGTTAGCGTATTACATATTTACACTAAACAGACTCAAGAGTGCGAAAAAATAAAAGAAACATGTTTCTATATGTCATAGACAACCTTATCTTATAATATATTTTAAATAGTAGATTTACTTCAATTAAAGTTAGGTTTTCATTATGAAGATTATAAGATAAGGTGTGGTGAGATGGAAAAGACATATTTGCTTGGAAGAAGCAAAAAAGTTAATTTCATATATTTAGTAGCATTGATTGTTGTAGCGAGCTTAATTATTGTAAAGCTTATAGAAATCTATTTAGAAAATGATATTATTACGATTAAAACCGATTTTTATAACCAGGTGAATAGACATATCTATACCAAAATGGTAGGATTTATGAATCCTCAAATCAACTTCTATGTTGAAAGTAAAGAAGAGCAATTAATGCAGCAGCAATTTGATTCAGGTCTAAACACCTTATATGGTCTTAGTGTACCGTTAGTTCCCTTTATATTAAATGTGAAAAATGAAGATTATGAGACTATGGTAGAGAACTACTCCTATGTGATAAAGGAAAAAGATACTTTTGAGAATGTCATAGATCCCTATAAAGAAGATGAAGTTTTCGATACCTTAAGCATCATTGAACAGTCAAAAACCGTTCCTTATGATGAAACTTTATTGAAAAAGCTGAATGACTTTAATTTTTTAATGACTAAAATGTACACAGTGGATAGAACCGTAAAAGTAACAGAAAGTGATTTTCCTATTGAAGAATTTCTATCTATGGATGCCAGGGTTGACTTAACAAAACCAGGTCCTAAAATATTGATTTTTCATACCCATGCAGCGGAAGATTTTATAGATAGTCGAATAGGGCTTAAGGAAGATACGGTTGTTGGAGTTGGTGATGTTTTAACCAGCTTATTGCAGGACAAATATAATATTCAAGTGATACATCACAGAGAACAATACGATATCATTGACGGTGTGCTTGATAGGAGTAATGCCTATAATTTAATTGAAAAGCCTGTGGTTAATATATTAAAAGAAAATCCATCGATAGAAGTCTGTATAGATATTCATAGGGATGGGATACCGGATGAGATAAGACTAATTTCTTCCATTAATGGTAAACAAACAGCAAAAATTATGTTTTTTAATGGTATATGTAAAATGATTCAAGGGGGTAAGTCTGTCTCATTACAAAAAAGCCGACCCAATCCTTATATCAAGGAAAATATGGCTTTTAGCCTTCAAATGCATCTCAAAGCAAACGAATTGTATTCTAACTTTACTCGAAGGATTTATATCAAAGGTTATCGGTACAACATGCATATAGCACCAAAAACATTATTGATTGAAGTAGGAGCACAAAACAATACTGTTCAAGAAGCTAAAAATGCTATGGAGCCATTAGCTGAAATCTTGTATCAGGTCATTAGCGGTCAATAAGTATATCACAATACCAAAAAAAGACATATAGCCTTTCTATTGCCATACAAAATATAATATTTCATACTATTATGTTGTAATTTGACAGATATGGAATATTATTCTATAATACGTAACAGAAGAAAATATTATTCTTCTAGAACTATTTATGGTATGGAGGTTATAAAATGAGTATTATATTGGGACTATTATCATTAGTTATAAGTATTGGCATACCTGTACTAATAGCAGTTACATTACATTTTCAAGTCATTCATTTTTGCTTGTTCTTTATTTTACCAGTTGGCGCTATTGCAGTTGGATACGTATGTGGATTTGGTTTATTTAAAGGTCTGCATCTATCCCAAAAGAAAATTAAAGGCGTACATTTTTTAGTTGGTATAATTATGGCGGTAATATGCCTTTTTTCAATTAAGTACGCAACGTATTCACTTTCTTATTTTGATGATCAAACACAAGAAATTGTTTATACAACACAAGGGGATCATATTAGTAATTATGAAATAGAAGGGTATGGACAATTGACTTTTATTAATTATAATAAATACCTTATTGAAAATACACCCATTTCTTTTAGCTATCGTACTAGAGATATTGCAGACGTATCCAATCCAGTTGTAGGCTGGGTAACATTTTTGATTGATTGTATAGGATTATTGATAGGTTGTATATATGCGGGCTTAAGTATAAAAGGAAAATATATATACTGTAATACGTGTAAGAAATACAAGAAATCCAAAACAATATTTACTATTCCAAAGTCTAGTGGAGAAGCATTCTTTAAAGAGCTAGAATCTGTACTTAACAATATCAATAGCGATACACTATTAAAAGATATGGTAAATAAATACACAGAACTAGAGAATGATGTCAATGGATATTATGAATGTGGATTAGTATACTGCGAGAGTTGTAAAACTGCCTCATTAACATTCAAATTATATGAACGGAATAAAAAGAATAAAATTGAAAATAATCGAAATTTCAACTACGATATTGACATACGTTATGAGTTGACAAGAGATTTTATACAACAACCAGCATAAGTAAGATAGAATAACTTTGAATATTTATATAGTATAATAAAACAGGCTTATGATTAAACGTCAATAAGTCTTTTTTATGTGCGCCCAGCATGGGCGTAATCTATAGGGTGAAAGTCCCGAACACCGAAGGTGATATAGGTGTTAGCCAAGAGCAAGGGTGTCCATCGTGA
>JANQFZ010000078.1 GCA_028277605.1 Vallitaleaceae bacterium | reverse complement strand
TATTATTATTTATCTTAAATACATCTACAATTATATTGTATAATTCATCATTTGTAAACATTTTGAAATTATTAAGTTTAGTTTGAGTGTCCTTATTTTGACATTTAAACTATTAAAGTGTTTATTATTTTTTAGTTATGCTATAATTTGTTTTAGGAGACAATTGGATAGTAAGTAAAGAAGTAAAAAGGAGGATGAAGTATGACTTGTGAGCAATATTATATTGGGGATAAAATCTTTATGAACACTTCTGGAATGAGTTCTATTACACTATATTTCACAGGATGTGAAAAAACAGAAAATCACTGGAAAGTAAACTTTGCATTTATGCATACTAACGGCTATGCAGGACATGGATGCAATATGACCCTAACAGCTCGTGAAGGGGATCCTATACGCTTCGGAAAAGGCTATAAAATCTATTCTAGTAAGGATAATAAAAGAAATAAAAAGGTGTTAAAGGAATTTATAAATCTTCAAATCGATCATATGGATCCAGATAGTATTACATTAAGCTTTTTGTAAAATATCAATTTTTATAAAAATAGGTTTTAAAAAAACTATTGACATAGTGGTCTAAAAATGCTATCATATTACGACAAGAAAAATAAAGTAGAGTTATCCTCTCTCACCTTAGGGTATTTAAGCTGCTAAGGTTCATATGAAGTCAGTTACTAATTTTTGAATTAGTTTAGCTTATATGTTTAAAGTGGATAGGTCTACTATCCACTTTATTATTTTTTTATGGAGGTGTCTTCTTATAAACGATTTAATGATTAATGAGCAAATTCGAGACAAACAAGTACGTGTAATCGATGATAAAGGCGGACAATTAGGTATTATGTCTGCGAAAGAAGCTCAAAGACTTGCTAGAGAGCGTAACTTAGATTTAGTCAAAATTTCGCCTAAAGCAAAGCCGCCTGTTTGCAAAATTATAGATTATGGCAAGTTCAGATATGAACAGGCTAAGCGTCAAAAGGAAGCTAAGAAAAAGCAAAATATCATCAGTGTAAAAGAGGTACGGTTATCTCCTAATATTGAACAGCATGATATTGATACTAAGATGAAACATGCGAAAAAGTTTCTTAACAATGGAGATAAAGTCAAAGTATCTGTTAGATTTAGAGGTCGAGAATTAGCTCATACTGGGGTAGGTCGAGAAATATTACTTAAGTTTGCAGAGGGTCTTACTGATATAGCAGAGATTGAAAAATATCCCAAAATGGAAGGTAGAAGCATGGTCATGTTTATGACACAAAAAAAATAACTATTAGGAGGAACTTAGAATGCCTAAAATGAAAACAAACCGTTCCGCTGCAAAGCGTTTTAAAGTTACGGGAACTGGTAAATTAAAGAGAAATAAAGCTTATAAAAGTCATATATTAACCAAAAAATCCGCTAAGAGAAAGAGAAATCTTAGAAAATCCATTATAACAGATAAAACTAATGAAAAGGTTATGAAGAAAATTTTACCATACCGTTAACTAAAAATGTATAGGAGGGAAAAACTATGGCAAGAGTAAAAGGTGCCTTAAACACACGTAAAAAACATAAGAAAATATTAAAATTAGCAAAAGGATATAGAGGAGCAAAATCCAAGCAATTTAGAACTGCAAAACAAGCCGTTATGAAATCAGGCGTTTATGCATATACAGGAAGAAAATTAAGAAAAAGAGATTTTAGAAAGCTTTGGATAGCAAGAATTAATGCAGCAACACGCATCAATGGCTTATCTTACAGCAAATTTATGTATGGTCTAAAGCTTGCTGATATTAATATCAACAGAAAAATGCTAGCTGAAATGGCTGTTAACGATACAGAAGGCTTTGCAAGTTTAGTAGAAACTGCAAAAGAACAGCTTTAGTTATAAATCAAAATATTTGGAAAAAGTAAAACGAGCTAATAGAAGCTCGTTTTTTGCATATGATCATAAATTTAAATTTAATCAATAATTCATCATGCGGTAATGCTTGCAAATACAGCTAAAATATTTGAAATTACAGATTTAGATATAGCTTGTAGTTTTACTGATCAAGAAGAAATTGCAAGTTGGGCAAAATGTCCTGTAAGTTTTGTTTCACATAATAATATTATGAATGGAATAGGAGATAACTATTTTAAACCAACTGCTCAATATACAAGAGAACAAGCGTTTGTAACACTATTAAGGTTATATGATTTAATAAAGTAAAGTATTTTAAACACATGTTTAATAAGTGATAATAAAAGTAAAATGAAGTTTTACAAATAATAGAAAGGGCTGTTAGTCTAACAGCCCTAACTTAAAGTAAAAGCTCTCAAATCCTATATAAAGGGTTTGAGAGCTTAATCTATGAGAGCGCGAGACGGGATTCGAACCCGCGACCCTCGCCTTGGCAAGGCGATGCTCTACCACTGAGCCACTCACGCATAATCATATTTTTTTCGTGCAAGATATATTTTAACAGAATTTCTTAAAATGTCAATAGTTAATACAAAAAAACTAAAAATGATTTTGAGGGGGGAAATTAGGAAGCATCTATTGATAATTGCTTTAGTGCATAGTGAAGTCGTATAGATTGTTAAAATATAGAAGTTAAAAAACATGTGTTGACAAACATGTATATACATGTTATAGTGTTTTTAACAAACATGTATATACACGTTTAAACTCTAGATGAAAAATATTAAAAGAAAGGTTCACATTAATTAAATTAGGGTATATGATTATGAAAAAAATGAGTGACTGGTGGAAAAAGGTTGTTGTGTATCAGATTTATCCAAAAAGTTTCAAAGACACAACAGGAAATGGTATAGGTGATTTAAAAGGTATAATAGAAAAGCTTGATTATCTTGCAGAGCTTGGCATTGGTGCCTTGTGGTTAACACCCATTTACCAATCTCCACAAAACGATAATGGGTATGATATAAGTGATTATTATAGCATTTATAATAAATATGGCAGTATGGAAGACTTTGATTATCTTGTTGAAGAGGTACATAGGCGTGGCATGAAGATCATTATGGATATAGTTGTTAATCATACATCAATAGAACATCAATGGTTTAAACAGTCACGACAATCTAAAGATAATAAGTATAGAGACTATTACATATGGAAAAATGCAAAGGAAGGCAAGGAGCCAAATAACTGGCAGTCTAAATTTGGAGAAAGTGCTTGGCAATATGATATAAGGACTCATCAATATTTTATTATTATAAAAAGCTTATTAGGATAAGAGAAGAAATAGACTGCGTAATTGATGGTGACTATCAACTAATCCTTGAAAAAAATAAGTCTATATTTTCCTATATAAGAAATTTGAATAATGAGAGCTTGTTAGTGATTAGCAACTTTTATGGAAAAGAAACCATATTTGAATTACCCAAGAGTATTAATTTTAGAAAGTATAAAAGTGAAATTTTAATTTCAAATTATAAGGATGCATCAACAGAATTTGAGCGGATTGAATTAAGACCCTATGAATCAATTGTTTATTACATAAAAAAGGAGATAGATGATAAAAAGGGAGGCACGTGTTAGAGATGAATAATAAATTTTATAATATTTATAATGAGTTTGCTAAAACAATAGAAGAAGGTAGTTTGAAACCAAATACGAAGCTTCCGTCGGAAAAAGAATTAACAGAAAAATACAATGTTTCAAGAGAGACCGTTAGAAAAGCACTTAATCTGTTATCTCAGAATGGCTATATTCAAAAAATTAAAGGCAAAGGATCATTTGTATTAGATGTTGCCAAATTTGATTTTCCTGTTACTGGAATAGTTAGTTTTAAGGAAATTTCCCAAAAACTAGGGAAAAAATCAAATACCATTGTTGAAGAGTTAGAACTTATTACTCCCAATGCTTTTTTGCAAACACAAATGGACGCTGGGGAAAACGATAATGTATGGAAGGTAGTAAGAGTTAGAGAGATTGGAAATGAAAGAATTATTTTAGATAAAGACTTTTTTCTTGAAAGCTGCGTTCCAAACTTAACTAAGGATATTTGTGAAAATTCTATCTATGAATATATTGAAAATGAATTATTTATAAATATTAGTTTTGATAAAAAGGTGATTTCAGTAGAAAAAGCTACGAATGAAGATAAAAAGTATTTGGACTTAGGTGATGATACAGTAGTTGTGGTTGTGAAAAACTATGTATCTTTGAATGATACAACGGTATTTCAGTATACTGAATCAAGACATAAAATAGATAAGTTTAAGTTTATACATTTTGCAAGAAGAAATTAAAACGGCTGATAAGTTTAATCCATTGTCAATATATTTCATAAAAAAAGTATTAAGGAGATTGGGTTTATGAAGAACTTTTTAAAAAAATATTATCTAGAATTAATTTTTGTTATGCCACTAACCCTATATATATTTGGGTTTACAATCATTCCAATATTTAAGAGTATTCTATTAGGATTTCAAGATAATATGACACTATCCAAATGTTGGATGTTGTGTTAATACCTCATCTGGCACACTAAAAGAAATCTTTACAAGTATATAAACTGGTGCAATCATTACCAAACATATTAGAATCGCCGCAATGTAAAACCATATCCTTTTTACTGATTTTTTATTTACCATTCGTTAACCCCTCTCCTCTATCTACAAATTTCATATATAGTATCACAAATGTCATGATAACTATGAGCAATACTGTAGAAGCAGCTGCAGATGCATTTAAATTATTATAAGAATACTCTTCATAAGCATAGGTTGCTAAAAATGTAGTTGTCCTACCTGCTAGTATTTGAGGTAATTCAAAAATTCTAAATGAATCTACCGCTCTAAGCATAACTGTCATTGTAATTGAAGGCTTTAGTAATGGCAAAGTAATATATTTAAATTTTTGCCATGGAGAAACACCATCTATTCCACCAGCTTCATACACATCTTTAGATATAGATTCTAATCCAGCCAAAGCAAAAGTACCACGATTGGCATCACTTTCCATGAATCTGCAAAAGCAATTACAAATAAGTTCTTAATACCTCCACCCAACCAATTAATTGGAACAGTAATTATCCCCAAACGATATAACAGTTCATTTAAATAACCTTGAGTCCCATAGATATACAACATCGTTACTCCTGATACCAGCGTTGGTATACCCATAGGCATTAAAACTAACGACCTCACTAAACCCTTACCTCTTAAATTTTTCTTTAATAGCATAGCAATCAAAAGTCCAAAGGTTATCTGAATGGTCAGACCAATCAATGTTATTGCTACCGTATTAAAATTGCTAATCTGAAATCAGGCTTATCTAATAAGTATTTGTATGTTCTTTTTGCATAATATAACTTTTACTCACTGGATAAAAGTCTTTGAATCAGGCAATTTATGGCCCCCATTAAAGAAAAGTCTTACTGTTGCAACGTTAACCATGTTAATTTCTCTCTTTCTAGTAGTGCCTGCGTCATATGCAATCTCAAGATTGGGTAAAAAAGCTAAATATTTTTTTGTATTATCTTTATTTTTCACTAGAATGTTTCCACATGTAGGAATTGCATTACCTATATCGGTAACATTTCTTAAGTGGGATTTACTTGATACCAACATTGGACTTGTTATGGCACATCTGATTTCACAATTGCCATTTATGACATGGATACTTGTATCAACTTTTGAGGCAATTCCCATTGAATTAGAAGAATCAGCTGCAATAGATGGGGCGAGTAGGCTAAGAACACTAAAAAATGTTGTGCTTCCAGTTGCTATACAAGGTATTGCAGTTGCTGCCATGTATGTATGGCTAAATTCATGGAATGAATTTACTTATGCATTATATTTATCCCTTTCAACCAAAACAATGCCTCTTCAAATTTACTATTATGTACAAAGAGGTGGATTCTTTCAACAGGCAGCCTATTCAACAATATTAGCTATACCCGTTATTTGTATTACATTTATTCTTCAGAGGTATCTTAAATCGGGTTATTTAGGTGGATCTGTCAAAGGTTAACAATCGCTTGATTAAAGCGAAATTATTATATATAATATGGAGGGAATTACAATGAGAAGGATTTTAAAAGGTACAGTAGTATTAGGATTTGTTGGAGTGCTGCTAATAGGACTTTTAACAGGTTGTGGCAGTGGTGATAATAATGAAACGAAAACCAAAGAACAAAAAAGTGGAGCTGTAAAAGAGCAGCCAAGTAAACAAGAACAAAAATCACTTAGAGTAACTATGGCATTAAGTGAAGAAGAATGGGAAGTAATGAAAAAATATATTATTACTCCATTTGAAAAAGAAAACAGTGTTAAAGTTGAAGCAATACAGGTTGAGGCTGGTGATGTAGTTAAAAAACTAGAAGCCATGAGACAAGCAGGAAAAATGGAAATTGACCTAATTGCCCAGGATGTTAATAACATTGCGCCTTTAGTTTCAAAAGGGCTCGTGGAAGATTTATCAGAGTTTACGAATACAATACCTAATGAAGCTATAGAGTCATTAGTAAATGCGGGTAAGTTTGAAGATGCTACTTATTTTTTGCCATATAGACCTAACGTAGAAATTAATTTTTATAATGAAGTTAAGTTTAATGAATATGGACTTACACCACCTAAAACATGGGATGAGTTATTAAATGTTGCCAAAACACTTAAAGAGAAAGAAGGTATAGGTCGATTAGCATTAAAGATGAAACTAACAGGGAACGTAATAGAGCCAGTTGAGTTCATTAGGCAAGCTGGTGGAGATCCACTTGTATTGAATGACGAAGGATCGATAAAAGCGTATACTTTTTTACAAGAATTATGGCCCTACTTATCAGAGGATTCTCTAAAAGCAGGTTTTAGTTCTACTAATAGTTTCTTAGCAAATGAATCTGTGTACTATGCACCTAACTGGCCATTTGGAGTTAATATCATTGTAAAAGATGGCGGTAAAAAAGAGATAAAAGCATATTCTGGATTTAGTGGACCAGTTAAAGCGGCAAAAACATTAGGTGGAGAAGTCATAGGAGTTCCTGTAGGTTCTCCAAATAAAGAATTGGCGCTTAAGTTCACGCAATATTTAATGTCTAAAGAGGTTCAGCAAATACTGGTAATAAAGCTTGGGTGACCATCTTTTAGAAATGATGTTTATGGAGAGGTAAAAGAATGGCAAAAGCCATATTTTGAAGCAGTTAAAGAAGGTCTTAAGGTTGCGCAACCTCTAGATAATGTGCCTTACTGGGCAGATGTTAATAAGGCAATAAATGAATCTTTAAGAGAAGTACTGATTGAAAGAAAAGACGTGAAAACAGTTTTAGATCACTATGCCAAAGTGATCCAAAAAGCAAAGAGTGACTATGAAAGTAAATAAACGTATAGATAATAGTTATTAGTATGAATAAGTAATAATAGGTTATATACTTATTAATATGATCTATTATTACTTTTTAAAAGTAATAAAATTTTGCACATTAATTACATAGAAGTACTTCTAACTTGAATTGAAAGGAAAAGATAATGGAACAATATGAAGTAGTTATAAGGTTAATACTTGCAGTAGCTGTAGGTGGACTAATTGGGTATGAGCGATCGTATAATAATAGACCTGCTGGTTTTAGGACTCATATTTTAGTGTGTGTAGGCTCTGCCATTGTTTCAATTATTCAGATTGAAATGACACAGGAAACCATAGCCTTGATTTTGAAAAATCCAGTGCTTGAAGAATCTCTAAATGTTGATATTGGTCGATTAGGTGCACAAGTTATTACTGGTGTTGGTTTTCTTGGAGCAGGAACTATTATCAGAGAAAAAGGGTTAGTCAAAGGTTTAACGACGGCTGCATCTCTTTGGGTAGTTGCATGTATAGGTTTAGCTATAGGATTAGGGATGTATTTTATTAGTATAGTTTCAACAATGGGTGTTTTTATTGCACTTGTTATTCTTAAAAAAGTTGAAGAAAAATTAATTACGCGTTCCAACAAAATGAATCTTGAAATAGAGTATTTGGATGATACAGATTTTATTCAAGAATTACAAAAGTACTTTCTTGCAAAAAATATCAGAGTTAGTAACATAAGATTTTTAGAACAAAAAAATAATGATTCATCCGTCAAAAGTAAAGCCAATAGTAAAACAATCTATACCGTTGAGTTTCCTATACATATTAAAGATACAAGTATTATCCAAGATTTATGTAAAAAAGATGGGATTATTAAGGTTAAGATCGTTTAATTACTGCATTACTTAAATAGCTAAATAGAGAGTTTTGGAAGTTGCTGACCTATTGTTTTACATTTTATTTAGTAGCACGATTTGACCTGTAATGTTAATTTGGAACAAAGTTTTTTTGCTTTTTACTTGACATTTAGTAAAAAATAATATAAAATTTCACTTGTTATTCCTCGATAGCTCAATGGTAGAGCATTCGGCTGTTAACCGAAGGGTTGTAGGTTCGAGTCCTACTCGGGGAGCTGTATTATTACTAGATTTTATTTTTGAACACTTTTGGCGAACTTATTGGATCAATGAATAGAGCTTGCCCTATATTAATGGATTTTGTCATGAAATAGTTGTTCTAAATATAAAAGGTTTGATTAGACATAGTATTTGAATGTTTCAAGGCAAACTTTTTTTATTTCACAGTGAAACATATCTCGGTTAAGCATTTCTTATGTTTTATTACAGATATAAATTAATATTAATATCTGATCCTCATCCGTTCGTTTAATTACCCTATACCCATTGGAAGCGGTTGTTGCTATACATCTTTATTGGGTCTACAATAACACATACCCTTACATGTACCATCATCTCTGACAAGGACTTGCCCTACTAATCCAACTGCCACCCATTCAGGTCTTTGGATTCTTGAAGTATAGCATTGTTTGCAATTGTAGCTAGGATTTAGTACTGGTCTTTTCATCTTATGTTCTAAGGTTATAACTCTTCCATCTTCATCAGTAACTTCTGGGATGGTTACAGTTTCATATTGTATTCGCCCCCATTTATCTCTTATGTACCTATTTTGCCAAGTATAATCTGCAGAACCTGCTAATACTGCTGGGGTAGCACTAGTAACACCTAAAATATAATCATCTCCATCGTTTGCTTTTCTTATTTTTCCTGTTTCATCAGCAAATGTAACAAAATAACCTACATCTATAGCTTTTCCATCATTTGTTTCAAACATCTCAGCATAATCTAACAGGCATCTCCAAATTGCCCCATGATATGCGCTCCTTTCCCAATAGACTTTGTATCAGTAAAAGATCCATTAATTTTTATTCTTGTGCCTTCTGAGTGTGAACATTGTCCTTCTGCCTTCGTACAACATCCTTCTGCGTGAGAGCAATTTCCTATAGATTTCGTACAGCACCCTTCGGCATGAGAACAATCCCCGATAGATTTTGTGCTGTATCCTTCAGCTTCAGAACATGCTCCTATCTGCTGGCTATTGCAATTTACTTGTTCTATGGTAATATTATTTTTTTTTGTATCATTATTCATTTTTCACATCGACCTTTGCATTTTAAGCAATATATTTTATTCTAATACATTCTATTCAATGCTCGTCCACGTTGATACTAAGGGATACCATTTTTGTACCTCTTACTTGTTCTTATGAATTACCTTTAGTGATTGCAATTATATTATAGCAACAGGACTACATAGACTTTTATTGTTTTTTTAATTTTAGGGTTGAAAAAAAAATTGTCCTGTGCTATAATCTTCAAACGAGGTAATGTAGCTCAGTTTTTTTACAGATAATCTGACGCATATCCAGTAAATATGCAGTTGTGGCGGAATTGGCATACGCGCTAGACTAAGGATCTAGTGTCCGATAAGGACTTGGGGGTTCGAGTCCCCCCAACTGCATTAACGTATTTAAGGCGTTTTAAAAGGCTAATATCAAAAAGATATAGCCTTTTTTTAGATGTTTATGTACTGGTCTAGTGACTCTAATCAACATATCAATCATTCACATTTTATGTTCTTTTATAGCAAACATTAATCTTTTTTCATCGGAGGGTTAGGTCAATGGATTAGGTCTAAAATTAGTGTGTAAAAAAGCCCATGTGATCCGCTTTTAAATTCCACTTTTACATAGTAAGGTCTCTTACGAATATAATTAGATGGTGATAATGATAACTTATTGGTTCCACCAATTTTTATACCTGTAGCTATAAGTTCTCCAGATTCACTATATAAACTAAAAGTATAATCCACAGAACTATCACTTGTAGGCATATATATCTGAAAGTTACATATACCACATACTGATGGATTGATTTTATACCAATCCACTAAATCATCAGGACCGACATAGCCTGATACTTCTTTAGGGTCATAATTAATTATAGTGACTTCATCAGCACTACTCATAGTATTATTATTTAAAGCAAAAGCAGTACCTCCTTGTGAAAAAATAATTACAATAGCACATAGTGCCATTAAATATTTTTTCATATTCATTCCTCCTTAACTTATTTAATACATGCATGTATGTATTATATAATATGAGTTATGAATTATTTGTAGAAAACTGTAGTAAACAAATCTTAAAATATGTATTAGAATTAGTTATCCTTTTCTATTTTTGTTGCTTTATATATACCTGCTAGGCTATAATGTTTCATGCTAGAATATAATTATATAATAAGGGTTCCAAAATAGTAGAACTAAAATAATAGTTTATAAGAAGGAAATACCTTATCATTTAAATCTTAATTACATAATTTCGGAGGAACTATATGGGTCAATATGTATTGGCATTGGATTGTGGTTCGCAAAGCTTAAGAGCTATAGTGTTTAATAAAGAAGGCCAAATGCTGGCTAAGGTTAAAAAGGTATTTGATAAACCTTACTTTTCCAAACAACCTGGTTGGAAAGAGCAAGAGGCTGATTTTTATTATCATACCTTATGTCAAGTCTGTTTAAAAATGAAGGAAAGCAAACGGCAAATATTTAATGCTATTGATACTATTGCTCTAACAACTCAGAGAGATACTTGTATCATTGTAGATAAGAATGGAAAACCATTAAGACCAGCAATACTATATTCAGACGAAAGAAAAATTAAAAACCATAGACCAATCAAGCTTCCTCAAAAAACAGCAGCTCTATGTTCAGGAATGTATTCAACCGTTTTAGAATTCAATAAAAATTGTAAGGCTCATTGGATTATGGAGCATGAACCTGAGTTATGGAGAAAAACATATAAATACATTCTGTTATCTACTTATCTTAATTATAAGCTGACTGGAAAGTTCATAGATAGTTTAGCTTCTCAGATTGGTCATATCCCTTTTAATTATAAAAAGTTTCGTTGGGAAGGTGCAAATGGAATCAAACGTCAAATATTTCAAATACCAAGAACTAAACTGTGCGATTTAGTTAAGTCGGGAGAAATCATTGGTTCAATAACCAAACAAGCAGCAACAGATACAGGCTTAAGAGAAGGATTGAGAGTTATAGCAGCTGGTTCTGATAAGGGATGTGAAACTTTAGGTGTCGGATGTATTGCTCCATCAACTGCAACGATTTCTTTAGGGACACATGCTACAGTACAGACGACAACCAAAAAATACTATGAACTCATGCGCTTTATACCACCATTTCCAGCTGTTATACCAGACACTTATAATCCAGAGGTTCAAATTTATAGAGGCTTTTGGATGATTACATGGTTTAAAAAAGAATTTGCAATGAAGGAAATGGAGCAAGCCAAAGACTTAGGAATATCACCAGAAGAACTATTAAATCAGAGATTAAAAGAAGTACCTCCTGGTAGTGAAGGCTTAGTTTTGCAGCCTTATTGGGGGGTTGTATTAAAAAACCGTGAAGCGAAAGGATCCATAATTGGCTTCAGTGATAATCATATAAGAATCCATATCTATCGAGCTATCATAGAAGGAATTGGCTATGCCTTATATAATGGTATGAAAAAAATAGAAAAAAAATCTGGCTATTCCATAAAAAGAATGATGATCTCAGGAGGCGGTTCTCAGAGCGATATGATTTGTCAAATTACCGCTGATCTATTTAATAAAATCATTTATAGAGTACAGACCTATGAAACCTCTGCATTGGGAGCTTCTATCATCGGATATGTTGCTAGAGGTGATTTTAAAACATATGAAGAAGCCATTCATCATATGGTACATGTAAAAGATAGGTTTATTCCGAATAGTGATAATGTAGCTATATATCAACAGCTATACAGCCAGATATACGATAAAATCTATGCAAATCTAAAACCTTTGTATATTAAATTAAAGAAAATACTAGATATGTAAATTAAAATCAATCATATGCTCCAATAAAATTTTTATACCCATACCAATCAGTATAAGTCCACCGATAATACCTATCTTATCATGAAGTTTAAAGTAATGATTGAATCGTTCTGCCATGATAACTCCAAGGTAAGAAAGAATGAAAGTAGTTAATGAAACAACTATAATAGGGTATAGTAAGTTGGTTTCTAAGACGGTAATAGTGATACCTGCAGCAAGTGCATCAATACTTGTAGCAAAAGAAAGCGTAAGAAGTACTTTAAGAGATATTATACCGTGAGGAACAATATTTTTGCGTTTTGATTCTTTAATATAGTTTAAACCAATTGCAAAGAGCAGTATAAAAGCAATGATGTAATCAACTTGAGCTATAATAGGTCTAAAGGAAAGCCCAATAGTTCCTCCTAAAGCAATCATATAACCATGAAAAAAACCGAAGAATATGCCTACCTTAGTTGCGGTTTTCCTAATATGAGTGGCTTGAAGACCACAGAACAGAGAGGCAGTAAAAGAATCCAATGCAAGTCCTAGAGCGACCAATAATATTGATGATGTATTCATATAAATTACTCAATCCTCTCTTATAAAATTCCATCTATCTTATAATATATAAAAAGTTACTAAGAAAAAGACCATACCACTATGCATATTAAATTTTCTGGTTACATTCATTTTACTGGTAAAATACAGGGTAATATAACTAGAACATCAAGCAAATGTAGTCCATATATATAAAACCAATAATGTATGCTATAATAAATGGTAAATAGAGAAAAAAATATAGAATTAATGAGGAAACGGAAGATGAGTAAAGAAAGAGAAATTCTAAAAAAATACTATGGATACTCAACTTTTAGAAAAGGACAAGAAACCATTATCCAATATATATTAGATAAAAAGGATACCATAGGTATCATGCCTACAGGCGGTGGTAAATCACTTTGTTATCAGATACCTGCCATGTGCCTTGACGGAATCGCTTTGATTATATCTCCTTTAATTTCTTTAATGAAGGATCAAGTGGATAGCTTACGAACCTTAGGTATTCAAGCCACCTATATCAATAGCTCTATATCTACCTCAGTCTATTATGAACGCATGCAAGCTATAAAAAATGGGCAGTACAAGCTTATTTATGTTGCACCTGAACGGTTAGAACATGAAGGGTTTATCGCTGGTATACAACATTTAGATATACAGTTGTTAGCCATTGATGAAGCTCATTGTGTATCGCAATGGGGGCATGATTTCAGACCCAGCTACCAAAATATAGTAACTTTTATCAACGGCTTAAAAATCAGACCAGTGGTAGCTGCTTTTACAGCAACAGCCACTAAGCAGGTTAAGCAGGATATCGTACAATTGCTTGGGTTAAGAGAGCCGAAGGTAATGGTAACAGGCTTTGACAGGGAAAATTTAAAATTTATGGTAGTTAGAAATAGCGGTAAATTAAAATTTGTACTAGATTACCTAAAACAAAACCGAGAGAAATCGGGTATTATCTATTGTGCAACGAGAAAAGAGGTAGATAAGCTCTATCAAACACTTATGGCTATGGATTATAAAGTGAGTAAATATCATGCGGGATTAACAGAACATGAAAGAAAAAAGAATCAAGAAGCGTTTATTTACGATACTATCCCTATCATGATTGCCACTAATGCATTTGGCATGGGAATTGACAAATCCAATGTGAGATATGTTATTCATTATAATATGCCTCAAAGCATGGAGGCGTATTATCAAGAAGCAGGTAGGGCAGGGAGAGATGGTGAAAAGGGAGAATGTCTGTTACTATTTGCCCAGCAAGATGTTATGCTACAAAAGTACTTTATTGAAGAATTGGATGACTCAACAGAAGAGAGAAAAAAAGTAAAGTATGCTCAGTTGCAAAAGATGATTGATTATTGCTATACCACAAAGTGTCTTAGAGCGTATATCCTTGAATATTTTGGAGATGTTTATCAACATGAGAGCTGCCATAACTGTACCAACTGTGAAGCGTTTTTAGAGGAAGAGGATATCACAATAGATGCACAAAAGATATTTTCATGTATAGTAAGAATGAACCAAAGATTTGGTATAACATTGGTTGCAAAGGTATTAAAGGGTTCAGCATCTAAGCAGAGTCTTCCTTTTAAGGGATTAACTACTTATGGTATTATGAAGGACTATCGTATTGATGACATTAAAGAGATCATAAGTATATTAGCGGCTGATCAATTTATAAAAATTGTTGGAGATAAGTATCCGATATTGGTGTTAAGCCAAAAGGCGAAGTTAGTACTAAAAGGTGAAAGTAAGGTTTTTAGACAAGTATTAAAACAAGAAACGCTGAAAGAGGATACAACACTATTTGAACAACTAAGAGATATAAGACGCTCTTATGCTTTACAGGAAAATGTACCTCCTTTTGTTATTTTTAGCGATGCTACACTTATGGAAATAACTAAAAAATATCCATTGAACAAGTCACAATTATTAGACATAAAGGGCGTAGGTGAAATCAAATATAAAAGATACGGCGAAACCATGTTAAAAGCAGTTCAAGACTACGTAGAAACCAATAATATTGAGGTATCAACAGTAAAAGTACTATCACAACTACATAGTACCCAAGTTAAAAAAGAAAAAAAAGAACCAAGTCACAAGCTGACTGTTCAGTTATATCATGAATTAAAGGATCTTCATGCAGTTTCTAAAAAAAGAAATATCAAACAACGAACAGTAGAAGAGCATATTATTAAAGCTTATAGAGAAGATAAAAGTATTGATATCGATCAATTTATTCCTAAGAACCAAGAGGAGATTGTTCTAGAGGCGATAGAGAAGGTAAGTACTCAAGGCAGATTAAGACCTATTAAGGAACTGCTGCCAGAAGAAATAACTTATTTTACAATAAAAGCGGTTATTGCTAAGCATATAGAGACAGTATAGAAAGCCAGTATAAAAGCCACATAAGGTGGCTTTAAAATACTCTCATTTAATATAATATTACTTAAATAGATGGCTGTAACTTATTAACAACACAGCAATCAATATATAAAAGAATGGAGATATGAATACTATATTAGTGACGTTATATCTTCCAATAATAGTGATTCCAGTATGAATGCCAGCTATGGTAATCAGCAATAAAATAATACGGTTCATCTTCATACAAGTTCATTCAATTATTACATGAATTAAAAAGATAATAAAAAATAGTTTAACCAATCATTATGAATTTAATTATAAGGAGTCAATGCTATGAATAAGTTAAAAAGTTTACTTATACTGTGTTTAGTAGTGGTATGTATCATTGGTGCTAGTGGTTGTCAATCTAAAAAACAAGAGGCTCCTTCTTCATCCATGAATTTATCCAATCAGCATAATACAGACACTGAAGAAAATACTGAAGAAAACACTGAAGAAAACACTGATGAGACAGAAACGATAGATAATGTCTTAGAAGATGGCATCCATAATTATTTTGCTAATATGCCAGAGCATATCTATAAAATTGATCAACAAGAATTTATAGATAAAGTCAAAGCTGGGAATGAAATGATCATCATAGATATTCGTCAAGCAAAGGATTATGAGGAAAGTCATATAAAAGGAGCGATTAACGTACCTTGGGGAACAGCAATAAGAGATAACATCACAAAAATACCTCAAAATAAAGAAGTGTTTATTTACTGCTATTCAGGACAAACAGCAGGTCAGGCAGTGATGACCCTTAACTTAGCAGGTATTAATGCAAGAAGTGTTAACCTTGGATGGAACTTTGGTATATCAAAAGTAGAAGGCTATGAAGCTTTAGCAGAGACAACTGCTAATACTTTTGGAACAGAAACATATGAGGTTAGTGCAGAAATTGTTAACGCTCTATCTGAATACTATGCAGGATTAGATGAAGTAAAGGACACAACTTTTAAGAATTATAAGGTATCGGAAAAAAAACTTGCAGATATGATTGAAGACATAGATGAATTCTATTTACTATCTATAAGAAGTGCGAAAGACTATGAAGAGGAACATATTGTTGGGGCACAAAATATACCTTGGGGAGTGGGTATGGAAAAGCAGTTTTCAACGCTTCCAACAGATAAAAAAATAGTAGTATACTGCTATTCAGGTCAAACAGCGGGGCAAACCGTAGCTGGATTACGATTATTAGGGTACGATGCAGTATCTTTAAATGGTGGAATCGGCGTGGGTGCTAATGCTCCTCTAGGATGGAAAAATAACGGTTTTGAGACCGTACAATAAAAAAATGAGTAACCTATTATATCCCCACCTTGTAAACAAGGTGGGGATTATACAGTACAATATAATTATGATTATATTCATACAAACAGGAGTGTATAATAAGGGTATATCAATGTGTTAGAATTGATTATTTGTTGGTTAGCTCAAATTTGGCATGATATTTTATTAAATATTTCCTTTATGAGTGGTCAGTATTCACGATTTTAATATATAGTATTGACAAATGTTTATTAAAATCTTATAGTATAAGTAACAGTAATCAAGCAAATGCCAACAATTTTAACAAACATAATTATTTTCTATACATGCATGGTGACACTATTTTTCATAACATAGCTAAAATGTTATTCATGTCTTTTCTAATTCAATACTTTATATTTATAGACTAAATAAGCAAAAAGAGACTCCATTATTTCTAAACCTTCCTAATAAGATAAGACAACTCCACTTTAAAAACAAAAGAATAAAAAATATGAGGAGGAAAAAGGATGAAGAGAACAAATAAGTTCTTATGTCTAGTTTTAATGGCTGTTTTACTAACCTCTATGCTCACACCATGCTACACAAATTCAGAAGAACTTAGATCAAAAACAACATTACTTATAGGACAAACTTATCAAGATGAGTTTGAAGGCTATGTTAGCGGTATTGGAACTGCACCAGCAGGCACCTCACATTATGGTGAGATATATACTGGCACGATTAATCAAGGGGATGATGGTAAGTATTTTGATGATTCAGCTCCATATTTGCATTGGGTAAGCCAAAATTATCCAAATGCTACAGCTTTAATTGCCATCAGTATCAAAGATAATCCAATTGCGGGAGGCTATGGACATCTTAATCCGCATGACCCTAACGGCTATGATCCAAGCTGTGTTTACAAGGCAACAAAAGATATTGCATATACCAACAAATGGGATGCTAATATTAAAAAGTTTGCTCAAAAATTCAAGCATTATCCCAACATCACTTTTCTAGTACGTATTGGTTACGAAGTGAATTTACTAATGATGGCTAACGCGAGTGGTCAGGAGTTCACAACCATACTAGATAAGTATAATGCTATGGGTATCAATATCTATGATGATATATCATTAGTAGATCCAGCTGATATAGATATCAAAGCCTATCATGATGCTTATAATAAAATTGCTAGAATGATAAGAGATGAAGAAGGTGCTTCTAATGTTAAGTTCGTATACCATCCCGTTAGAGGCTTTGGTGAAGTTAAAGCTTTATATCCAGGCAATCAGTATGTTGACTATATAGGTTTTTCAGCTTTTAATCATGATTTATCCATTGGCACAGATGAAGCAAACGATTTTGTGAGGACCATAGGTTATGATGGTTCGAGAATTGACTCTAACCTACAGCAGAGTTTGGACTGGTCCAGTAGTAGAAAACCGATTCTTATAGCAGAAGCAGCTTATCAGAAAGCGCCTACAGAATGGGCGGCAGCGGCAGGAGCCAGTCATAGTAACGCTTTTTTAGAATACATTGATCGCTTGATTGAAGTGATTGAAGCGTATAATATTCAATATCTTACCTATATTAATTCTAATTGGGTTGGGCATCATTGGCCTGCTCACTGGGGAGATTCACGTGTTGAAGCTTTTTCAGATGTTAAAGCCTACTGGATGAACAAAGTTGTTCATAATCCAAATTTTATTCACTATTCAGGATCTTCTTCAACTGAGAAGCCAGAAGCTGTATCGGGCTTAAGAGCAACTCCTGCTGACAGTCAGGTTACGTTAAACTGGAATGCATCAGCAGGAGCTGCCACTTATGATATTGAATACGATTCAGTGAGATTATCAACTACTTTAACCTCGAAGTTAATAAGTAATTTAACGAATGATAGAACTTATGTTTTTAAGGTTATACCAATAAATACTAACGGTAGTGGACCATCTGCAACCATTACAGCAAAACCACAATCCATACAATCGGGTGGTCTAATTGGTTCGTATGCCAATGGCGAAACAAAACAAGTCCAAGTTATTCTAACCGCATCAGGTATGTATCGGTTAGATGTAACAGGAGAGGTGGGAGTGGTTAGTCAGTTGATATCATCCAAGCTTGGTTCTGTGGATGGTGGAATGGCAGCTATAGATTATGGTAGAGTTTCATCTATATATTTTCACAATGTTCAACCGGGAGCTTTAACGTTGTCCATTCAATCACATAGCGATAGTACTGTATTACAGGAAGTTCGGTTGTGGGATCCTAATAATCAAGAAATTCTTTATTAGCACATTAATATATTTAGTATACATAAGTCGGTCTTACATTATAAGGAGAATCACTATATATCAGTCTGTTAGGCTGATTTTTTTTGTTACTACTATTCACAACTGACCCTTTACCATATAACTAAAGAAAAATATGTCTTAGCTTGACACAGTTTGATATAATGTATAATAAGAAAAATTGATCCAATTTAATTTTTATGATAGGGAGAAATCTGAATGGGTTTACTTAGTATTATTCAAGGTTTAATTGCTTTTATCTTCAATTCAGGCATTCTATTCATTAACCTCTTTTTTGCTTTAGTAGCAGGGGTTATTGCATGGATGAAAGGGAGAAGTTTTTGGCTGTGGGGCATAGCAACTTATTTTTTTCCTTTATTAATTTTTATTATCCTTTTCATGCCCAGAAAATATCCTAAGTTTCAAAATCATATGCACGATAAAGAAGCTTTTAATGGGAAAAACCCAGTTATTGCATCTATTATGGCATTAGCTGCAATTGTGGCCAAATCAGATGGTAACGTCAGTAAGGAAGAAATAACAATTATCAAAAGATTTATATCCAATAATTTTAGAATCACGGGTAATGAACTAGATAGTTATTCTGAAGCTTTTGATTATGGGAAAAATCATCCTGATGAGTATAAGTCCTTTGTTAGAGTCATTCATCATTACTATAGGAGAAGAGAAGTGCATGTAGCCATTGCGTATCTTCTGGTTTCAGTTGCTATGCAAAATGGTGGTATGTCAGAGAATGAGGACTTGAATGTTAGAAATATTTTATTAGAGCTTGGTTTATCAGACTATGAGTATAGAAGTATAAAGAATATTTTTGTCCAAGGACAATCCTTTCAAGGAAATAAGGAGTCTTTCAGTAAAACCACTAGTTCAAGTTATTTATCTAAAAAGTATGCCGAAGTACTAGATGTTAATCAAAATGCAAGTATGGCAGAAATAAAAAAGGCATATAGAAAAAAGGTTAAAGAGTACCATCCAGATAGGATGGCATCCAAAGGAATGCCGCAAGACTATATTAATTTTACCAATAAAAAAATTACAGAAATTAATGAAGCCTATGAGTATTTTAAGAAATTAAGAGCTGTCTAAAGACCAATGGTCTTTAGATAGCTTTTTTTTCTAATCAAAATTTAATATTCTATTCATTTCTAATTAATCTAGAGAAGCTATATTTAATAGAGTGATAGGAGATTTTACCAAAAAAATGTTCTCAAGCTAAAAGAACTGTTGACAGTATAATTATATAGTGATAACATTGTAACCGTAACAATGTTATCACTATATAGTAGTTATGATTGGTTAAATCTATTCATTACACCTTCTAAGTATACCTGCTATTGTGATAATTAGGAGGGATAAATTTTGAATCAAAAAAAATATGGTGAGGATAAAAGGCGCATTGAATTATTAAAGAGTACGGGTGCATACTTAGAAGAAGTTGGCTTATTAGAATTTAGTTTTAGAGGTGCAGCAAAAGCGGCTGGTGTGACACCCATGACTTTGGTTAGGTATTTTAACAATCGAGATGGCTTGATTGACGAGTTGCTAGAATACTCAATGAGAGAGGAGATAAAATCTCTCAGCCAACGTTGGTCAATGAATATACAAGAGCCAGTTAAATCCATGCGTGCTGTAGTATCAGATTTTAGTAGCCACATCTATGATTTGAAACAAATTGAATGTCAGAAACTGTGGTCTCAACTCGTTTCGCTTGCAGGATCTCCTAACGCACCTATTTCTTTAAAGAAAACTTATTCTAAACTCTATGACATTAGTTTAGAGTATTTAACTCAAGTACTCTTAACTCAAGGATTGACGAAGGAAAAAGCTAAAATTCTAGCAGTTACTATAACAAGTTTTAAAAATGGGGTTTTAAGAGATTATTATGTGCATCAGAATAAAGAGTTGACAAAGGCTAGCTTTGATTTGATGTTGGATTGGCTTCAATTGGAATTAAACAAAGTAATAAAAACATAATACTATTCTTAAGATTCCATTATTTTTTATTGAAGATATTGACAATGATAAAAACAGCTGATAAGATAAGGAAGTAAAAATAAACGGAGGTTTATTATTGGAATGCAAGTCCTTAAAGATGAAATAAGAGAAAAGATACGTTTATCAGCTATTGAAGAGTTTAAAAAAAATGGTTATGGCAAAGCGTCCATGAGAGCTATAGCTTCACAGGCCGGTATATCCGTAGGCAATCTATACAGATACTTTGAGAATAAACATAGTCTGTTTTCGTTTATCGTTCAGCCAGTAGTTGATCATTTAAAAGAGCTGGAGATTCATTACCAATATCATTGCAATTCAATGAAGATGAACACCATGGATTATCTTGATTTAATTATTGGAAGCATGGTAAAAGCTAGGAAAGGGAGAAAAGATGAACTATATATTCTCCTTGAAAAAAGTCAAGGTTCAAGTTATGAAAAGATGAAACAAAATTTTAGTGATGGATTTGAAAAGTACTTTATTATGAACATACTACCACAGGTAAGTAAGGATAGGAAGATAATAAGAGGCGAGTTATTCTCTAAAGCATTAGCAGTATGTGCTGTTGAAGGTACTTGTATCATGCTAAGAGAAAGTAAGAATGAAAAAGAATTTATTGAAAATATGATTCAGTTTATTGAAATACCATTAAAAAGCTTACTTAGGACATTATTTGGTATTGAGGTTCATACCAAACCATTTTAGGAGGTAAAGTTATGAAAAAGGTAATCATAGTTTTGGTCATTTTGGCTTTAGCAGGTGTTATTATAGTTCCACGAGTGATTAATAATAACAATGAAGAAGTTTCGCAAGCTCCAGAGAAAAAGTATGTAACGGTTGAAGTTGAAAAGGTCACCAAAGGAACACTATCCGATTATGCAATATTAACAGGTACGATTAGTGCAGAAAAAACTGTTCAAGTTATTCCGACTGTACCTGCACTTGTAGACGAGATTACAGTAAAGGTTGGAGACAGTGTTAAAGAAGGCGATATTTTATTTAAACTGGATACTTCCAGTGTAGAAAGTCAAGTGACTCAAGCAAAAGCAGGTTTATCTGCAGCTTCAGCAGGTGTCGAACAAGCCTCCTTAGGCATTAAGAATGCCAATCAAGCAGTAAAACAAGCACAGATAGGCTATGATTTAGCTAAAGTTAATTATGATAAAAGCTATGAGCAGTATTTACATGCTGTAGATAATTTATCAAAATATGAACAGCTTTATATAGAAGGCATTGTGTCAGAAGCAGAATATGAGCAGATGAAATTACAGGCTTCTGATACAACACTTGACTTAATAACCAAGCAGTTAGAGCAGGCAGAACAGGCATTAAGTCAAGCAAATATTGGTGTAGATAATGCTAAGGTTGCAGCAAAGCAAGCGCAAGCATCTTATACGCAAGCTAGTGATGGTTTTAGTAGAGCAGAAGATACATTAGTCGATATGACCTATGATGCACCCATTCAGGGATTTGTGACAGCTGTCAATATTGTTGAAGATGTGTTTGCTTCTAATGCACAGCCTGCTATCACTATAGAGGCTATGGATACTGTCAAGGTTCATCTTGATGTTACTGAGAATATGGTTAATCAGTTAGTTAAGGGTAATGAAGTAGACGTATTCATAGAATCTATTGAAGATAAAGCATTCAAAGGAACCATTACCTCTATTAGTCCTTCCGCAGATTTAAGAACCTTATTATATGCTGTAGAGATTGATATTAATAATACTACTGGATTAATTAAACCAGGTATGTTTGCTGATATCAAATTGAAAATACAAGAGGAAAAGAATAGCCTATATGTTAAAGGGAATGCTGTTTTTGATAGAGAAGGAAAAACCTACCTATATATGAGTGAGGAAGATAGTGAAAAAGCTGTACTAAGAGAAGTTGAGGTAGGACTTGATACGGGTGAATATATCCAAATAACCAAAGGTGTTGTAGAAGAAGAGTTGTATATAACAAAGGGAATTGGATTTATTAATGAGGATACATTAATTGATGTAGTAAGGAGTGATGCGCAATGAACTTATCGAGTCTCTCTGTAAAAAGACCAGTAACAACGGTTATGCTTATATTAATTGTTGTAGTTCTTGGCTTCGTTTCTTTTACTAGGCTTGCTATTGATTTGTTTCCTAATATTGAGGTTCCTGTTGCTATTGTTAACACCACTTATTCTAATGTTGCGCCAGCAGAAATTGAAACTATGATTACACGACCGATAGAGGAAGTGGTAGGTACTGTAGAAAATATAGATTCTATACAATCCATGACTATGGAAGGTTCTTCAATCGTGGTTGTTTTGTTTAATTATGGTACAGATATGCAGTATTCTACGTTAAAGATAAGAGAAAAGGTAGATATGATCAAGCCTTATTTACCAGAAGGTGCATCGGATCCAATGGTTATGCAGTATGATATTAATGCACAACCTATTATGCAGATAGGTGTATCTGGTTCAAATCTAACAACTTTAAAAGAATACGCAGAAACTACTTTAAAAACAGGACTGGAGCAGATAGCTGGAGTAGCTTCTATCAGTGTTTCAGGAGGATACGAAAACTACATAAGTATTAAGGTACATACAGAGAAGTTAAATGGTTATGGTTTATCAATGGATACACTAGCTCAGATGCTGGCTGCTGAAAATATCAATCTTCCAGCAGGCTCCGTTAATAAAGGGGATAAAGAGCTTCTTGTAAGAACAGTAGGAGAATTTGATTCGATTGATCAAATTAAAGATACGAAGATTACCCTTAAGACAGGAAGCGTTATCCAATTAAGTGATGTTGCAGATATCAACTTGAGCAACAAAGAGCTTGAAACCATATCTAAGATTAATGGAAAACCAGCCGTGAGTTTATCCATACAAAAGCAATCAGGAACAAATACGGTTAATGTCGCTGATAAAGTTCGAGAAAAAGTTGAAGCATTGAATATGGAATCTGATTATGATATAGATATTATTGTTGATCTATCCGTATACATCAAGCGTTCTATATCTCAAGTTGGAAATAATGCCATCATTGGTGGTGTGTTAGCTGTTCTTGTATTATTTATCTTTCTTAGAAATGTTAGAAGTACCATTATTATAGGATTATCTGTACCAATTTCAGTTATTGCTACTTTTGCACTCATTTATTTTAATAATATCACACTAAATATGATGACACTTGGAGGTCTTGCCCTCGGTATTGGAATGCTGGTGGATAATTCAGTCGTTGTTCTAGAAAATATTTACCGATACCGGCAGGAGGGCTATTCTAAAGTTAAGGCTGCTGTAGAAGGTGCAAAAGAAGTTGCTATGTCAGTTACGGCTTCTACTTTTACAACCATTGCTGTATTCCTTCCAATGGTATTCGTTGAGGGAATAACATCCATCATGTTTAGAGAACTCGCTTTAACTGTAACGTTCTCTTTACTATCATCATTAGTTGTAGCTTTAACTTTAATTCCGATGATGTCATCTAAAATGCTGAAGGTTGATGAGATGCGTGGTGAGCATCATGTTACAAAATTCAGGATATTTGGGGCAATTCTTGATAAAACAGATAAAATATATTCATCGGTAGAGACTACATATCAAAGCTTGTTAAAATGGGCAATAAAACATAGGAAAACGGTTATATTTTCTGCTATAGCACTGTTTGTAGGAAGTATATTATCCATTCAACTAATTGGTGTAGAGTTTTTTCCAACAGCTGATGAAGGAAATTTTACTATTGATATAGAGCTTGAAAATGGTGCACAGGTGACGGATACTGGAGAAGCCATTGATACTATTGTTGCGCGATTAGAAGGTATTGATGAAATTGAGAAGATTTTCTCTAATACATCCGGTGGTAATTTTGTTGATGTTTCACAGAACAAAGGACAAATACAAGGTGTTTTAAAATCGGTTAGTGAAAGAGAAAGAAGTGTTTTTGAAGTTACTGAGGAAATTGAAGAACGTATTAAACATATACCAGGAGTAAAGACAACCGTAACATCTCAATCCAGTATGATGGGAGTAAGTGGTGGAAGTCCCATTACTATAAGCATTAAAGGTGATGATTTTGAGGTGCTCGGCCAGCTTTCTGATCAAGTTGTAGATAGGGTTAAAAAAGTAGAAGGAACAAAGAATGTAGTATCAAGCTTGTCAGAAACCATACCGCAGGTTGAGATTAAACTTAAGAGAGAAAGAGCATCTATATATGGACTCACAACAGCACAAGTAGCTAATTCTGTAAAAGCTGTAATTGATGGACGTACGGCAACAAAATACAAGATGGATGGTGAGGAAATAGATGTTATTATTGAAGGAGATGCCATCTACAGTGAAAGTATATCCAATTTAAAACAAGTATTAATACAGTCTCCTACAGGTGCAGTAGTACCCCTAGAGTTAATTGCTGATGTTAGTATATCGATGGGACCCGTTCATTTAGATAGAGAAGATCAATCGAGAGTTATAAACATTACCTCCGATATACAAGAAAGAGATTTAGCAAGTGTTATGGCGGATATTAGAGCAGAAGGTGCTTCAATCAGTGTTCCAAAAGGCTATACTATCAATTATGGTGGAGAAATGGAAGACATTAATGAAGCTTTTGGAGATTTGTTCTTAGCACTTGGGTTAGCCGTGCTACTTGTTTATATGATTCTTGCAGCACAATTTGAATCTTTATTAACACCATTTATTATCATGTTCTCAACACCATTAGCTTTTGCAGGTGGTCTATTAGGATTACTGATAAGCGGTAGAACTATCAATATAACCTCTTTGATTGGATTTATATTATTATCTGGTATTGTTGTTAATAATGCTATCGTTCTTATTGCTTATATCAATACAAGACGTAGTAAAGGGGAAGAAAGAAACGAAGCAATTATAAAAGCAGGTCCAATTAGACTAAGACCAATTTTAATGACAACGTTGACAACTGTATTAGCTATGATACCATTAGGACTGGGAATTGGAGAGGGTGCAGAGCTTCAAGCACCTATGGCAACCGTTGTTATTTTCGGCTTGTTAGTCGCAACGCTATTAACTTTAATCTTTATACCAGTAGTGTATACCGTTATAGACGATTTCGTTACTAAACGAAAGAAAAAGAGAGAGAAAAGAAGAGCGAAAAGAAAGCAAGCTCTAGCAGCGAATAAGTAATTATTAAAGATTTTAGTTATACAGTAATTGTTAAGCATTAATAGTATTAGTTCCATAACATCTAAATGGTTTGCAGCTAATGCTATTAATCCTTTCATATCTTAATAGTACGATAATCAGGTTTCTGTACTTAGTGTTAAATAAGTGAACTAATTAAGTTTAAGCTTATAAACTAGAAAATGTAACTATTAACGAATCTTAAAAGATAGTTCATACTGAAAGTAGGTGAAATTGTGACATTGTATTCTACAAAAGTGGTAAAACAAGTAGCTCTAAGTCTCTCAGTTCTTTTAATGATTTTTAGTATTGGTTTTTTTGATGTGGTGAATGCTGAAAAAAAAGAAACTGAGATGCAGCTGACTAGAGAAAAAGTTATGGATATGGCAGTGGAACACAGCAATGCTATTCGAGATTTGAGTCATCAAATAGAGGATATGACTGTTCAGTTTAGCGAAATGAAACAAGGAACAAGTATGCTTCAAAAGTTATATGATATGTTACCAAGGTTTTCATCCTTATTAACGAAAAGATCAGTGACTCAAGCCAATGCACAATATGCGAGATATGCTAGTTTACAGCAACAAATGATGAGTGACCAGCCGAGACTGACAGAGGTCAATGATGAATTAGCAACACTAAAGGCGGTTACCAATGCAACACAAGAACAGCTAGATAAAATAGCAGCACTTGAAGCAGAAGCTTTGGAGATTAATGGAAGGATTAATGAGTATCAATCTATTGATTCCACTCTAACCAGTAATGAAAAATCACAAATTATAACGATGGAAGAGTCTTATGAGTTAAATATACTTGAAACCCAATTTAAGTCTATGGGTATAACAGGACATCTAACTAGAGATGAAGAGTATGAAATCTTTGTTCATCCAATAAAAGTAGCGTCTTATGAGTTCCAGACTGCTATAAGCTCCATGAAGGTAGGATTAGAAACTGCCGAAGCTGGTGTGAGGATGGGCGCGTGGCAATTATATAATACATTGATAGACATGTATGGCTTCTATACACTACGAGTAGAAGGGAATCAATTAAGTAAAAACCAAATGGATGATATCAGTGCAAAGTATGAACAAGGAAAGGCGACCAAAACAGAAGTAGCTAAGGCTGTCAATGCATGGCAGACCTCCTCACTTGAAAAAGCTAAGATGGAAAGAGATATTGATAATTTAGAGATGTCTTTAAAACAAATGATAGGATTAAATCTAAATCAGAAGATTAAATTGATTGATGTACCAAAGGTTAAAGGAGAGTTGAAGCCATTAGACTATTATATCAAAGGTGCGGTAACCAATAGAAATGAGATAAAAAACGTTGAGTATTCATTAGATGTAATAAGAAATGAATTGGATGCTGTTGAAGATTTTTATGATACAGATTCAGAAATCTATGAGCTCACTCAAGCTCGTCTAAAAGAAAAAGAATGGGAGCTTCTCGAAACTCAGCAGACAATAGAAAAGGAAATAAGGACGGCTTACATAGAGGTTAAGAAGAAGAAAGAACTAATAGATGTTAAACATAGTAACTTAGTTCAATCAAAAAATGAAAGTAAGGAGTTACAGCGTTTTATCGATATGGGTTTTGTGACAGAGAGCATGAAAGAAGGTTTATTGGTATCCCTAATTCAAAAAGAAAACGATAAGGACGCTGAAATAAGACGTTATAATCACGCATTAGAGGCTATTGAAAAAGCAAGTCAAATAGGTCCGGGTTATTTTGCGCAAGGAGGGATGAAACTTGAATAAAAAAAATGTATTACGCAGTATGGTTCTATTAATTCTATTTGGTTCATTAATTATCGTACCTATTTTTGGAAAGAGCAGGGTTAATACCACTTTAGATATTGAAACTTTAAAGTTGGCTGTTTTAAAGGATAATGTATCCTTAAAAAAATATGATGAAAGTATCCGAGTGGCTGAATTTAAATTAAAGAAGGCAGAAGATGAAGAGGACGAGGGCGGTTCATCCACACTGGAATATCTCAAAAAAAGTGATTATTATCCTAAAGAAGCTGAGATGCTTTTAGATTATGCAAAATGGTCAAGGATTAAGAAGGAACAGGAGCTAAAACTAGATAGTGAAAAATACTACTATACCTATTTATTGCTAGAAGATGAAATTAATCTTCAAGAAGAGAAAATTAAAAGAATAGAAAATAACTTAGAAGATACTAAGAAAAGAGTAACTTTAGGCTTAGATAAACGCTCAATATTAATGCAATTAGAGAATAAAATTGATAATGAGACATTTGTTTTAAATGAGCTAATCAATGAAAAAGATAAAGCTGGTATGGAAATTAATGTGCTCATGAACAAGCCCATGAACACAGAGTTTGAGTTAAAATCATCAGATATTCCTTTTAAGGTTTACAAGGTTGATGACATAAACACTAAAATTAGTGAAACGCTTGAGGATCATGGTGAGCTTAATAAAATGATTATAGAAAAATCTCTAATATATATAGAGAGTAAGCTTTATCGTGAATTAGATAGTGGGGATGATGAAAAGAAAATAACGGATTTAAACGAAGATGGTGTAGAAAAGGAATGTGACATTGAAGACAAAAAGGTCAGCATAGAATATGACATAAGAAGCAGCTATAATAAGCTTCTAAATGCTTATGACAGCATAACGATTCAAGAGGTAGCCATAAAGGATCTTAAAATTGATGAAGATGCAGCTCGTAAAAGACTAGAAGTAGGATTGGTAACTAAGTCAAGTGTAGATGAGCTAGAAGAGACTATAGCATTTAAGGAGTTAGAGTTAAAACAAGCCAAGTTAGATTACTATATAGCGGTTCAAAGCTTTAAAAATTTGTTTATCAATGAATAGAAAAAATAATATTTAGTATTGAAACTTACTTTGATACAAAATGTAATTATTTTAATACCATATGCATAATGACTAATTATATCGTTAACCTATTAATAACTTTAAACAAAGCAAGGGTTAATAGTATCATCAACTATTAACCCTTGATTGTTTATGTTTAGCTAAATTTTGACAGTATGCTTAAAGTATGTACATTTATAGCTTGAATTTTTTTACAATTTTTTCTAATTCTTCTGCCATAGTATTTAATTCTTCTATTTTGTCTGCAATGTGATTAAGAGTTTCAGATTGTTGCTTAATAGTAGCAGATACCTCCTCAGTCGATGCAGATGTTTCTTGAGTAATGGCAGTAATCTGTTCTATAGAAGAAACAACTTCATTTTTGTCAGTATTGATGGTATTTAATTCACTTACTATTTTTTCAATGAGTTGATTTGTTTTTTTGGTTGCATTCTGTATATTCATAAATGCCTTTGATGATTCATCAGAGGCTTTTTCAACATGAACCAATACATCAGTGACTTCATCCATATTACTTTTTACCAGAGTAATATCTTCTTGAATATGTGTTGTTATAGCTTCAATTTCTTTGGTTGAATCAGAGGTTTGTTCAGATAATTGTCTGATTTCATCTGCTACAACAGCAAAACCTTTTCCAGATTCGCCAGCTCTAGCTGCTTCAATAGCTGCATTTAAAGCTAATAAATTAGTTTGTTTAGCAATTCCCTGAATAACGGAAATAATATTGCTGATAGAATGCGATTCTTCAGCTAATACATTGACAGTTTGGCAGACTTTATTGCTGATTTCCATATTTGCTTTCTGATTAGCAATAAGACTATCCATCATTTCTAAACCAACTTTATTTGCTTCATCTACTTCATCAGAAAAAAGCTTTAATTGATTTGATTGATTAACGGAGTTACCTATTTTATTAGATAGAGATATTAACTTATCTGAGCTATGAACCGACTCTTTCGCTTGCTCAGAAGCGCCAATAGCTAATTCCTCAGCTGCGATAGAGATTTGTTCTAGGCTCATCGAGTTTTCTTTTGCTCCTTTGTTAATAAAAGTTAGGTTTTGCTGAAGTTTATCTGTATACTGAACGATGTATTGAATAATATCTCTAAGCTTAAGTTTCATCGTATTAATATTATCTAGTACATTGTAGATTTCTTTATTGACGTTCTTAGAAACACTATGAGTATCTTTTTCAAGGTTAAATCGTGCTATAGTTTCCACTTTCTCAACCATCTGTGTCATAGGTTTTGTTATTTTTTTGCTTAGTAATTGAATGCCAATAAAAATAATTATCAAAGCAATGAGCATAATAACTAATTGTGTTATTTCCGTACTAAAAGCAATGGATTGTATTTCATCTGTAATTTGAATAAGCTTTTCATCAATATCATCAACATAATTTCCTGTACCTATAACCCAATTAAAATTCTCATAGTATCTGCTGTAGCTTCTTTTAGGAGATGCTTCTTTTGCATTCGGCTTATAAAACCAATAATCGGTGTACCCGCCACCTTCTTGCATACCATTATTTATTATTTCTTGAATAAGGAAAGTTCCATTGGCATCTTGAATATCATATCTATTTTTACCTTCATTTTCTGTTCCAAGGTAAACAACATTGACTCCATCAGGTGTATCTGCCCAAAAATAGCCGTGATCTCCATAACGCATATTCCTTAATAGATCAGCTGCAAGGGCTTCTGCCTGTTCAAACGTCATAGCTCCTTTTTCATATTCTTGATGTATACTATCAACAGTGCAAATTGCATTATCTACTTGATATTGAATCAAATTATCATAATCAGTTAAAAGAGTTTCTTTTTGATTGAGAAAAATACTATGTCCCATTTTTTCAAAGCTATTGTATAGAGTGATAGACATGATTATGATAAAGATTATAAATAAAGTTAAAAAATATAAAACTAGCTGTGTTGTGAAACGGATTCGTTTTTGTTTCCCCTTAGACATAAGCAATCTCCTTTCATAAACAATGAAGTGAACGAACAGTTATTACATTATTATAATTGTATTGACATAAAATTACAAGAGAACATAATATAGAAATGGATTTGACAAAATATTTGCTCACATTAATCGGATTAGAAACTGTTCATTTATTGAATCAATCATAGATAGCTATTATAAACCGTATCATCGATGATCATTGTATAAGATAAAAACATTTTATACAAAAAAGTAAAGTTTGTCGACTATTGATACTCGATATATTGTAGAAAATATCCAATACATTTCATTTATTAACTATCCTATATGTAGAATAGCAATATGGAAGTAATACCCAATGTACTATAAAGTATACAGGAATTCATTAAAAATGGCAAGTGCGTATAAGTGGTGGTGGATATGAAGGATATGATATAAGTTAATATAAGCACCAAATTTTGGTAGCACGTTTACCATAACATAAAGAGATTCAGTATATTTGGATTTAGATAACATAAGTCTCATGTAAAATTTGACAAAAACTTATACTAAAGGGAGGGGTTTGAGATTTTTATATATGCAACTGTCAATAATCCTACTTAGGATGTTATACCACTTACACCAAACGGTTCTAATGCACTTCTACCTACAGAACAAGTAACTATCATTTTTTTGTTAAAGTAGCATAGTGAAGGTTTTTAAATTGAGATATTGTCATAAACAAGGATGTGATTTGGTTGTAATCACACTATATTTGTTTATTGACAATTTTAATACTATAATGATAGAATTGTACTATCAATTAATTTTATTACCTGTTATAAGAATAACAGTTTATGCTGTTTATCCCCCCTATATATTCTAGGGGAATTTTTGGAAGGTATTCTATTATAGCATTGAATAGCAATGCTATTTTTTATGCTTATCTTTGTTTAGTAAAGCAAAGTTATTTAAATGGGCAGACTTACTAAACTGATAATCAGCTAACCTAAGTTGCATTTTATTGTAAATATGACATAATTCCAATATATTAAGAATGACCCTGAACTTAGTAAGAGGGTTAATTTTGATAAGTTGGATTTCCATGAGAATGGAACGGTAATGGTTTCTAGTGGATATGGCAGCCATACAATGACCAAGGAGCAGACAGCTATTATTAAGGGTATTATTAAAAAGGCAACACCGATATTACCTGAAGGTGAGAAGTTAGCTATTAGGTATGTGGATTCTGGCGGAGATGGTCAATAGGTCAGTATTGAGTTAAGATGCTCAGAATTTACAATACATTACCTGATTGCTTTTATGGTTAATCTAATTGGAAACACCCAATAGAAACCATAGCGACTAATCCAGAGTTTATATTGACTTTAAGTGATTTTGATTATAATGATATACCTAATGAATATATTTATCCAGTTCAATTTAAGCATAAAGATAAGCTTAGAGATACGGAATTAGATGTTAGATATATTGAGATTTACAAGACATTTTTAAAAGTGTTATTTAAAGATAGTATGGATACAATGTTTGATTATACATTAAGTAAATACTTAGATTACGATGAGGGTGATTATTTCCATGAAAATGATTTTACAAGTAGAACCGATAAATTTCTAGGTTACAGAATTGACCGTACGTGGACATCAGCACATGGCACAGAATTTTACTTTAGTAAGTGAGGTGACGAATGATGAAAAATAGAGTAATGGCATTACTACTGATTATTTGTTTGATGCCTATAAATAGTCTAAAAGTGAATGCTACAGTAATAGCAACAGACCAAGATACATTTTTTGAATACTTAGAATCTAAAAATATGAAAACAGAAACTAATACCAGTTTATAATGCTCATACTGGGAAAAGTAAAAAATTGATAGCTAAATATGATATATACCGTGAATACAACGAAATAGTATACGGTTATGAGAAGCTTATTGCTGGAAACGATATTAGATTTACAGAGGAAACAGGGAAAAATGAGTCTCTAGGGTATATATGCACGAATTAAAATGACGTTTAGTAAAAAAGAGTTCATAAATAGTTTGTCCTATAAAGTAATTAAAGAAAAAGATTTCACCAAGTACATAGACAACTCTAATATCTTATAAGTGCTAAAAAGTAAAGGAGAGTGCTACAAATGAAAAAAATTAAGGGAATAATAATTATTCTAATGGTGTTAGTATTAAGTGAGAATG
>JANQFZ010000061.1 GCA_028277605.1 Vallitaleaceae bacterium | reverse complement strand
TATGTTTCTTATAGAATCTGCCATCATTGGATTGCTGGGCGGTATACTAAGTATTGGATTAAGCTTTTTAGCTTCCTACTTAATTAATAAGTTTGGAGGAACTTCAATTTTTAGCGGACGAAGAATGGGAGGAGAGGATGTTGCTATTTCTATTATACCTATATGGCTGATGTCATTTTCTGTATTTTTTTCAACTGCTATAGGAATACTATCTGGTTTATATCCAGCTATCCGTGCCACTAAAATTAGTGCTTTAAAGGCTATGAGTAATGAGTAACAGCTAATCCAAATAACTTCATCTTGACTAATGAATTGATTTTAGATATTATTAATAGTAACATTTAAAGACATCAGCATATAATAATACATATATACGTTTATAAGGCTGTGAAGGGAAGAGTAATTTATCTAAACTGTTTAGAGAGGATTTGTTAAGGGCTGAAAGCAGATCTACAGTGAGGATAAGTGAAGTGCATCCTAGAGCCTGTCAGATGAATTAAGTAGTCCGACACGGTACTGACCGTTATATCAGACAAAGTGGAAATAAATATTATTTCTAAAAGAGTGGAACCGCGGATAATCTTCGTCTCTTCATATAAGAGACGGAGTTTTTTTATTTCTTATGAATAGGGTGATTCATGTGGGACTGATTCGATTTATTAAAGAAGAAATCAAAGTCATTAGAGACAGAGACCCTGCTATTAAATCAACCATGGAAGTTTTCTTGTACCCAAGTTTTAAAGCTATCCTTCGGTATAGAGTAGCCCATTGGTTCTATAAGAAAAAATGGTATTTTATAGCTAGGTGGATCTCTCAAAGGGCTGTAAGAAAAACCAATATAGAGATCCATCCAGGTGCAATTATTGGGAGAGGACTATTTATTGATCATGGGCATGGTGTCGTTATTGGTGAAACCTGTATTATTGGGGATAATGTAACTATATATCAAGGCGTAACTTTAGGAGGTACTGGAAAAGAAAAGGGGAAAAGACATCCTACGATTGGTAACAATGTTATGATTAGTGCGGGCGCTAAAGTATTAGGCTCGTTCAAAGTGGGTGATGATTCAAGAGTAGGAGCTGGCTCAGTAGTTCTCAAAGAGGTACCTGAAAATTCAACCGTAGTAGGGATACCAGGGAGAGTTGTAAAAAGGAATAACACAAAAGTAAAACCATGTGATACTCTGGATCAAATACATTTACCTGATCCTGTTAAAATGGACATTTGCAGTTTACTTATACGTCTTGAACATGTTGAAAAAAAGCTAGAAGAATTAGGAATACTGCATAAGGGTATAAATATAAAATGTAAATAGAGGTTAGAGATAGGAGCATGAGCTGAAGTTTAAATGAGTATAATAGTTCAAGAACTTTTAAATATATGTATACAAATACTTACTAAACATCACTACTAGCAAGCATAAGCTTCCTATATTAATTAGAAGTTAACTTTAATTTTTGATTAAAAAACTAAAAGTGGAGGTAAATATGATAAAGATTTATAATACGCTAACCAAAAAGAAAGAAGTTTTTCGTCCCATAGAAGAGGGCAAAGTTAAAATGTATGTATGTGGTCCAACGGTCTATAATTTTATTCATATTGGAAATGCAAGACCTTATATTATGTTTGATGTTGTCAGAAGATATTTAGAATATCGGGGCTATGACGTTAACTATGTTCAGAATTTTACAGATATCGATGATAAGATTATAAAAAAATCAAAGGAAGAAAAAGTTTCTGCTAAGGCAATTGCAGAAAAATACATTCATGAAATATTCGTGGATGCTGATGGTTTAGGAGTAAAGAGAGCAACTACACATCCAAGAGTCACTCAAGAAATACCAGAAATCATTCAAATGATTCAAACCCTAATAGAAAAAGGCTATGCCTATGAAGTAAAAGGAACGGTTTACTTTGGAACAAAACGTTTTGAGAACTATGGTAAACTTTCAAAGAAAAAGCAAGAGGATCTAGAAGCAGGTTCAAGAGTTCAAGTAGATAATGATAAAGAAAATCCAATGGATTTTGTTCTTTGGAAACCTAAAAAAGAAGGAGAACTATCATGGTCATCACCATGGGGAGAAGGACGACCCGGCTGGCACATTGAATGCTCTTGTATGGCTAAGAAATATCTTGGAGACAGCATAGACATACATGCAGGTGGTACAGATCTAATCTTTCCTCATCATGAAAATGAAATTGCACAAAGCGAAGCAGCAAATGGGAAGAGATTTGCCAACTACTGGATGCATAATGCCTTTCTTAATATTAACAATAAAAAAATGTCAAAATCTAAAGGCAATTTTTATACAGTAAGAGAATTGTCGGAGCTCTTTACTTATGATGTTATACGTTTCTTTATGATTAATGCTCATTATAGAAGTCCTCTTAATTTTAGTGAGTCTTTAATGGAAGCAGCAGCGAATGGTCTTGAAAGAATTCAGACGGCTTACTATCATTTAACAGATTTGTTAAAGCGTACTAGTCATGATAAAATAAAAGAGGAAGAAGTTGCTATTGAAAAAGCACTGAATGATTACCGATTAAAATTTGAGGAAGCTATGGATGATGATTTTAATACAGCTGATGCTGTAGCTGTTATATTTGAAATTATAAAATTGACTAATAAGACGACAACTATTGATTCATCATCCTCTTTAATACAGTTATGCCTAGATTTATTAGATAGGCTAGGAGGCTTATTGGGTATTACATTAAAGAAAAAACAAGAATTATTAGATAATGAAATAGAACTCTTGATAGAAAAACGTCAGCAAGCAAGAAAAAATAAAGACTTTACTTTAGCAGACGAGATACGAGATCAATTAAAAAAACAAGGGATTTTATTAGAGGATACCAGAGAAGGGGTTCGTTTTAAAAGAATATAGACTATCAGTAAATTAACGAGGACTTTTAGCAAGGCTTTTAATTTTTGTTATATAGTAAAAAAGTATTGCTTTTGCTATTATTAAAAAAGACAAGCTTATCTGAGGTGAAAATTTGAATGCATTTATCCAACAATTAAAGGAAAATATGAATCTAAAAGATATTAATCCAAGAACCTATTCACCACTTGCTTTAGCGTATATTGGTGATGTGGTATTTGATTTAGTTATTCGTACACTGGTCATTTATAATGGAAATGCCCCTGTTCATAAACTGCATTTGAGAACAAGTGGGTATGTTAAGGCGTCTTCTCAAGCAAACATGGTAAAGGGGTTAGAGGATGAATTAACAGATGAAGAGGCTGCTGTTTTTAAAAGAGGAAGAAATGCAAAATCTGCAACTGTACCAAAAAACGCTGATTGGATGGCATATAAGCTTGCTACAGGCTTTGAAGCCTTAATAGGCTATTTGTATTTAGATGGTCAATATAATAGAATGCTTGAATTGATTTCAAAAGGAGTACACAATGACAAAACAAACCAATAAACTTGTAAAAGGCGCAGTTCTTTTATCTCTTGCAGGCTTATTCTCTAAGATTCTAAGTGCTTTTTTTAGGATACCACTCAATCGGTTAGTAGGTTTTGAGGGTGTAGGCTATTATCAAATCGTTTATCCCTTTTATTCTTTATTGGTTTCTGCTGCGGTTGTAGGAATACCAAATGCGGTATCTAAACTTATTTCAGAAAATGTAACCATCAATCGATACAGTGAAGCAAAAAGAATATTTAAGTGTGCCTTAGCCGTTATAGGTTTATTTGGTGCATTGATATCTATAGGTATGATAACCTTAACCAACTCCATTATTAAAGCCAGCGGATGGCCTCAAGAAACTCAGTATGCCTTAATCAGCTTAGGTTTAGCTCCAGTCTTTGTTTCTATAGCTGGAGCATTTAAAGGTTATTTTCAAGGCTTACAGACCATGCTTCCAACTGCTAGTGCTCAGATTATTGAGAATGTCATTAAGGTCGGTGCAGGTATTGCTTCTGCTTTTATTCTTTTGAAACTTGGTTATAGCATACCGATTGCTGTTGGTGGAGCGGCGATGGGAACGACATTAGGCTTCGTTATTTCGATGATATATTTAATGGTTATGTATCGTAAAAAAAAGTTCTATCTTGAAAGTAAAATTCAACATCAACATCAAAAAGTACATAGGTCATTGAAACGTATAGCAAAACAGATTATATGGATTGCTATTCCAATAACCATAGGATCTGCTTCCTACTCTATCATGCAGTTTGTTGATTCATTAACTCTTTTTCATCGAATGAACCACATAGGTATTCGTGAAGAGGTGACTAATTATATTATGGGGCAGATCGGATCGGCTTTTACTGTTGTTAATGTTCCATTAACTATCAGCTTAGCTTTAATGATAACCATATTACCAGCTATTTCTGAAGCAGTCGCAAAAAAAGATGATCAAGAGCTTAAAGCGAAAATAGTTTTAGGTATTCGGTTAGCTTTGTTATTAGCACTACCAGCTGCTGCTGGGTTGTATCTCTTAGCAGGACCACTGATGCAGTTGTTATATAGAACACAAACAGGGTCAGAGTATTTGGTGCTTTATAGTCTTTGTTTGGTATTTATTATTCTAGGACAAACACTATCAAGCATGTTACAAGGAATTGGTAAGTATTATTACCCTATGATGACATTAGCAATTGCTGTTATAGTTAAATTCATATTAAATTATTTTTTGATTCCAACATCTCTACAGGGGAGAGGGGCTATCATTGCTTCTATAGCCTATTATATGGCATTTTCACTACTTAACTTAATACTTTTAAAGAAGCAGGTAACTTTTCATTTAAACATAAGAAACGTGATTATTAAACCTTTAATAGCTGTAATCATTATGGGCTTTGGTGTATTTTTTTCATACAAATTACTGATGCTTATACTAGGTAATTCTTCTATAGCAACCGTATTATCAGTTTTGGTTGGAATTATCATCTACGGCCTAACCTTATTGTTAACCAAGACGCTTAATGAAAGTGATATAGCTTTTTTACCTAATCATAAGTTACTAAAAAAACTAAGGGATAAAAATCTTTTATCTTAATTATTTGTCTTTTGTGATTACCTAATCATTGATAATAGGAAGGAACAAACAAAATGGAAAATGAACTAATACTTGAAGGCAGAAATGCCGTTTTAGAAGCTATTAAAGCTGGCAGAAGTATCAATAAAATCTATATACTGGATGGACATAAGGAAGGACCTATTAAGAAAATAATAGCAGATGCTAGAAAGCGTCATATCGTTGTAAATTTTATTGATAAGGAAAGGCTGGATAGATTATCCCAAACAAATAAACATCAAGGAATTATAGCCTATGCTGCTGCTTATAATTATTCAAGTGTTGATGAATTGCTACTTAGAGCAGAAAAGAAGGACGAGCCTCCTTTTATTCTTATCTTAGATAATATTGTAGATCCCCATAACTTGGGAGCTATTATAAGAAGTGCCAATATTGCTGGAGTTCATGGTATTATTATACCTAAAAGGAGAGCGGTTGGATTAACATCCATTGTGGCAAAAACTTCTGCTGGTGCTATTGAGTATACACCAGTAGCTAAAGTCACTAATTTAGTGAGAACCATAGAATTGCTTAAGGATAAGGGGCTTTGGATAGCTTGTGCAGATATGGACGGAGAGGTCATGTATACATGTGACCTTAAAGGACCATTAGCTATCGTAATAGGCAATGAAGGAGAAGGTGTATCCAGACTGATAAAGGAAAAGTGTGATTTTACTACACGTATACCCATGAAGGGTAATATTGAATCATTAAATGCATCTGTAGCTGCTGCAGTGCTTATGTTTGAAGCAGTTAGACAAAGAGAAGATTAAAAATATGGAGCAGATAACATTTAATATTAATCATTTATCACAGCTTAAATTTTTACAATAATATTTACTTAACAAAACATGATTTTTGTAGTATACTTAAATTTGCTACATCAATCATGATTAGAAATAATAACAAGAATAAATTAAGTTAAGTTTTAAGGCGGAGAACCTTTGATTAAGGAATACCTACTAGTAGACGGCTATAATATTATATATGCGTGGAATGAATTAAAGGAAATAGCCAATGAGAATCTAGAAAATGCAAGGCTTAAGCTATTAGATATTATGTGTAATTATCAAGGCAGTAAATCCTGTCATGTCGTTGTTGTGTTTGATGCTCATAAGGTTAAGGGACAAGCAAGAAGGATTTACAAGCATCATAATATTCAGGTAGTGTTTACAAAAGAAGCAGAGACAGCGGATGAGCTGATAGAGAGAATTACTTATCAAATGGGACAAGAGTATCGTATCCGTGTAGCTACCTCAGATGCACTAGAGCAGATTATCATTATGGGGAAAGGAGCTACTAGAGTTTCTGCAAGAGAATTATTAACAGAAGTCCAACAATTGAATAAGCAGATTAATGATGAATATATCAATACAATAGACGTGGATAATAATAGACTTGAAGGTTATCTTGATCCCAAGTTGAAAAAATGGATGGAAGAAATGAGAAGGCAATAATTGGAGGTAGGTATTTTGGAAAATACTGCACTATATAATGAATTTATTGCTTATTCAGATGAACAGCTGGTTGAATTAGTTAAAAATGGAAACGATGAGGCTCTTAACTATCTGCTATACAAGTATAAAGTATTAGTAGAAAAAAAAGCTAAGACCTATTTTCTCATTGGAGCTGGCAAAGATGATATTATACAAGAAGGTATGATAGGTCTTTACAAAGCGATAAGGGATTTTAAGGAAGGTAAAACATCTTCCTTTTATGCCTTTGCCGATCTATGCGTAACAAGGCAAATGATATCAGCCGTTAAAGCCTCTACAAGGCAGAAGCATCTTCCTTTAAACTCCTATATATCATTAAATAAACCTGCTTATGAGGATGAAAATGATAAATCTTCCCTATTAGAAAGAATGCCGTCCCATAAAGTAATTAATCCAGAAGACCTATTGATCGGAAGAGAAAATCTTAGTATTATAGAAGGCGAGCTGTCTAATAGGTTAAGCAGACTAGAAAAAGTAGTTCTAACGTTGTATGTAGATGGAAAGAGTTATGTAGAAATTGCTAAGCTGTTAAAAAGACCAGTTAAGTCTATTGATAATGCTTTACAGCGTATCAAAAAGAAGGTCGAAAGCATTCTAAAAGAAAAAAATGTATAAGTGATGAATCATCATGTATAACGTGACAGCAATACGATAAATCCTATGGACAGATAATCAATTAACTATGCTGATATGGCTCAGTGGTAGAGCACTTCCATGGTAAGGAAGGGGTCGAGGGTTCAAGTCCCTCTATCAGCTTATTCAAGCCTTCAATTAGAAGGCTTTTTTCATATCACTCCTTCATTTGCAATATCATTTGTGTAAGCATTTAATATCATTTAATGCAACACCTTTAATCATAACACAAAAAAATACAACATCAATTTAGAGTTTCAATCCTTTTAAAATACACATTTATACTTCATTTATTAATTCCTAGTTAAAAAGCAACTTAGACCATAAAAAAACCATTATATGAAAACGGTTGACATATTGAGTCTATCTAGTTATAATTCTACTATACACTTACTTGAAACTAAACAAGATAATAGGAGGAGACGTATGAAAAAGAGTAATAAAATCATGTTAATTACCTATGCTGACAGCTTGGGGAGTAATTTAAAAGATCTTAACTATGTTGTGGATACATACTTAAAAAATGTGATTTACGGGATACATATACTCCCTTTTTATCCTTCTTCAGCGGATAGAGGTTTTGCTCCTACAACTTATGAAGAAGTAGACTCTGCTTTTGGCACATGGGATGACTTAAAAGAATTAAGTGAGAACTATGATTTAATGTATGATTTTATGATTAATCATATATCCCGTTCCTCCCATTATTTTCAAGATTTTATTCAAAAAGGGAACGCTTCTGATTATAAAGATTTGTTTATAAAATACAGTGAATTCTGGGAAAAAGGTTACCCTACCGAAGAGCAGGTAGGACAGATCTATAAGAGAAAACCAAGGGCACCGTATGTAGATGTAACGTTTGATGACGGTACTACAGATAAAATATGGTGTACTTTTGATGAAGAGCAAATAGATTTAGATGTAACTAAGACATTTACTTTAGAGTTCATCAAGCAGAATCTGAAGAACTTATGTGAACATGGTGCAGCAATCATACGACTGGACGCTTTTGCTTATGCTGTTAAGAAAGAGGGTACCAATTGTTTCTTTGTTGAGCCTGATATGTGGACGTTACTAGATTATTGCAGAGACATATTAAAAGAGTGCAATGTAGAGCTATTACCTGAAATACACGAGCACTACACCATACAAAAACAAATAGAAGAACACAATTATTATGTTTATGACTTTGCATTACCTATGCTGGTGTTGCATGGACTCTATTCTGGTACAAGTCAAAGGCTGATTCACTGGCTTGAGATTTGTCCTCGAAAGCAATATACAACTTTAGATACCCATGATGGCATTGGCGTTGTAGATGTTAAAGACTTATTAACAGATGTTGAAATAGAAGAAACAAGAGAGAACCTATATTCTAAGGGTGCCAATGTTAAAAAAATATATAGTACCACTGCCTATAATAATTTAGATATCTATCAGATCAATTGTACTTATTACTCAGCTTTAGGAAATGATGACAATGCTTATCTTTTAGCTCGTGCGATTCAGTTTTTTACACCAGGTATTCCACAGGTCTATTACGTTGGATTATTTGCAGGCAGCAATGATATTGAATTACTAGAATCCACAAAGCAGGGAAGAAATATTAACAGACATTATTACACACTAGATGAAATAGCAGAAGAGGTTAAAAGACCAGTGGTCAAGCAATTGTTTCAGTTAATGACCTTTAGAAATCGTTATCCAGCATTTGATGGAGCTATGACAATCAATAAACAATTAGAGGAGCATTTACTAGAAATACAATGGACAAAAGAGGATTCAAGTACCATCCTTCACGCCGACTTGAAAGAACATCGATTTGATATTAAGTATGTAGATACTGTTACTAAAAAATGGACAGTGCTAGACATAGAATAGATAACTATATAACCTTATAACAAAAAGAGTTAATGGTAATAGCTACACATCCAAGGAGCTAATACTATTAACTCTTATTTAATAGTGATAGAACTATGTCTTAAAGTCTCTATCATCAATATAATTTGCCTCAAACTATTTACTCATCTTCCATTTCTTTTATTCCTGTTTCCAATATATTAATAATAATATCTAAATCTCTTTCAGCCAGTTTATCACCATGTTTGGTGATGTGAGAAATTATTCTTTGTGCTTTATCATCAACGCCTGATTCAGCTAAAAAGTAATCGGGTGTTACATGGAATATAGTACTTAGCTTCTTTATAGTTGAAACGTCTACAGGACGTTTATCCTTTTCATACATACTTATCGTACTTTTCTTTTTGCTTATGAGTGTACCAAGCTCTGCTTGTGTCATGCCTTTTCCAAGCCTAAGATACTTAATTTTTTCACCTATTGTCATTAAGATTCTCCTTAAATAAAGTTTGCATACGGTAAACATAATCAAAGAAATTTCACAATATCTCTTGACAGTCCACAGAAAGGATGATAATATTAGGACATAAAGTTCACACACAGTAAACTAAGGTAATAGAAATGAATCCAAGCATATCTAAAAAAAGAATAGAGCTAATGGCATTTAGGAAGGCTCTAAAATTAACTCAATTAGATATCTCTAAAAAGACAGGCTATGCAAAATCTTATATTTGTGAAATAGAAAACGGAGCAAAGAATCCGAGTTATAGATTTATTAAGCGGTTCTTTGAGTGTTTTCCACATGCAGATATTGTAACCATTTTCTTTTTGTAGTTCACAATAAGTACACAAATATAATATCACATATAGTGAACACGAAGTATAGGACTTTAGTACTAAAACTAGGCATGCTAAGCTTTATGAACAAGTAAGGAGATGATAGAGCTGTTATTCTATAAAACCTATGAGGACTTACTAAGAGAAATACATATTATTAATATACGATTAGAGTCATATAAAGAAGAACTAAAGAAAATTAAAAAACTTGGTATGAGCGGACCAAAGGGTATGCAGAGCGTAGATTACACCAAAGGTAAGGTAATGAGCAGCAATCAAATTGATTTCATGTATGCGATAGAAAGAGTAAGCAAATTACAAAATCATATTCAAATTCATGAAAAGGAATTAGATAGACTCCATACAGAGAAGAAGCAAATCGATAATGAAATGGAAAAACTGACTAATAAGGAAAAAAAGTTGTTTTATCTTAGAAAGGGTAAAGGCTTAACACAGGAGCAGGCTGCCGAAACGTTAGGCATCACCACTAGGCAGGTAAGAAGAATTGAAAAAAAAATTGAAATAAAATTATAAATGTCCTGTTGATGTCATAAAAAGCGTGTTATTCTAGTATCATCCTAAAAAGGTAAAGTCAAAGAAAATCAACAGTGACTAAGCTTTAAAGGATTACGTACTGGTGTGGGACTGCACTTACTATACCAAAGTAGGTGCTTTTATTTGCCCTTTTTTAAAAGTTTTAAAGGGCTTAAAAGAACAAAAGCAACCGTATGTGTTGGAGTCTACCAACGTTTAAAAAAATCTATATGGAGGTAAAAGGAATGGAATTTTTAAAAGAAGTATTAGATGATGAAGAGCTTTATCAACAGGTGGCAAAAAAAATTAAGAAGCGTAATGATATTAAGCTTGCCAATTTAGCTACAGGTGAGTATGTGGGTAAAGGAAAATATCAAGCCCTTGAAAATAAAGTTCGAGAGCTATCAAAACAACTGGCTCATAAAGATGCCAAGCTCCATGCCTTTGAGAATAAGGTAAAGGATTTAATATTAGCTCTATATATCATGGATTAACTAGAGTTTAGTAAGTATCTAGCAGGAATCACAAAATTTCATTCTATAAAAGATATTAGGTACCTACTAGGAGGAATTAGGATGATTAAGCAATCAATTCTAGATACATTAACTGATTTATACCCTTATACACCTATTAGCGGTGATAAGGTACCGCGTTTTTTAGTGCAAATGATATCAACCTACCAAATCCATCAATTGAATACTAGATACAAGAGAGTTCATAGTTTTAAAATTAATTACTACGGTGCGTCTATACAAGCATGTTCAGAGAGAGCTTTAGAATTATTATTGGCAATGGAATATTTAACTCTTGAAGATGGCTATATAGTTAAGAGCTCAGATATGCATTACGAAATAATGGAAGGAGTACTTCACTTTAATGTTACTTATACAGAATTTATTAATAAAGTAAAAGACTCTGATCCAATAATGGAAAACTTAAAGCTTAGTGACTAGAGCTAATAACCAAGACCTCATGACCGAGAGCTTAGTAATAAGCTAAATAATGAACGAAGGATGTGATTACAATAGCAGCTAAGAAAAAAACAGAACCTATAATGGAAAGTAGATTTACTAAAGACCAGTTAATAGCAAGTAAGCATTTTGCTAATAGAAAAGATTTATTAAACGTTTTATTAGTAAAAGAGCAATCTTATAACATAGAAGAGGTACAAAAGCTGATCGAACAATTTATGAAAGGTAAGGTGAAATAGATGGCACTAGGAGGCGGAACATTTTTAACACAGAACAAGGTACTACCAGGAAGCTACATTAATTTTGTGTCTGCTGCTAAAGCTTCACAATCGCTATCCGACAGGGGGTGTGCAGCAATGCCTCTATTACTTGACTGGGGTGTAGATAACGCTGTTTTCACTGTTGAGGCAGGAGATATGCAAAAAGATTCTTTAAAGCTTTTTGGCTATGATTATACGAATGAAAAGTTAAAGGATTTAAGAGAAGTTTTTAAGAATGCTAATAAACTGCATTGTTATAGACTCAACAGTGGTGTAAAAGCTACTATTACAACTGGTAATTTAGTGGCCACAGCTAAGTATACAGGTGTACGAGGTAATGATATACAAATTGTGATTGCATCTAATGTGGATATATCAGGAAGCTATGATGTATCGACCTATTTGGGTACAAGCCTGATGGAGACACAAATTGCCGATAGTGTAGACGCTCTAATCGGTAATGATTATGTTGACTTTTCAGGAACAGGTACATTAACAGAAACAGCAGGCATTCATTTAACTGGCGGTTCTAATAAAGGAAGTGTTGATGGTTCAGATTATCAAGCATTTTTAGATAAAATTGAAGCCTTTAGCTTTAATACACTTGGTTGCCCAAGTACAGATTCAACGATTATAGATTTATTCGTTCAATTTACCAAAAGAATGCGCGAAGACAATGGTATCAAGTTTCAAACCGTTATTTATAAAGCTCCAGCCGATTATGAGGGCGTCATTTCAGTTAAAAACACAGTCCTTGATATAGGCGCTAATGAAGCAGGATTAATCTATTGGACTACTGGAGCAAGTGCTGCGTGTGCCATCAATAGAAGCAATACCAACAAAAAATATGATGGTGAATACTCCGTTGATGTCAACTACAAGCAGAGTCAATTAGAGCAGGGCATCAAAGAAGGACATTTTATGTTCCACAAGGTGGGAGATGACGTTCATGTCCTTAGTGATATTAATACGCTTATTTCCTATACTCCTGAAAAAAGTATAGATTTTGCAACCAATCAAGTGATAAGAGTATTGGATCAGATAGCCAATGATATTGCAGTACTATTTAATGCCAAGTATCTAGGAAAAGTTCAAAACAATGAGGCAGGTCGTCTTGCTTTATGGAATGAGCTTGTTAGCTATAATAAGCAGATGGAAAAAATACAAGCCATAGAGAATTTCAAAGCAGATGATGTAATCGTTGAGCAGGGAGCGGATAAAAAATCCATTATGGTAACCAATCCTGTAACACCAGTTAATGCTATGACAAAACTATATATGACTGTAATCGTTCAATAAGAAAGGGGCTGTGACTTATGCATATCATGCATGCAAAGGATGCTGTTAGTGCGAAACTAGCAGAGTGTTATATCGACATAGAAGATAATAGATACAATTTTATGCAGGCGATTAATCTTGAAGCCAGCATAGAAAAAACAAAAGCTGAAGTACCGATTTTAGGTAAGACAGGTAAAGGAAATAAAACAACTGGATGGAAAGGAACAGGTTCTGCTACCTTCCATTATAATACCAGTATGTTTAGAGAATTACTGTATCGTTATAAGGAAACGGGTGAAGATATTTACTTTGATATTCATATCACCAATGAAGACCCAACATCAGGTGCAGGCAGACAAACTATTTTCTTAAAGGATTGTAATATTGATGGTGGACTGCTTGCTAAATTTGATGCAGATGCGGAATATTTAGATGAAACTTTAGACTTTACATTTGAAGACTTTGAAATACCTGAAAAATTCAGTAGACTTTCAGGTGTATAGAATCAATAGGAGGAATGATATATGAGTTCTTTAAGTGCATTTATGGCGCAAAACGCTATCAAGGATGAGAATATAAAATACATTGCGTCTAAGAGATTTGTTGATAAAAGTAAAAAACCTATGCAATGGGAGATTCAAGCCATTACTGGGAGTGAAGATGAAGCTATAAGAAAAGAGTGTACTAGAAGAGTACCCGTACCAGGTAAAAAAGGACAGTATACTCAAGAAACAGATTATAATAAATATCTTGGAAAGCTTGCTGTGACATGCACGGTATTTCCAAATCTAAATGATATTGAGCTTCAAAATAGTTACCATGTCATGGGGGCAGATGTTCTGCTAAAAACCATGCTAAAGCCCGGTGAATATGCAGATTATCTAACTAAGATTCAAGAAGTCAATGGATTTGAAGTTACAATGGACGAGCTGGTAGAAGAAGCAAAAAACTAATTCTAGGAGGCGATTCAGAGGCTAATATTGCCTATTATTGTCTCCATAAGCTCCATATGCTACCTTCTACTTATCTTAACCTAGATAGAAGAGAGAAAGCCTATATCATTGGTTCTATACAAATCAAGATGGAAAACGAGAAAAAAGAAAGTAATAAGATAAAGAGGAAGAGAGGAAGAAGGTAAGTACAGATGTACTTGCCTTCTTTACTTAAAAGGCAGGTGGTACAATGGCTACGATACAAACAACCATTCAGACAACCATTCAGGTTATAGATAATATCTCACCAGTGCTAAGCGGAATCAATCATGCAATGCAAACTGTTATGAGCCGCTATGACTCTCTAAGAAATGCATTCAGTCAAGCATTAGATACAACTGGTATAGAAGAAGCAGTAATGGAGCTTAGCCATGCTGAAGGAACGGCTAACCAGCTTGCAGAATCAATGAACAACATCGTAACTCCGATAGTAGAAAGTCCGCCAATACCCGAACAGAATTGGCAAAGTACTGGGCATATAGAAATTATTGATACAACTGGTATCCAAAGGATGAAAGCAGAGTTGGCATCCTTAGATCAATTGTCCGATAATGTCATACAATCACAACGTCAAATAGATGATCAAGCTTTAAAGATGAAGGTACTTCCACAAGATGCTGTTAGAGATATTAATCTTACCAATCAACGCATAGAAGAGCTGGGGAATAAGATTAGTGCCCTTCAAGGTCAAGACATCAGCTTATTAGATAATAGTTCAGCTGAACAGCTTAATTCAGATTATGAAGGTTTAAGGTTAAAAATGATGGAAATGATTAACCTGCAGGGATCTATGAATCAGTCAATGGCTGAAGGTAATATATCTCAATTAAGTGCTGACTATAACCAACTCAATACAATTGCAGAACAGTTAGAAATAAAAATGAGAGAGAATGCTGCCAGTATCCAAGAGTTAAGTACCATTCAATGGCAGTCGGATACTACGGAAATATTTACCAGTCAAGGTACTGAAAGGTATATTCAAGAGCTTTCTTCAGCCAAACAAGCATTGAGCACTTTAAATATAACACAGCAAATGATATCAGAGCAGGCAGCTCAAACCAATATTTTTCCAGATAACATGATTTCGGATTTAAATCATATGCAGAGTAGAATACAAGAAATAAAAATTGCTATAGATAAAATGGAAAAGCAAGATATGAACTTTGGAAGTAAAGGTACGAGTAAGGAGCTTGAACAGTTAAGACACCAATTAAGTCAGGCTGTGGGGCATCAAAAAGATTTGAATCAAGCCGTAAAAAGTATGAATGTTGCGCAAGCCAATCAATCTTATCTTAAATTATCTCAAATAGTTGGTGGTACAGAAAGGCATATTAGAGATAATCAAGAGGCACAACTAAAATTTAATGAATCCATTGGGCAGGCAAATCAAAAATTTGGAGCCTTTGTAGGAAAAGTAAAAAGTATCGCTGGCAGTTTAGGGATTAATTTTGATATCAAAAAGGTATTGGACTTATCTGATTCAATGGCTTCGACAAAAGCACAGCTAGGTTCTATCAATGATGGATTTAAAACAAATGAGCAGCTTCAGAACATGGTATTCGAGTCTGCACAACGTTCAAGAACTGCTTATATGGAAACAGCCTCTACAGTTACAAAGCTAGGGACGAATGCAAAAAGAGCTTTTTCTAATAATGAAGAGATGGTTATCTTTGCTGAGCAGATGAGTAAGCATTTAAAAATTGGCTGTGGCTCTGTAAAAGATCAGTCATCGGCAATGAATGTGTTAACACAAGCTATGGCAGAAGGTGGACTTCAGGGAAATAAGTTTAGTGAAGTCTTAAAAAGTGCCCCTATGCTGGCACAAGCTATTGCAGATAATATGGGACAGAGTGTGGAGCAGCTCAGTCAGATGTCATCAAAGGGAAGAATATCAGCGGATGTGATTAAAAATGCGATGTTTTCATCCATTGATGAAACCAATGCAAAGTTTGCTGAAACTCCAGCAACTTTTGGACAACTAGCAACCCTTTTTGGCGATATGCTTCTTCAAACCTTTCAACCTGTGCTAGAGACAATCAGTGCAGGTGCGCAATGGATTCATGATAATTGGTCTATTCTTGAACCAATTTTTTGGGGTTTAACCGCAGCAGTTGGCACTTATGCTTCAATTCTAGGAATACAGGCAGTTGCTGCTTGGGCGGCAAAAATAGCTCAGGATGGTTTGAATCTAGCGATGCTTAAAAATCCAATCATGTGGATTGCAATAGCAATTGGTGTCATTGTTGGTGCTATTTATACGTGGGTTCAATCGGTTGGTGGTTTAGAGATAGCTTGGAAAATAGTTGTTAACACTCTCTTGACAACATGGGATAAACTAAAAATAAAGTTTTTTGAAGGTATATACTTTCTATGCGGTTTATGGGATAACTTAAGTTTAAAATTTTCAGAAGTTGGTATTAGTATTGCTAATACAATAGGCGATATGAAAGTTAGTGTGCTTATGACTTTGCAAAATATGGTCAACGGTGCCATAGACATTATTAATGAATTCATTAATAAAATAAATAAGATTGGTATCATATCCATTGACACTATAGCAAAAGTTAGTTTTGCTACCAATGCAAAGCTTGAAAACGAAGCTGAAAAGGCTGCAAGAAATAAAGGGTTGGAGGACAAAAGAAGAGATATACAAAACAATATTGCAAAAAGAGATGAACAATTGAAAAAAATGGAACAGGATGCTAAAACCGCGGCAGAGAAAAAACAAGCAGAAATAGATAAGTTAAAGGATCAAGCGGAAGAAAAGAAAAATAATTCACCAGATTATAATCAGCAGCAAAATGATAAAGATTCTGGTCAATCTGGAGAGGATTCACCTTATAACTCAGCTTCTATGGACAATTCTATAACTGCAGATGAAGAAGTCATACAATATCTTAGAGATATAGCAGAACAAGAAGCTATCAATAGATTTACAACAGCGGAGATAAAAGTAGATCTTGGCGGAGTCACTAATAATGTTAATCAAGACGCCGATCTGGATGGTATGATGACTTATTTAGAAGAACAGTTATTTGAAACCATGACGGTTACAGCGGAAGGGGTGTATTAATGTATTATCTTTTTATGGATAAGGTGCTGCTACCCGTTGCACCATCCAAGCTGCAAATCAAAATGAAAAATAAAAATAAGACAATCACCTTGATGAATCAAGGAGAGATTAATTTATTGAAGACAGCTGGATTAACTGAAGTGACCTTTGATGTCATGATACCCCATCAACAGTATCCTTTTGCTGTATATGTCGGTAACAAATTCAAAAAGCAGCCATATTTTATTGAAAAGTTTGAAGAACTAAAAAATAGAAAGACACCTTTTCAGTTTATTATTTGCCGATTTGCACAAAAAAAATGGTCATATGGTAACAATTTTAAAGTATCTCTTGAAGAATACTCTCTTATAGAAGAAGCTGGTAAGGGCTTTGATTTAATGGTTAATGTCAAGCTTAAGCAGTATAGAGATTACAAAACAACGGTTGCACCATTGGATTCTGATGACAATGAGGTAGTCATTGAAAAGGAACGATCAGCTCCTGAACCCATTAAGTCCTATACGGTTTCGTCAGGAGATACTCTCTGGAAGATTTGTAAAAAGTATTTAGGGGATGGGAGTAAATATAAAACTATTGCTCAGTTAAATAAAATAAAAAATCCTAATCTGATCTATCCAGGGCAGGTGATCCAATTTGAGTAGTGTTGAGCTTTGTATTATCAGAAATGAAAAGGCGTATTTTCCAATACTACAAAATGAAATCAATTGGGAAATTCAACTGTATGGTTCGCCAAGTAAACTGACCTTCAAAGTATTACCCGATGATATCATAAGCTTTTTTGAAGGCGATAAGGTTTCATTAAAGGTTAACGATACCTATCTATTTCTTGGTTATATTTTCTCTAAGAAGAGAAATAAGAATAGAATCATAACAGTTACAGCGTATGACCAGTTAAGGTACTTTAAAAATAAAGATACTATAAAGTATCATCATAAAAAAGCGAGTGATATAATTAAAATTTTTGCTGCTCAATATGGTTTTAAGACAGGTACTATAGAAGATACTGAGTATGTGATTACATCAAGATTAGAAGAAAATAAAACGCTATATGATATTATTCTGACGGCTATTGATCTAACGGTGCAAAATAAAAAGAAACTGTACGTCTTATACGATGACTATGGTTTAATTACATTAAAAAATATTGATAACATGAATGTAGATGTTGTTGTAGGAGAGGATAACGCAGTGGACTTTGATTACGAGTCTTCTATTGATGGTGAAACATATAATAAGATAAAATTATCCACGCCCTGTAATGACAAAAAGAAAAGGAATGTATTTATTGCACAAGATTCCAAGCATATGAATGAATGGGGAATCCTTCAATACTTTGATACGCTGGAGGAAAATGAAAATGGAATAGCTAAAGCAAAAGCATTACTTGAGAAATATAATAGGAAGAAAAGAACGGTAAGTCTAAAGAAAGTCATTGGTGATATAAGAGTACGTGCAGGCTCCCGTGTGATTGTCTATATTCAAAATCTGGGAGAACTATCACTACAAAGCTATATGATGGTTGATAAGGTCAAGCACACGTTCAAAGACGAAGAACATTTTATGGACTTAACATTAAGGGGTGGTGGTAAATTTGCCTAATATCGTTGAAATAATAAAGAAAGCCGCTGTGGATGCAGTAACACAAACCCATCTAATTAAGTTTATTTATGGGACAGTTATGAGTATAGAGCCAATTAAGATTAATATAGAACAGAAGCTGACATTAGAAGCTGAAGACATTATTTTGACAGATAATGTACGAGAATCCATAGTCGATATAACGCTAGAGGGAATTCAACGAGCGATAACTATTCACAATGGATTAAGGGTAGGTGAGCAAGTACTTATGATACAGATGCAAGGTGGTCAAAGATATGTAGTATTGAATAGGGTGGTGAGTGGATGATACCTAAAAATGACAGTTACAGGGCTGATGAAATTAGAATACTGGAACAGCCATCCTATACCTACCAGCTACATCTTGAACAAGGGTCAATTAGAGGGTATGTGGATGGACTAGCAGCTATCAAGCAGGCGATATTTAAAATACTCAACACTGAACGATTTAATTATGAAATCTATTCATGGAATTATGGTATTGAGTTGAATGACCTGATTGGGGAACCAAAAGCTTACGTCTATTCAGAAATTGAAAGAAGGATAACAGAAGCATTAACACAGGATGATAGAATTAAAAGTGTTGATGCTTTTTCTTTTACAGCTGATAAGGATAAAGTTCATGTATCCTTTACGGTTCATACAGCGTTAGGAGATTTTGAGATAGAGAAAGGGGTGAGGATCTAATGTATGATGACATTACCTATGAAAAAATACTTAAAAGAATGCTAAGTCAAGTCCCCAGTCATGTAGATAAAAGAGAAGGCAGTATTATTTATGATGCGCTTGCACCAGCAGCAGTTGAACTTCAATTAATGTATATTGATCTTGAAAACTGGCTTGAGCTTGTTTTTGCTAACACCAGTTCAGGCAGTTACCTAGAAAGACGATGTGCCGAGATGGGAATTGAAAGAAGGCAGGCATCTAAAGCCATACGAAAAGCAATATTCAATATAGAGGTGCCTATTGGCAGCCGCTTTAACCATGATGCTGTGAGCTATCAAGTGATTGAAAATATACAAGATTTTGAGTATCAGTTAGAGTGCGAAATGGCTGGTGTTATAGGCAACGGTTATTCAGGAAGTCTATTACCTATTGATTATATTGACGGACTAACTCAAGCTGAGTTAACGGATATAATCATTTCAGGTGAAGATGAAGAATCGGATGAAGCCTTATTAAACCGATACAATCTTAGAGTTCAAAAATCAGCAACAAGCGGGAATATGAATCATTATCTGCAATGGGCATATGAAGTGGATGGTGTCGGCGGTGCTAAGGTGAAGCCGCTTTGGGATGGTCCAGGAACGGTTAAAATAGTCATTGTTGATGATAATAAACAGCCAGCAGATTCCAAGCTGATAGCAGATGTATTGGGTTATATAGAATCCGTACGACCAATTGGAGCAGCCATAACCGTAGTATCAGGAGCAGGAAGAAAAGTTGATGTAGCAGCAAAAATATCACTTGCACAGGGTTATAACCTTCAAATGGTACAAGATGCTGTAATATCAGCTTTAGTTGAGCATTTCAAATCTATTGCTTTTAGAAGATCCTATGTCAGTTATGCTAAACTGGGAACCATTCTTTTAGGTATAGATGGGATTATAGACTATCAAGACTTAACTTTGAATAGTAAAACTATCAATGTGGCATTGGAAGATGAAGAGATACCTAGCCTTGGAACCATTAGTTTGGAGGTGTTGTAATGGCGTATCCAGATAGTATTGAACAGTTTATAGAAAAACTGAATAAAAAGCATGATGACAGCACTTATGTTGTGGAAGAGAAAATAGAACTCGTTGATGATAAATATGAAGGCTTACTCAAACATGACAATATTAATGATATTAGTATCAAGGTCTATACAGGATCTAAATTAACAGGTATAGAAATCAAGAATTTCATCATTTCAGTTCCAAATGAAACACCATGGAAAAAGAGTATTAAAATTTTTTCTAATGCATCACCAGTCTACATCACGTATGAGACACAGGGAGATCAAGTTGAAGCGGAAGATATTAATATATTGCAAGACAGCATAACTGCTACACAGACAGAGGTAGACAGATATAAGAACAGTAATAATGCAGCGGTTCAATCATTAGATGCTCGTTTAGGAACTGCCGAAGCAAATAAGGCTGAAAAAGTCTATGTCGATACACAGCTTTTGTTAAAAGCAGATAAATCAACGACTTATACTAAGACAGAGACGGACGAAAGGATTCAGTTGGTTATAGACGCTGCCCCCGAGGCATTAGATACATTAAAAGAGATTGCAGACGCACTCAATAACGATCCTGACTTTGCAGCTACGGTGACAACTGAACTGTCAAAAAAGGTGGATAAGGTGCAGGGTAAGCAACTAAGCACAGAAGATTATACAACAACAGAAAAGAGCAAATTAGCAGGTATAGCAGAAGGAGCTAACAAATATAAGCTTCCAGATGAACTCTCACCAGATATTATAAAACAAGATGATAGGAATAGATTTGTCTCAGATGTTGAAAAAGCTAATTGGAATGATGCCAATACTAGAAAGCACGATCATTCTAACAAATCAGTTATTGATAAAATAACACAAGCTTTAGTGGATAGCTGGAACAGTGCAGTATTGCATCTATCAGATTCTGTAAGACATATAACTAGTGTTGAACGCAGCCTATGGAATACGGTAACTAACAAAGTGGATAAAGTAACAGGAAAAGGTCTATCTACCGAAGATTATTCAACTGCTGAAAAAAATAAATTAGCTGGTCTTGAGAACTACGAGCATCCATCAGAGCATTCAGCTACAATGATAACTGAAGATAGTAATCATAAATTTGTAACAGAAGCTGAAAAAACTAATTGGAATAGTAAGGCATCAGGGAATCATAATCATGATTTGAGTTATGAACCTAAAAATTCAAATATTCAGAACCATATAGCTAATCGTTCTAATCCGCATACTGTTAGCAAAGCAGATGTTGGGTTAGGAAATGTTGATAATACCTCTGATTTAGATAAACCTATCTCAACCGCTACTCAGTCAGCACTAAACCATTATGTTACACAAAATCAGCTAAGTACTGCTGGGTATGGAGATATGTTAAAAAGTGTCTATGATAAGAATAATAATGGTAAAGTAGATAGTGCTGAAAGCGCAGATAGTGTTTTATGGTCAGGAGTAAGTGGTAAGCCATCGGTATATACTCCTAGTACGCACACACATGATATATCTGCAATCAATGGTTTGCAAACAGGATTAGATTTCAAAGTGAATTATTCAGGAACAGGGAATGGATTTAGTGATAGAACCAACTTAGCTGTAGGTTGGTACACCATAGCTGTTAACTCAGGCACTCGTGCAGTAGCAAGGTTTGCTTTAAGAGATATCAATAGTGGTGATCACCAATCGGTTGTTTTTTATGCTTCTCATCACTTTGGTAGTCACTCAGATATAACCATACTTCACCATAGTAGATTTGGAGGTTCGCCATTTAAGTATATAAGAATTAAGGAATGTGGTACCTATGATGGTGCTGCTCTTCAGGTCTATATAGATGATAATACTAATTGTGTTAGTGCTTATTTGTTAGGGGATAACTTTCAAGCAAGCGGCTGGGTGATGAAGGATTTTGTGCCAAATGCTATCGATCCAGGAGGTATTGCTAACTATTCCGCTCTAATCAATGAAGCAGTAAAAATGGATCTAGATTTAATACTAGGTGGGATTGCAACATCAGGAGAGCTTTATTCCAATACCAATAAAGTATGGCATGCAGGAAACTTGAATCCATCACAATATTTGAAAAAAGGTACTATCACTTGGAATCAGATTAAGGGGGTGTAAGAAATGGCATATGGACAATCTAAATATGGCGAACTTATCTATAGTGATACGATAAAAGAAGAAAACGCTGTACAAATAGAAGAATCGGACCTCATGAGCTATTTACCCCCTTATTTACATAAGGTTGTAGAACTCCAAATCCTCGAAGACGCTTTAGGTAGTGAGATAAATGTTCTCAGAGCTTTATTAAAGGATACCGTCAATCAGTGTTTTATTAATACGGCTACATGGGGACTTAAAAACTGGGAACAAGAACTTGCTTTAGTCACAGATCCTAGTAAATCTCACCCTTATAGAAGAGAAATATTATCAGCAAAACTAAGAGGTAACGGTACAACAACAAAAGAAATGATTCAAAGTGTAGCCATGGCTTTTTCAGGAGGAGAAGTGACTGTATTAGAATACCCAGATGAATATCGATTCGAGGTTCAGTTTGTGGGAATTAAAGGTATTCCTGTGAATATGGGTGGATTAATTCAAGCTTTAGATGAAATAAAGCCAGCACACTTAAGTTATTCATTTAAGTATTCCTATACCACTTGGACAATGCTGACAGGATTAACATGGCAGCAGGCTAATTCTAAGACATGGCATGAACTAAAGATATATGAAGAGGAGGCGTAAAATGTTAACAACTAACAATTTAGGGCTAAAAAAACCTGAAGGAACAGATGTCGTAGAAATTATTCTTTACAATCTTGCTTAGGCAGTGAGATAAAACATATAGACTCCATTAGGTCTATAAGAATATTTAGAGTTTATATGAGCTCATTATCTTTATAAATAAAGATGAATCATATAGAAAACAATACAAAATTAGTTTCACTTACAACTATAAGTTCATTATTTTTTGTGTTTTTTTCTGGCACACATAGCTATATTAACTTGAAAGTATTAAAGCAGTATAACTCATTACTATAAGAAGGAGGCATAAAATGCTAACAACTAATAATCTAGGATTAAAAAAACCTGAAGGAACAGATGTTGTAGATATTAATGATATTAATGGTAATATGGATAAATTAGATGCTGAAGTGGTAAAAAAAGCTTCTACAACTGAAGATGGTAGGATGTCTAAAGGAGATAAGGCTAAATTAGATGGTATAGCAAACGGAGCAAATAAGTACGTACATCCATCAACCCATACAGCAACCATGATAATCGAAGACAGCAGTCATAGATTTGTTACAGATGCAGAAAAAACCAACTGGAACAGTGCTGTATCACATAAATCAGATACTGTAAAACATATAACCAACACTGAACGTAGCCTATGGAACACGGTTACTAAAAAAGTAGATAAAGTAACTGGAAGAGGTCTAAGTACAAATGATTATACGACAGCGGAAAAGAATAAATTAGCAAGCCTTAAAAATTATAGCCATCCATCAACACATCCAGCTACAATGATAGTAGAAGATAGTAATCATAAATTTGTGACTCAAGCAGAAAAAAATAACTGGAATAGTAAAGCGCCTGGTGGTTATGGGATTGGTGGAACTGCAAAAGACATATCAAATCAGAATCTGAATAACTATATTAATAGTGGATTTTACAGAGGATATAATATGGCTAATGCCCCAACTGATGATTGGTATTATATAGAAGTAATACAGCATGCAAGTACATGGGTATTACAGATAGCAACTAGATTGCATACTGATTTAAGGTTTTTTAGACGTAATAGTAGCGGAACTTGGCAAGCCTGGAAGAAAATTTTAACTCAAAATGATTATGACCAGCTTTTTCAATCTGTCAGTAGTGGTAAAAATCAGTTAGAAACCGCTATTACTGGCAAAGATGGAACGGTTTCTAAATCAAGTGGTATTGCTACTTTTAATGAACTTAAGGCTGGAATACAATCAATTCCACAAGCAAGAGGAAATGCTACTACTGCAAATGTACTTAGTGGGAAGACATTTACAAGCGCAGTATATGGTGCAAGTCAAAAATCAGGGACAATGCCTAATCAAGGGGCAAAGGTAATAACACCAGGAACTACCAACAAGGCTATACCTGCAGGCTATCATAATGGCGGTGGTTATATTCTTGGTAGTAATAATTTGGTATCAAGCAACATTAGAGAAGGGGTTAACATATTTGGTGTAACAGGAAGTATCAAAAAATTACCTGTTTGGCTATGTGATTTTTGGGTAACAGCTGCTAATATGCCTACTAAGAGAAACCAATTAACTTCATCAGCAGTTGGTAATATAATATATGTAATTGGCGGGCATTATGTTAATTACTACAGTAAAAATGAAGCATATAATACTGTGACAAATACATGGTCTACAAAAGCTAATATGCCTACTGCTAGATCCCGTTCCACTTCATCAGCAGTTGGCAATATAGTATATGTATTTGGAGGGAATATTAGTTGTGGACTTTCGGATAAAAATGAAGCGTATAATACTGTGACAAATACATGGTCTACAAAAGCTAATATGTCTACTGAGAGAAATAGCTTAACGTCATCAGTAGTTGATAAAATAGTGTATGTAATGGGTGGTTATAATAGTAGTGGGAGTAAAAATGAAGCGTATAATACTGTGACAAATACATGGTCTACAAAAGCTAATATACCTTCTGGGAGATACGGTTCAACTTCATCAGCAATTGGGAATATAATATATGTAATTGGAGGCGGCGATAGTAGCAGTGATTTCAGCAAAAATGAAGCATATAATACTGTAACCAATACATGGTCAACAAAAGCTGATATGCCTACTGGAAGATATGGTTTAACTTCATCAGCGGTTGGTAATATAGTATATGTAATAGGAGGGATTAATTATACTACTAAAGAATTAGCTAAAAATGAAGCCTATAATACTATAACAAATACATGGTCTACAGAAGCTGATATGTTTACTGAGAGAAACTACTTAACTTCATCAACAGTTAGTAACATAGTATATGTAATTGGAGGAAAGGATACTAAAAGAAATTTAAATAAAAATGAGATTTATGTACCAGAAAGGAGATAATTATGAAGTATAAAGTATGGGACAAAAAAAGTGATATAAATGGTGTAAGTGCCAACAATGTATTAGCTAATATAAACACTAAAGATGATATAGTCTTATTTTATGAAAATGAAAATCAAATTTTAAGGGTTGAGGAAAAACAACTATTGAAATCCATATACAATATAGAAGATGAAGAAGCAAGTATTGTTGCAGAAAAATACTTATCAGCACTAGAAGAAGAAAAGAAAAAACTACTGAAAGAACAAGTTACACTAGAAAAACTTAATAAACATATAAAGAAACAAGATGAAATTATTGATCATTTACTTACAGAAAGTTTAAAGTGAGGTGAGATTATGATTGAAAGACTAAAAAAACTTTATAAACAAGATAAACTAAATGAGAAAAACTTGGACAATGCAATAACAAAAGGCTGGATAACTAAAGAGCAAAAAACAGAAATAATGGAAGCATAACAATCATTCAATAACTCCTATATTATAACATTATCATATAGGGGTTCTATAGGAGGGATGATTACGGAACCATGTACTAAGGAAAGAATAATAGCCAAACTAGAACAATTGGTTAAGTCCGCACATTTAAGAATTGACGGAGTGGAGAAAAAGCAAGAGGCACTAGAGAATAAAATTAACTTTGTTGAAAACACAACCATACGTTTAGAAGCGTTATTAACAAGGCTTGAGAGCTCAGTTAATAGAATAGCACATAGTATCGACAAAGCAAAATGGCTGCTATTAACAGGTGTATGCCTGCCTATAATAGTAGCCATTCTTATTGCATTATTAACAAAGTAAAGGAGGATGATGATTTGAAAGACAAACTATTACATATTTACCATACTTACTTAAATAACTATTCAGAACTAAAAAAAGAAAGCGCCCTCATCCTATGTATAGAAGGACTTGGAGCATATACAGGCATGGCAAGGAAGGAATGCATGAGCAAGCACCCAAACGGTCGTATGGGTGCTGTTTTTGCAGCTTTTGTAGATGGAGAGCTGTATTATACCAGCCATGCAAGTACCTTACCTGACGATCCACAAGGTTCGGGTGAAAAGTTTAATGATGGCATGCCCATTCCAACGGTACAAAAAGGAATTTACAAAGTTTATAGTAAGCTACATAAAGGTCGTCCAGCCTTAGAATTAGGGCTAGGGCAAGAAAAAATCCCAGTCATAAGACGTTCAGGTTTATCTACCTCTACAGGAATTAACATACATAGAAGAACGATGGATGATTTGCCACTATTTGCATGGTCTACAGGATGTATTACAGTTTTAGAGGATAGATTTACTAGAATTATTGAGAAAATTGGAGTAACAAAAGATGGGAAGTACCTAGGAGATAAAAGGTATATAGGTAAGGTAATTATTGATAGAACTCTGATAAACAGTGATTTACAGCTATTGTATCATAATATTTATGGATCCTGTTATGAACATGTCTTTAAAAACGAAGTTAATAATATATATAACCAAGCGCTGAAGCAGGAAAACGAAATACTGAAGGCTGAAAACAAAAGGATTAAATCTATTTGTAGCCATATAAAAAGAGACATAGAGGAAGTGATTGAATGAAGGAAAAACTAGTTGATTTGTTAGAAGTTAGAAAAATAATAGCATTGCTAGTGGTTGCCTTATTTATAGCACTTAGTTACACAGGTAAAATTGATGCAGATAAATCATATTCTGTCATATTAATGGTGGTTGCTTTTTACTTTGGAAAATCAACAGCGTTAGATAAATCATAACAAACTATGCTCTAGTAAATTTTTATTTATTAATTCTCTACGAACTTTTACGCTGTTTAATTGTATGATGAATTTAAAACTTGCGTGAGGTGGTAGAATGTATTTGAAAATTAGAGAACAAAGAAGACTAAAAAATATGAGTTTAAGGACACTAGCACAAAAGAGTGCCATACCAAAATCAACTTTATCCAAAATAGAAAACAACCAAAAAGATATTAGACTTTCAGAGCTAATAAAAATCTCGAAAGCACTAGATGTAAAATTTATTACTTTAATCTATGAAGATTAGATAATTGTATAGTCAATGTCCACGGATGGGGACATTTTCAAAAACCCATAGACCTAAATAAATAGTATAATAGTCTTAGGCATAGTAGTTTATGGAAATTTATAATGAGGGGAGTTTTATAAGAAAATGAGTAAAAATGTTTCAACATAATAATCTACTAAACAATTATTTTTTAAAGCAATAGAATTGCTTGTTATTTTTCTTTATTGTATAAATCTATATCAATGTATTATGACAATAGAGTTATTACATGTAGGTGACATGGAGGGAGAACTTTGGAAAATACACTAGAAAAATTAGCTCATATTAGTCTAAAACTAAGAAGTAAAGAAAAAGAGCATATAGAAGGCATAAGACAACAAGTAATTAATCAAAATCAATTGAGTTCAAAAGCAGAAGATTTTTTAATAGAATTACTAGATATTATTAATAAAGACTAGGTGAAAGAATTCAATGGTGAACAAGCAAGCGTATTACGTTTGTTCAAGATATAGTATACGTTAATAATGAAGTATGCTATATCTTTTTCTATCTTAATCTAAATGTATTATAATATATTTAATCATTAATTGTATAAAAGCGACATCTAAATCAAAACCTATAAAAAATGAAAGGATGGATATCATGAAGAAAGAGAATGAAGTCAATGAAATTGTAGAAAGAAGTATTTTAGATAACTCTTTTAACTATTATATTGGGGAGAGAGAAAACGAAGATAACGAAGATTCTAATGACTATAATAAAACAGTGGATGATGCAGATAGCCTATAGCATAGATCAAGTTTTATTATTTCAGATTAATAATATTAAAATGAAGAAATACAGAAAAGAAATACACTTGAAAAACTCATAAATTCATGTATAATAAATAAGGTATTCTATTCAAAAATGGCTATTCAATTCGTGTGGGGGTATAGCGCAGTTGGGAGCGCGTCTGACTGGCAGTCAGAAGGTCGGGGGTTCAAGTCCCCTTATCTCCATTATTAATTAAGGCATCTATCTGATCGCCTTGTTTTTTTATCTTAAAACCAAAGGATCATAAGAATAAGAACTATGTACCCTTCAAAAAATCCTATTTTTATAATCCTTATAAGCATTTCTATATTTTTAATTCTATATCATACAGTTTGTCCTATTTCAACTCAACAGATGTAATAGTATTATCTGGTTCTATACCTTTTTCAATACTATTGACATCACTTAATGGGATAAAACTCATTGTACCCTCTAAGAGAAGATCCTTAACAACAACAACCGTCTCAATAACAGCCATAAATATACCTTGAGCTATAGCAGCAGTACCTTCATTAATAAAAGTCAAGCCGATGATATCTCCCTTTTCAAAGTTGGCTTTTATCATTTTAGCTAAGGTTTGAGTGCCCATAGTGGTTGTAATGACTTTTTTCTTTTTATAATAATACTCATCACAACATTCTTTCATAGCTTCCCCTCCTTTCCTTGAATATACAATATTATATGATTGTCGACAAGAAATGGTTAATGGACAACCTATTAATTTGAACAATAATTATACAATAATCTGAAACAAAAAATAAAAAACTGAAAACATGATGTAAACATTCTTCAAAAAATATGCACTTGATGGTCGCTGGAACATATAATGTTACTAGAAAAATATAAATAAAAAGGAGGCATATTATATGGAAGTTTATGAAGAGTGTAATCCAGGCATAAATTGTGACAAGCCCGATAATGGCGCAGAATGCTGCGAAGGAAAGGTGAAATGCAAAAAGCCAAGACGTTTAAGAGACATCAAAACGGAATGTATTTTTGTTGAGAAAGTTTTTGATGCAAGGTTATTTAGAAAAGAAAGTGACTTTGATGTCGTGGATTTAATTGTTGACATTTCTCCAGATTTAGATACCGTTGAAACGGTTAATGTGGATTGTGAATTGGTTAGCTTTTCAACATCCATTACTCAATTATTCGTTGATGATGAAGAAGTTACACCACTGCAAACTATTCCAGGACCTGGCGGAGATCAAACCATCATTCCTCAAAATATGGTTGATACGGAAGAATGCGGCAAAAAAGGTAAAGGAACGAAGGTTTCAATTCGACAGAGAGTGACAGCAGATTTTACTGTTGACTTAACGGTTACTGGTACAGGAACTAAGAGCGGCATTACCTTAGATTATAGTGGTACAGCCACCATAATGGATTCATTTACGTTTTTAGTAAAAATAGACAATTTCTGTTTCCCACCACAATCATTATTCCCAGTTTCAGTATTTGATGCATGTATAGCCAACTGTTTCTTTGACCTATCATCCTTCACTTTTGATGCTGGTAATGACCAGCTTACAATTAATGGAACTCTTGTATTTTGCATGTGCTGTGAGAAAAAACTAAAAGTACCTGTTCAGATTTGCGTATTAACAACAGGGAAATGTAAAATAAAGAAACAAGATGGCAGCTTCTGCAGCGGTAATGATTTCCCAAGCCTATGTGCAAAGGATATGAATGATGATGACAATGATGACGACTGTGATTGCGGCTGTAATAAATACAAGGATTGCTATGACTTTTTTGATGAATTAGATGATTAATCATTGAAGACTTTATGTCTTCTTTATAATCTTTTTACTTGATTCTGTAACAGCTAGAGACGGCAGAACCTATCTCTAGCTGAAATTATTTTGTAAATAAATTTTTAAGTTTATCTAAAAAAGATTTTTTATGAGTTTTTGGTTCTTCACTATTTTGCTCTATGTTAATGGGCTCTGTATATGTTTTTGGTAGATTAAAATCATCTTCTAAAGATGGATAGGTTTGAGTTATTTCAGGGCCATTATTGCAGATACATTTATCATCTATAGTTTTAGCATTATTTTTCTCGGAATCATTCTCTTCATCTATAGAATCAATAGTTTCTTCGTATATGCTTTCTTCATCCATAGTAGCATAATTTTCTACTGTATCCATTCTATCCAATGATTCATCTGACTCGCTGTTAAGTTCTTCGTGGATAGTGTTCTCCGCTGAAAGTTGAGTATGGATATTATTTTCGACATAATCTCGTTCTGAGGAACTACTAAAATCAGTTAGTGTATCCATACCTAAAAGGTAATAACTTTGGTTTTCATTAATTCTATAGGTGATTAAAGGTTTATAAACATGAGTTTCTTTATACCTATTTCCTATATAATAAACGCTGGTTATTGCTTCTAGGTTTAAGGTATTTTCTTTCGACCACTCTTGACCTTTAGTATCTAATTGAGAATAATGTACTTGGTCATCTGTATTCCAAATAAACCATAAGACATGCTTAAATTCAAATAGGGAGTATTGGATAGCATTGCAATGCTCCAGCAGTTTACATTTGCTTAATAGAGTTAATTTAACAAAAGTATTATGGTTCTTAAAAGTATAAGCTTCCCAATAAGTTTTACTACCGTAATGGTAAAGAACATGTAAATGATTGTTTGAATCTATATAGATATGTTCAATGTCTGTACTATTTCCATTTATCTTAATCTTTTTAGGCTGAGACCATTTTTTTTCCATAGGAGAATAAACCTTAACTTGATTCATCCACTTATTCAGTGAAAATATTGGATAAAGTAAGAGTATCTCACCTTTTGTCGTATAATCAATAAAATAGGTTTTCATATTTTTTAAGAGCTTTATTGCAGTCACTTCGTTAAGCTTCCATCTACTTGAAGTATCCATATGATAAATCGTACCTAAAGCAGGATTAGAATGATAAACGAATGTAAAAAATAGGTGGATCGTTCTTTGGATATGAAGTATATGTAATGAGTCAATAAAAGCATTAGAGGGACACTTCTTAATCGTACGCATTTTCCATTCATCATGCTTGTGAGTAATGTAGTATATCATGTTATCTGTCGTTACGCAGAGCATATGTATACCATAATTTTCATCTAATACCATATCGTACATCTTAATATTTTCAATCAAAATATTGACAGGGCTTTCTAAGGTATCATCTGTTTTATAGCAAATCGTTGTATCAGAAAAGTAGAATCTCCATGTATTACCATCTGTATGCTCAAATATATGGTAATCATAATAGGCTGTGTTCATCATCATATATCCTCTATCAATTCTTTTACTCTATATATATGAAGACTTAGTAGTATTCATGATACCTAAGGAATAGCTCAAGCAATTTGGGACAGGTTAACACAAGTTATTGTTATGCATCATATGATGATTATAAGAAATAGTTATTATTCTATATAAGTATACAAATGGTATTAATAATAATATCAAAAAAAGAGGTGAGAGCTTTGGGAAAAAAAGAAAAACAACTTAATACAGAAGATAAACAGACCAATCCAATTGAATGTAATCGTAATGCAATAGGTCTTTGTTCTGAAGCTGAAGGGTGTAACACTAAAGCGATAGGAGAGTGTTCCCATGCAGAGGGTTGCTGTACAAAAGCAATAGGTAAATGCTCACATTCAGAAGGGTGCTGTACCAAGGCGAAGGGAGACTGCTCACATTCAGAAGGTGAAATTACAAAGGCTATAGGAGAAGCTTCCCATGCAGAAGGAAAAGCCATTTTGATAAGAGGTGTCTTAACACCAACTGTCTCAGAAGGCAAAGGGGCTCATGCAGAAGGAGCAGCGAATCAAGCATCTGGAGATTATTCACATTCTGAGGGAGCCAATAATGTAGCAGCAGGCGCAGCTTCACATACAGAAGGACTTTGTAACTTAGCCAGCGGTTCAGCCAGCCACGCAGAAGGGGAGAGAACCACAGCAAGTGCTGAAAATGCTCATGCAGAAGGAGAAAACACACTAGCAAGTGATCAAGAAGCCCATGCAGAGGGTGATAATACCATAGCCAGTGGCAACGATGCTCATGCAGAGGGAGAATCATGTGTAGCCTCAGGTGAAGATAGTCATGCACAAGGTCTTTTTACTACAGCAAGTGATAGGGCTGCTCATGCAGAAGGCAATGAGACAACAGCTGAAGGTGAAAATTCCCATGCAGAAGGATTTCGTACAATAGCTAGTGGGGGTCAATCTCATGCAGAAGGAGACAGTACAATCGCTAGTGGCGCAAATTCTCATGCTGAAGGACAAGGGGCATTAGCTGATAGCAATCCATCTCATGCAGAGGGGTGCGAAACTCAAGCGACAGAAGATTGTTCACACGCGCAAGGAGATAGAACAATGGCTACGGGTATGGCTTCTCATGCAGAAGGTATACTAACGGTTGCAAGTGGCAATTTATCTCATGCAGAAGGGGAAAGAACGATGGCTGTTGATATGGGGGCACATATTATGGGTATTGATGGAACCACCTGCGAGTCATTTGCATGGCATATGGCAAGTGGCGGTATGATTACTGCTAGAATTAGAAATAACGGCACAGCTTGTTTTAGTGGAACAGAAGTAGGTGTGGCAGGTGGCGTGTGTTGTCCAGACTTTGCTGAGATGTTTGAAACAGCCGATGGAGAGCCCATCGATGTCGGCTACTTTGTAACCTTTAGTGTAGATGAGAGAATTAGAAAAGCAACATCCAAGGATACTTTTATTCTAGGTATAACCAGTGCAACACCCGGTATTGTTTTAGGAACTGTTTCTAGTGATAAGTATCTAACGGATGAATGGGGACGAGTACAATATGAATCCGTTACAATTCCAGAAAGAAGAGATGAAACAGGTAAGCTTAGAATGCCTGAGTACACCATTCAACTACCTATAGTAAATCCAGACTGCCCATGTCAAGATAAAAAATGCTTAAGAAGAAACAATCCAGAATGGGCAGCTGTGGGTTTATTAGGACAAATATTAGTAAGAGATGATGGAACATGTCGAGCTGGCGGCTATTGTCAATCGAATGATGAAGGGATAGCGACTGCATCAGATGAAGGCTATAGAGTCATTAAGCGTACGGGCTTAAACCAAATATTAGTTCTGTACGCCTTAACTTTAGAATAGATAGATTAAGAAAATAACCTAAATATATAGGGTATTAAATTGAGGTGAAACTATGAACGATAATTGTAATACTAAAAATATGAAACCTTCTAAGAAATATATTTTAGCTGAGGATCCATGTAATACTCAGGCTATAGGAATATGTTCAGAAGCAGAAGGATGTAATACCAAAGCAATCGGAGAGTGCTCTCATGCAGAAGGCTGCTGTACGAAGGCAATTGGAAAATGCTCACACTCAGAGGGTTGCTGTACCAAAGCAAAAGGAGACTGCTCGCACTCAGAAGGTAAAATAACAATAGCCAAAGGCGAAGCCTCTCATTCAGAAGGAAAAGCCATTTTGATAAGAGGTGCCTTAACACCTACCATTTCAGAAGGGAAAGGGTCTCATGCAGAAGGGGCTGCAACTAGGGCATCTGGAGATTACTCACATTCTGAGGGAGCCAATACTGTGGCAGCCGGTGCGGCTTCTCATGCAGAAGGAATTGGCACCCTAGCCAGCGGTTCAGCGAGTCACGCAGAAGGGGAGAGAACCATAGCGAGTGGTGAGAATTCTCATGCAGAAGGAGAAAATACACTGGCAAGTGATCAAGAAGCTCATGCAGAAGGGAGTAACACTATAGCCAGCGGCAATGATGGTCATGCTGAGGGAATGGGTACAACTGCAAGTGGAAATCATAGTCATGCACAAGGTTTTAATACTACAGCGAGTGGTTTTGCTTCTCATGCAGAAGGCAGTAGTACAACAGCAGATGAAGAAGAATCTCATGCTGAAGGACAAGGTACATTGGCTAGTGGTATTCAAGCTCATGCAGAAGGCACTTTAACAATCGCTAGTGGTAGAGGTGCTCACACTGAAGGACTAATGTCAGTAGCCGGAGGCGATATAGCCCATGCGGAAGGCTGTCAAACTCAAGCAGAAGGACTTTGTTCACACGCACAAGGAGACAGCACAATGGCTTTTGGTAATAATTCACATGCAGAAGGCGGTCTAACGGTTGCAAGTGGAGATATATCCCATGCAGAAGGAGATAGAACGGTAGCTGTTGATATGGGAGCACATATTATGGGGACCGTTGGAACCACTTGTGAGCCATTCGCATGGCATATGGCAAGTGGCGGTATGATTACGGCTCGTATACGAAATAACGGCACAGGTTGTTTTAGTGGAACAGATGTAGGTGTTGCAGGTGGGGTGTGTTGTCCAGACTTTGCTGAGATGTTTGAAACAGCAGATGGAGAAACTATTGATGTCGGCTACTTTGTCACCTTTAGTATGGAAGAAAAAATAAGGAAAGCAACATCGGAGGATCAATTTATATTGGGGATAACCAGCGCAACACCCGGTATCGTATTAGGAACTGTTTCTAGTGATAGGTATCTAACGGATGAATGGGGAAGAGTACAATATGAATCCGTTACAGTTCCAGAAAGAAGAGATGAATCAGGTAAGCTTAGAATGCCTGAATACACGGTTCAGCTACCGATAGCAAATCCAGACTTCTCATGTCAAGATAAAGAATGCTCAAGAAGAAATAGTCCAGAATGGGTAGCAGTCGGTTTACTAGGACAGATACGAGTAAGAGATGATGGAACCTGTAGAGCTGGAGGCTGCTGTCGATCCAATGATGAAGGGATAGCAACTGCATCAGAAAAGGGCTATAAGGTAATTAAGCGTACAGGCTCTAACCAAATATTAGTGATGGTTGCCTTAACATATTAAAAGATAGAAGAACAACCTTGATATTAAAATAATCTGGGGTTACTCATTCATTTTGGAGGTGAAATTTATGAAAAATATTTTTAAATTTATAAAGAATCAATCAACTAAGAAAAAAAAATTAGCTGAAGATTTATGTAATACTCAAGCAATAGGAAAATGCTCTGAAGCAGAAGGGTGTAATACCAAAGCAATAGGAGAGTGCTCGCATGCAGAAGGCTGCTGTACCAAAGCAAAAGGAAAATGCTCGCATTCAGAGGGGTGTTGCACCAAAGCAAAAGGAGATTGCTCTCACTCAGAAGGTAAATTAACCATGGCTGAAGGTAAAGCATCTCATTCAGAAGGTCAAGCCATTTTGATAAGAGGTGTCTTAACACCAACCGTTTCGGAAGGGAAAGGAGCTCACGCAGAAGGAGCTGCGACTAAGGCATCTGGAGATTACTCACATTCTGAGGGTGGCAATAATGTAGCAGCAGGTGCAGCTTCTCATGCAGAAGGAATTTGTACCGTAGCTAGTGGTTCAGCCAGTCACGCAGAAGGGGAAAGAACCATAGCGAGTGGCAGAAATGCCCATGCAGAAGGAGAAAACACACTAGCAAGTGGTCCAAATTCTCATGCAGAAGGAGATAACACCATAGCTAGCGGATCTAATGCCCATGCTGAGGGATGCAATACATCTGCAACCGGCGACCACAGCCATGCACAAGGTTTTCTTACTTCAGCAATTGGTTTGGCTGCTCATGCACAAGGAACTGGGACAACAGCTGAAGGAGCTAATTCACATGCAGAAGGCAGAACTACATCGGCTATTGGGGATCAATCTCATGCAGAAGGAGCTGCTACTACCGCTAGCGGCACAGATGCTCACTCTGAAGGACTAAGAACAATAGCCAGCGGCAATCAATCCCATGCAGAAGGCTGTGATACTGAAGCGTCAGGGGATTGTTCACACGCAGAAGGAGACAGTACAATGGCTGTTGGTATTGCTTCCCATGCAGAAGGTGAACTAACGGTTGCAAATGGAGATTTATCTCACGCAGAAGGGAGTATGACCATTACTAGTGCTGTTGATACTGGGTCACATATTATGGGAACAGATGGAACCACCTGTGAATCATTTGCATGGCATATGGCAAGTGGCAGTATTATTACGGCTCGTATAAGAAATAATGGCACAGCTTGTTTTAGTGGAACAGAAGTAGGTGTGGCAGGGGGAGTGTGCTGTCCAGATTTTGCTGAGATGTTTGAAACGTCAGATGGAGAAACCATTGATGTCGGCTATTTTGTAACCTTTGGTATGGATGAAAAGATAAGGAAAGCAACATCTAAGGATGACTTTATATTGGGTATAACCAGCTCAACACCAGGTATTATATTAGGAACTGCTTCTAGTGATAAGTATCTAACCGATGAATGGAGACGAGTACAGTATGAACCTGTTACAATTCCAGAAAGAAGAGATGAAACAGGCAAGCTTAGAATGCCTGAATACACCGTTCAACTGCCTGTACCAAATCCAAACTACAAGTGCCAAAACGAAAAATGCTCAAGAAGAGATAGTCCAGAGTGGGTAGCAGTCGGTTTATTAGGGCAGATAAGAGTAAGAGATGATGGTACCTGTCAAGTTGGCGGCTACTGTCAATCCAATGATGAAGGAATAGCAACGGCATCAGCTAAAGGCTATAGAGTAATCAAGCGTACAGGCTCTAATCAGATAATAGTCATGTATGCCTTAAAGTATCATAGAGTCAATGGACATTGATATTCCCATAAAGTACTAGAGCTATTCAATAGCTTATATAACTTATATAGAAAGAAGGTGAATGTTATGAGAATTAAGCAGAAACGAAAATTAAAGAAAAAGCAATGTATGTCTAATGCTGAATGTAATAGAAAGGCGATTGGAAAATGTTCAGAAGCCGAGGGGTGTAATACAAAGGCATTAGGAGAATGTTCTCATGCAGAAGGCTGTTGTACGAAGGCAGTTGGATCATGCTCGCACTCAGAAGGCTGCTGTACATTAGCAGAAGGAGACTGTTCACATGCTGAAGGGCAGAGCATACAGGTCAATGGACTATTAACAAAGACACAAGCCCAAGGAAAAGGTGCTCATGCAGAAGGGGGAGGGACAAGAGCTCTTGGGGAATACTCCTATTCGGGAGGGGCTAATAGCAGTGCTATCGGTGTTGCTTCCCATGCAGAAGGTTTTAACACTGAGTCTATTGGATTTGCTTCTCATGCAGAAGGAGAGTCAACTATAGCAAGTGGTCAGAATGCACATGCAGAAGGAATTTCAACTGTAGCAAGTGGTCAGAATGCACATGCAGAAGGAGAAAATACAACAGCTAGTGGTTTAAGCTCACATGCACAAGGTGATAATACACTAGCAAGTGGTAGTGACTCACATGCAGAAGGATTTTTAACCGATGCTGTCAGTAGGTGCTGTCATGCAGAAGGCTTTGGGACTACAGCTTCTGGAGATGTTGCACATGCAGAAGGTGACTTATCAGTAGCCAGTGGAGATGACTCGCATGCAGAAGGAGGAGGCACTACGGCTAGTAATCTTGCTTCCCATGCGGAAGGGTTTTTTACGACATCCAGTGGCAGGGCATCTCATTCAGAAGGAGAAGACACCGTAGCAAGTGGGGATCAATCTCATGCAGAAGGACTTGATACCAGTACCGCAGGATTTCAAGGCGCACATATCATGGGGAGATTTGGAGATGCCTGTGATACTTTTTCATGGTTTATGGCAGGTGGACCTAATTCAGCAACAAGGGCTGTTACCGCTTGTATCAAGAATAACGGAGATGCCTTTTTTAATTCTGTTAACACGGTTGATCCTTGTTGTACAGATTATGCAGAGTATTTTGAGACGGCAGATGGTCAGCCTATTGATGTTGGTTATTTTGTAACCTTTGTTGATGGAACAGATAAGATTAGAAAAGCAAAGAAATCAGATGAATATATTCTAGGTGTTGTGAGTGCTACACCAGCTATCTTGGCTGGAGCTACTGCTTTTCAATGGCATAATAGATATTTAAGAGATGAATGGGGTCGCATCCAATATCAAAAAGTAGTCATACCTGAAGTAAAAGATCTCAATGGGCGTATTACTAAGCCAGAGCGTAAAGAAATGCAGCCTATCTTAAACCCAGAATACGATAACAAAGCTTGTTATGTACCTCGGTCGCAAAGACCTGAATGGGTAGCTGTAGGTTTATTGGGACAAATTCTCATTAGAGATGATGGTACCTGCAAGCCAGGCGGTTTTTGTGATGCTGATGATGAAGGAATAGCAAGACCTGCTTGTAAAGGCTATAAGGTCATTAAGAGAACAGGAGAACATCAGATTCTAATACTGTTTAGATAACACACACCTTAATTTCAGCATAAGATAATAGTAAGCGGAACTAAGTCAATCTTAACTTAAAAATGTACAAGCAAAAGGAGTGTGATTATGAAAAAAAATAGAAAAGAAGATGACGATTGTAACAGAAGTGCGGAAGGTAAATGCTCAGAAGCAAAGGGGTGTAATACTAGAGCTATAGGTGAGTGCTCCCATGCAGAAGGTTGCTGTACAAGATCAAAAGGAAAATGTTCCCATGCTGAAGGCTGCTGTACAAAAGCGCTAGGAGATTGTTCTCATTCAGAAGGAAAACTAACAAAGGCAGTTGGTGCTGCTTCTCATGCTGAGGGACAAGGTATTTTAATTAACGGTGTCAGAAAACCATCAGTATCAATAGGTCAGGGTTCACATGCTGAGGGAAGCGGCTGTACTGCTGGAGGCATTACATCTCATGCTGAAGGTTTGAACACTTCTGCATTAGGTAATGCATCCCATACAGAAGGAAGAGAGACAGAAGCAGCTGGTGAAAATTCGCATGCAGAAGGCAGAAATACCTTTGCAGGAGGTACAAATGCGCATGCAGAAGGATTTGCTTCAAGTGCATCAGGAGATAATGCTCATGCAGAAGGGTTTGGTTCAAGTGCATCAGGAGATAATGCTCATGCAGAAGGGTTTGCTTCAAATGCATCAGGAGATAATTCACATGTAGAAGGATTTAGTAACCAAGCAATTGGAACAAATGCTCATGCAGAAGGAGAAATTGTAACGGCTAGCGGCGACGCCTCTCATGCAGAAGGAGCTGATACAGAAGCCATTGCATTCGCAGCTCATGCAGAAGGAGAAATGACTATAGCAAGTGGAACCCAGTCGCATGCAGAAGGATTGCAAACCGTTGCAAGCGGAAATCAATCCCATGCAGAAGGGTTAGATACCAACACAGCAGGCTTTCAAGGAGCCCATATCATGGGACGATTCGGAGATGCCTGTGATACCTTTTCATGGTTTATGGCTGGAGGTACAGCTACTAATACAAGAGCTATAACAGCCTGTATAAAAAATAATGGCGATGCCTTTTTTAATAGTGTTAATGTGGTAGATCCATGCTGTACAGATTATGCAGAAATGTTTGAAACCTATGATGGTCTTCCCATAGATGTGGGTTATTTTGTTACTTTAGAAGGGAAGAAGATAAAACCTGCAAAAGGCATGGATGAGTATATTCTAGGTGTTACGAGTGCTACACCTGCTATTATAGCTGGAACAACCCGTTATCAATGGCATAATAAATATATAAGAGATGAGTGGGGAAGAATTCTATATCAAGAAGTCGTTGTTGCAGAAGTTAAAGATAAAAGAGGCAATACTATTATCCCAGAACACATAGAAAATCAACCTACAATCAATCCCAAATGGAACTGTAATCAAGAATATATACCACGCTCTCAAAGAGCCGAGTGGGTAGCCGTGGGATTGATGGGGCAACTATTAGTTAGAGATGATGGAAGCTGTGAAGTTAATGGCTATTGTAAACCTAATAAAAAAGGAATTGCAACGAAAGCTTTATGTGGCTACCGTGTTTTAGAAAGAACTGGAGAGAATCAAATTTTAATTGTATTTCGTTAGAAATATAGAGTACAGAGTATCTATTGGATTCTTCTGTACTTTGTTATTTATAAGTAACCTATGATCTATTTGAGTTTCATAATAAATCCAGTTAAATATCACAAGCTGTATCTTCATTGCATAGTATGTAATAAAGATACTAGCTTAGGGCTATTCTGTCCAAAAGTTAGTACAAGCAGCAATGTGAAAGGAGAGTGAGACACATAATGAGTTATTGTAAGAAATGCCAATCAAAAGCTAAACTAAGTCAAAATAATGATAATAATTTTGAAGAAGTTGAATGTAATCGAGTAGTTATAGGTATATGCGCAGAAGCAGAAGGCTGTAATACAGTAGCAGAAGGTGACTGCTCGCATGCAGAGGGATGTTGTACCAATTCTGTTGGATTATGCTCGCATGCAGAAGGCTGCTGTACAGAAGCTATTGGTGACTGTTCTCATTCAGAAGGTAAAAATACAAAAGCAAATGGAGAAGGATCTCATTCAGAAGGTACGGGTGTAGAAATATTTGGTGTTTTCAAACCAACGATCTCTAATGGAGGAGGGGCTCATGCAGAAGGAGCAGGCACAACGGCTGCGGGTGACTTTTCTCATGCAGAAGGAGTCAATACAATCGCTTCAGGTGTAGCTTCCCATGCTGAAGGAACAGGTACACTTGCTAGTAATTTTGAAGCTCATGCAGAAGGAGAAGGAACTGTAGCCAGTGGAGAAGCTGCCCACGCAGAAGGCTTTGGCTCGGTAGCATCTGCAAATGAAACCCATGCGGAAGGTTTTATGACTGCTGCAACATCTTTTGCAGCTCATTCAGAAGGAGAAAATACAGAAGCTAATGGTAGAGCATCACACGCTGAGGGAGATGAATCAGTAGCTACTGGTAATGCATCGCATGCAGAAGGAACTAGCACACAAGCAATTGCAGATCAATCGCATGCAGAAGGAGTACGTACAACAGCGAGTGGATTTCAATCGCATGCAGAAGGTTTGGAAACTCTTGCACAAGGCTCTCAATCGCATGCAGAAGGTCGACAAACTTCTGCTCTAGGAAATGGCTCCCATGCAGAAGGTGTTCAAACAACAGCGCAAACCGATCAATCGCATGCAGAAGGTTTTAACACTTTATCAAGTGGAAATCAATCCCATTCAGAAGGTTTTGGAACACAGGCTACAGCAAGTGAATCCCATGCAGAAGGGGCTAATACAATAGCAAGTGGACTTCAATCTCATGCAGAGGGCTTTCAAACAACAGCAAGTGGAGACCGGTCCCATGCAGAAAATAATTCAACATTAGCCAGTGGTGATGACTCTCACGCAGAAGGCTTAGATACTAGTACTGCAGGATTTCAAGGGGCTCATATTATGGGGCGATTTGGTGATGCCTGTGAAGCATTTGGATGGTTCATGGCTGGAGGAGCCAATGCGGGTAGCAGAGCGATAACAGCATGTATTAAAAATAATGGAGATGGATTCTTTAATAACGTCAATACCATAGACCCATGTTGTACAGACTATGCGGAAATGTTTGAAACCAGTAATGGCAGAACTATTGATGTTGGTTATTTTGTTACCTTTGATAATAAAACAAGGAAAATTCGAAAAGCCCATTCAAAGGATAAATTTATTCTAGGTGTTACAAGTGCAACACCAGCAATATTAGCAGGCGCAGCCGATTATCATTGGCCAAGTCGTTATGTAAGAGATGAATGGGGTAGGGTGCAGTACGAAGAAGTAATCCTTCCAGAGAAAAAAGATTCCAGAGGATGTATAGTTCAAAAAGAACACACAGTGATGCAGCCTAAGATAAACCCTGATTTTAATTGTAAGCAATGCTATAAATCTCGTTCAGAAAGACCAGAGTGGGTCGCTGTAGGATTACTAGGTCAAATCCTTATAAGAGATGATGGTACATGTGAAGCAGGCGGTTATTGTAAACCCAATGGTAATGGTGAAGCAACTAAATCTAAAAAAGGGTATCGAGTAATTGAAAGAACTGGACCCAATCAAGTATTAATTATTTTTAGATAGTGTATTTGAGATAAGTTAATAGATAAGAATAAAGCGTTAGTTATAGAAACTAACGCTACTCATTTTTTAAGAATGATAGTTTTGATATACCACTTGATATAAGCTAAGTGCATAAGCATTAAATGATTCATGTTGACTATCGATCCTATTTGATGCTTGATAAAACTTTATCCGTTATACTTGAAAATTCTTTTTTAATCGGTTCTGTAACTGCGCTTATTCCACTTCTAGAGATATTAAGAATATCCTTGCACATTGGCAGTTCACCTAAAAGCTTTATGTTTAGGCTGTCTAAAAAGTTCTTAGTATCATCCTCAAACAGTTTGATTTTAGTTCCGCAATTAGGACAGACCATATAACTCATATTTTCAACAACACCTAGTACTTCGATGTTCATTTTATGAACCATGGTTACAGATTTTGATACAATCATTGAAACCATATCTTGTGGAACAGATACCATAACCATTCCTGTAATAGGCATGACCTGCATAACAGTCAGAGATACATCTCCAGTACCTGGTGGCAGATCGATAACTAGATAATCAAGATTCTCCCATAAAACATCTGTCCAAAACTGTTTAACGGTTCCCGAAAGAATTGGACCTCTCCATATAACAGGTGTGTTTTCATCTTCAATTAAAAGATTTAAGGACATAACTTTTAATCCGTTATCAGCAAGAACAGGTAAAATTCCTTGTTCTAAGACGGTAGCTCGTTTATCCTGAATTTTTAATAATCTTGGAACACTTGGACCTGTAACATCAGCGTCTAAAATGCCTACTTTAAAGCCTTTTTCAACCAATTCATTAGCAAGCATTACTGCAACTGTCGACTTCCCGACGCCACCCTTACCACTCATAACACCGATAATGTTCTTCACATTATTATATGGATTATTTTCAACCACACAGGTTTGTTTTTTTTCTGTACTACATTTATCCTTAAGAGGACATTGAGAACAATCAGCCATAGAAATCCCTCCTTTATTCAATCTATAGCATGTACCAGTACTATGTTACATCTTTATATAGATATTGTCAATATATCTTGAATTTTGCTTCCTAAAAACTCTTAGCTTTAATCATTTTATATTCTACAAGTGAAGTTTATTCTTTACGGGTCTTTGACAGTTGCATAAAGAAAAAATCGCTGAAAGCCTTGATATAGGCTTATTTTTTTGTCAAATTTTACATTTTTCTATATCGCACTTTATCGTACTGTGTTATAATATAAATATGAACAGGAGGTGTTTATCTATTGAGACTTAAAATAACAAAATCAAAAAACTCAGCATCACTATATGTTATTAAGTCAATCTATAATCCCCAAACACAATCTAATACATCTGTTATTGTTGAAAAACTCGGTACTGAAGCTGCACTCAGAAAAAAACTAAATGGACGTGACCCCTATGAATGGGCTAAACAATATATTGCTGAACTTAACCGCAAAGAAAAAGAAGAAAAACGTAAAGTAATCATTGAAAAATCTCAATCAAAGCTTATCCCTAAAAACAAACAACAGTCTTTCAACGGAGGTTATCTTTTTCTTCAGCAACTATATCATCAGTTGAAAATTCATGAAATCTGCAAGGATATCTCTTCAAGGCATAAGTTTTCTTATAACCTTGATGCTATTCTTTCCAGACTGATTTATGGTAGAATTCTTTTTCCTTGTTCCAAACGAAATACTTTTCAGCTTTCTTCTGACCTTTTGGAAAAACCCGACTTTGAACTTCACCAAGTCTATCGTGCTCTTGAGGTGATTGCTAAGGAAATGGATACCATTCAATCACAACTTTATAAAAATAGCTTAGCCCTCTCTAAGCGTAATGATAAAATCTTGTATTATGACTGTACCAATTACTTCTTTGAGATTGAGCAAGAAGATGGTATTAAGCAATACGGTCCTTCTAAAGAACATAGACCTAATCCTATTGTAGAAATGGGATTATTCATGGATGGAGACGGTATCCCTCTTGCTTTTAGTATTCATAGTGGAAATACCAATGAACAGCAAACCCTTCAACCCTTAGAGAGAAAAGTTTTAAAAGACTTTTCCTTAAGCAAGTTTGTTGTATGTACCGATGCCGGTCTCTCTTCTACTGATAACCGCAGATTTAATACTATTAATGAAAGAGCTTTTATTACAACCCAATCCATCAAGAAGCTTAAAAAATATTTAAAAGAATGGGCTCTTAATCCCGAAGGATGGTCCCTAAAGGATTCACCTAAGCTTTTTAACCTTGATCAGGTAAATGCTTCAGCTGAATCTATTGAAAATTACCGAAATGCTACTTTTTTTAAGGAGCGTTGGATTAAAGAAAATGGATTGGAGCAACGATTGATTGTGACTTATTCTATCAAGTTTAAAGAGTATCAACGTCATATACGAAATCGTCAGATTGAACGTGCTACCAAACTTATAGATTCCTCTCCTTCAAGGTTAAAGAAGCATCGTCAAAATGATTACAAACGGTTTATTACAAGAACTACCATTACAGATGACGGTGAAATTGCTGAACACGAAAAGTATAGTCTTAATAAGGAAATGATTACGAATGAAGAAGCTTTTGACGGCTTTTATGGTGTTTGCACAAACCTAGAAGACGAAGCAGCTGCTATTGCAAAGATTAATCATAAACGTTGGGAAATTGAACAATGTTTCCGTTTACTAAAAACAGATTTCAGAGCGAGACCTGTGTATTTAAGTCGCAGTGATAGAATCAAAGCCCATTTTACAACATGTTTTTTATCTCTCACTCTTTTTAGATACTTAGAGAAACAATTAGATCATGCATTCACCAGCACAGAAATCATTCACCAACTAAGGAACATGAATTTTTATTGTGTCCCTGCTGAAGGATATATACCAACTTATACTAGAACTAATTTAACCGATGCTTTACATAACGCATTTGGTTTCAGGACTGATTATCAGGTT
>JANQFZ010000079.1 GCA_028277605.1 Vallitaleaceae bacterium | reverse complement strand
GTATACGACAAATGCCATAGAAAGTCTTAATAGCCAGTTCAGAAAAGTGACTAAGACCAAGTTAATATTTCCTAATGACCAAAGTTTAAAAAAGATGTTATATTTGGCGACTATGAAGATAAGTAAAAAGTGGACAAGAATTTACTCTAATTGGGATCTTGTTATTAATCAGCTTAATATAATATTTGATAATGTGTTAATGAATAAAGCATAATCATGGGGACTCTGTCCCCAAACCCCTGAGGTTTAGCGCGTTAATTCTCCCAGAAATATAAAAGAGCAATCGTATGACTGCCCTAATTTCTGTACAGAACACTAATAACCGCTTGAGTTGCTCCTCAGCATGGCTCTATCCTGTTATTAGTAAAGACCATGTATATGATTAACTATTTTAAGAGATAATATGCATGAAGATATGATTTTGTCTCATCACGCAATCGACAAAAAATGCAAATGTACTTGAGATTTATATTATTGTATCACTTACTGCTAGAAAGAGAATACACAAAAGTTCTTACACCGCCCATAAAAACTCTCAATCCCTGGAGATACAACAAAATCTCTCTACTTTTTTGTCTTTACAAACTCGTCGAACTTTTTTAGAATATCATTCTCCATTTCAAGCTGTTTAATACGTTGTTTAAGATGTTCTATTTCAACCTCTTTTGGTAATCTATTCCCATGACCTGTAAAAGCTTGATTTTTGTATTTATTGTATTCAGCTATCCATCTAGGAATAGTTGATCTTTGAATATTATATTCTTTTGATGCTTGACCAACTTTAGTTTTACCTGAAATGATATTTTTACACAGTTTTACTTTGAATTCTTTTTCATATTTGCTTCTGTTATGGGACATAGTTTCTCCTTTTTTAGTATCTTTTCTTACTGCCACATTTTTTTTTATCTCCTTTGTTGTATCTCCATAGAGCTTATGAGTTTTATATAGGCTTTTATATACACCATAATTCTCAAAAGCATTTTAGCATAAATAATAAAAATCGTTCCTATCATTGAACTGTTCCAAATTTATCAAATGGATAGAACCTAAATTCTACCTTTCCTTCAACATAATCATAATTAACAAAACCAAATACCCGACTATCTTTACTGACTATCCTATTGTCTCCTAAAACAAATAAAGCTTCCTCTGGAACAGTTATTGGGAATTCAATGGTTCTTTGTTCTGTTAGACCTTTTATATAAATTTCTTCTTGTTTTTCTCCATTGACATACACATATCCACCTTTAATATCAATTGTATCTCCTGGCACTCCAATCACTCTCTTAACATATCTCATTAAAGGTTCTCCATCCATCAATCGATATGTTAAATCATAAATAAATACACCCAGTTCGCTTCCCCAAAAGCCTTCTTTTTTTCTTTCCCAATCCATAAATATAATAATATCGCCTCTACTAGGATCATCGAATTTATAAGCAAGCTTATTAATAAAGACTTTTTCTCCCTCAACCAAAGTATTTTCCATTGAAGACTGCTTGACACTAGTTAACCCAAATACTTCACTTCTGGCTAAAAACGAAATACCAAAAGCGATAACAAATATAAGGATATAGGACAGAATTGTTTTTGTAAACTTAGTAATACTTAACACGTTCATCACTCCCCTATTGGTATTAAATCAAGATAACTATATCTTAAATTGAACTCACTATACAAAACAAACTCTGTACTATATTACTATTTTCCATACTTTCTGTCAATATATTCAGTTTTTAAGTGTTGCCATATGACAGGGTATAAAAGACAGTCAGAATTATGATCCCAAAATCTATATTTAAAATGTTTTATATGCTAGATTTCATACAATCTTTTATAAAAAAATCTCTTTGACTAGCATTAGCATTGTCAAAGAGAAAATTTATAGGAAAATTAAGCATATAATGATCTACCTTACACCAACAAAAATAACTGAACGTCCTATCATAATCGTTAGACTATGGTAAAACATGTGATTACCCCTATTGATGATTCGTTCAACCAAGCATCATATGCGTTCAACTATAAATGATCGATGAAACCACTTATAACTGAAAGCTATATGACACAAGATTTATGCTCGACTCTATAAAATAAGCTTTGACCACCTTATACACTTATTGATAAGTATACAAAATAACCTGATACTCACCTTATAAAATCTTACCACCGACTATTAATATAATCTTTGGTTGATACTATGCCTAGTGTGTTATAGTATCTTAGCTCAACCATTATATACTTAATCCTTATTAGTGTTCCCTGAAAACTACTCTTTATAATGGTAATATTTATCGGTCAAAACGAAATAAGCTCAATTCTTTTGGGTGGTTGTCAAGACATAATTCTTTTATCAGTTGACCACCAAGTACAGCATATAGTATACCATTCGATCCATAACCTAATGAAAAATAACATCTTGGCATATGGGCTGCTTCACCAATATAAGGAAGACCATCATGTGTAATACCAAAAAGCCCACTAAATTTAAAAGCAGTTTTTATTCCTTCAATATTAGGAAAATACCTGATTAGTTTTTCCTCTAATCGTTGATATTTAGAAGTAGAAGCTGCATCTTCTTGAGATAGATTTGACATTTTACTACTCCAACTACCTATAAGTTCATCTTCCCCACCAATGATGATACGGTTATCACCCGTTGTTCTTAAATAAGTATAGGGATCTTCATTATCTCTGATAATACACTTTTTATGCCATCCATCAAAAGTTTTTATTGGCTCAGTTACTATAGTAAAGGTACGATACATGTCAGCTATTTTTTGTTGAAAATATGGCAAGCTTTCATAGCCAGCTGCTATCACCACATGGTTGGCGCTTATATTAAAACTATTTGCTGTCTCCAAGTAAACGTTACTATCTTGGGGAGTTATCTTATCTACTTCTGTATTTTCATACACCTTTAAACCATGCTGAACACTATACGAAATTAGAGCCTGTGTAAGTCTATACGGATCAACACGAGCCGCACCAGTAGTCGAATAAATCCCTGCTTCTATTGGAAAAGAAAATTTATCAGATGCACTATTTTTGTCCAAAAAACTTACATCGAACCCATGCTCTTTCCGTTTATTATATTCCTTTTGTATTTTTTTAGTCTCAGAAGGATTATGAGTATAGTACAAGCAGTCCTGTAAGGCAAAATCACAATCATCATCTAATGTATTTACAACTTCTTGAAGATCATACACTGCTTTTTCACAGAGTTTAAAGCAGGTTACTGCATCATCTTCACCAACCATAGCACTAAGCCCAACCAGATCCGTATCTATCTCATACTGTATGATAGATGTGGATGCCCTCGTACTGCCATACCCTATAATATTTTTATCTACCAACACGGTTTGTATGCCTGCTTGAGTCAGATAATATGCTGCTAGCGCACCAGTAATACCTCCTCCTACGATCACAACATCACAGACTATATCTTCACTTAAATAAGGATATTGATGAGGAATTTTAGTTAAGTTGGTCCAAAGCATATCTCCAGTTACTAATTTCATAACGCTGAAGCCACCTTCCATCTAAAATACATACCTTTTATTCTTTACGTTATTAGTGTTTTTTCTTTTTTCTATAGGCTATGAGATAATACTTATCTTCTAATTTTTGTTCTAATACTTTTATTTGATTTAACTCATCATAATCTAAATTGGCAAATTCCGCATCTTTTATGGTATTACTTTTCAAGTCGTTCACTTCCTCTCTAGTTCGTAATAGTCATAACCATTAAGTATCTTATCTTAAAATAATAATAGATATACAATATACCATAGTATATACATTTGTAATTAAATTATTATCGCATACATATTAAGCTCGTGCATGCAGTTTTCTATTTGTATTATCATAGGAATACAATTAGTATTTAGCATATTACAATTAGTATTAACACATTAACGGCTATACATGTGTTCATGTTAGTAATTTTATTAGTTTAAGCTTCTGATGTTTAAATAAGGAATAGGTATTAAACATATTCAGAGAATACGATAAGAAACCATTGATACTGGTTAATATGTAAAACCATCTGGTTCTATATATACAAGAAATTATTGAGCTTTAAGCAATGCAAAAGTAATCTATAGATATTTTTTCTGTAATTTAATAATGAGCTGTCATACCTAATATAATTGAGTAAGACAGCCCATAATATATTTAATCCATATATATAGCTTTAGTATCTATTTCTTCTTTTATTTTATCTATAAAGCTATCAAGCTTCATAGCTCCTTCGTCACCTTTAAAGCGACTTCTAACGGCAACTTCTTTATTTTGTGCTTCCTTATCTCCTACAATCAGCAAGTAAGGAATTTTCTGCATCGTTGATTCTCTAATCTTATAGCCTATTTTTTCAGCTCTATCGTCCATTTTAACAAAAATTCCATTATCTCTTAATTGATGATACACCTTATCTGCATAATCTTGATATTTTTCCGATATTGGTAAAACGATAGCCTGTACGGGTGCCATCCAAGTGGGTAATGCACCTGCATATTTTTCAATCAGCATAGCTAGTGTTCTTTCATAGCATCCAATAGAGCTTCTGTGAATAATGAATGGATATTTTTTTTCATTATCCTTATCAACATAAGTCATTTCAAATCTTTTTGCCATTACAAAATCAATTTGAACTGTGAATAAGGTATCTTCTTTACCGTGGACATTCTTACATTGAACATCCAGCTTAGGACCATAAAAGGCAGCTTCTCCATCAGCTTCTGTATAATCCAAACCTATCTCATCAATGATTTTTTTCATCATGCTCTGTGTCATTTCCCATGCTTCTGGATTATCAATGTATTTCCCTTTATTGTTTGGATCCCATTTAGAAAAACGGTACCAAACATCATTCTCTATACCAATAGCTTTCATTACATACTTAATCAGGTCAATAACACCCTTGAATTCTTCAGCTACCTGCTCAGGTGTACAGAAAATGTGTGCATCTGCTAAAGTGAATTGTCTAACTCTTATAAGTCCATGCATTTCACCAGATGCTTCGTTTCTAAATAAAGTCGATGTTTCTGTATATCTTACAGGTAAATCTCTATAGCTTCTTTGTTTTGTTTTGTAAATCATAAATTGGAAAGGGCAGGTCATAGGTCTAAGTGCATAGACTTCATCATCCTTTTCCTCATCTCCTAACACAAACATACCATCCTTATAATGATCCCAATGACCAGATATCTTAAATAAATCACTTTTTGACATGAGTGGTGTTTTTGTAAGCTCATATCCTCTTTGCTCTTCTTCATCTTCAACAAATCTCTGAAGTATTTGAAGTGTTTTTGCACCCTTAGGCATCATAAGCGGTAAACCCTGCCCAACAACATCACAGGTTGTGAAATATTCCAGTTCTCTTCCTAATTTATTATGATCTCTTCTTTTGGCTTCTTCAATTTGTTCAATATAAGCATTTAAATCTGCTTTCTTGGTATAAGCCGTTCCATAAATTCTAGAAAGCATTTTATTGTTTTCATTACCACGCCAGTAAGCGCCAGCTGTTGATAATAGTTTAAATGCTTTTATGGGTTTTGTACTCATAAGATGAGGACCAGCACATAGATCTACAAACTCCCCTTGCCTATAAAAAGATAAAACTGCATCTTCTGGTAAATCATGAATGAGTTGAACCTTATAGTCCTCTCCATTTTTTTCCATTAAGGCTATGGCTTCTTCTCTAGGGAGTTCAAATCTTTCTATAGCAAGATTTTCTTTTACTATTTTTTTCATTTCTTTCTCAAGAGCTTCTAAATCTTCGTTTAAAAAAGGTTTTTCTCTATCAAAGTCATAGTAAAAACCAGTATCAATGGCTGGACCAATAGCTAGTTTTACATCTGGATAAAGTCTCTTGACTGCCTGAGCCAATATATGTGCCGTTGTATGTCTATAGGCTTTTTTGCCTTCATCATCATTAAAGGTTAGAATATTTAGCAATGCATCTTCGGCTACAACGGTTCGTAAATCTACCACTTTATCATCCAGTTGTCCTGCACAGGCAACTCTAGCTAAGCCTTCACTAATATCCTTAGCAATGTCAATAATGGACATTGGTTTGTTATATTCTTTCTTAAATCCATCTTTCAAAGTAATAATCATTGTATTCACTCCAATCTTATTATTTACCCAACTTTACCACCTGAAGATTGCTTCTCCACAAAATAAAAAAACCCATCTCTTACTATAAATCACTTATAGTAAGGGACGAGATTCTATACCCGCGGTTCCACCCTTATTGCTTATAAAACAACCACTTATTATGATGATAACGTAATCAACGGACGCCTTAAACGTCACTCAGAGGTGGTTTTCAAATGCTTCCCTATAAAAGTACTCTCAGCCTAGATACTTTCTCTCTGTAAACTTCCACAATTTACTCTTCTCTTCATCGTCTTAATCTATAAACTTATCCTTATTATATCACTTGAATTCAGCATGTCAAGAATAATTCATGTTAAAGCTGTAAGTCAACAATATGATTAGATTCTGAGGAAAAATAATACCCTTCAGTATAAGATTTTGGCAAACTGTCCATAAATGCATTCCAATCCTCTGCTAATTTAGGTATATAGTTATGAGAATCTGCGATTCGTCCATAGCTTTTATCTAGACCATTTCTTAATTTGTTTAATGCGTTCGCAAAATTGTTAAAAAAATTATGATTAGAACTAGTCCCTATCTTAGAGAACTCTTGCATAATGGCTTTTGCTTTTGAATTATCCATTATTGAATAAGGTCTTTTTTTATTATTTACAATGATGTTAGATATCTCAGTATTAACTTCATTTATCTTCTGTTCAATTAAAAAATCACAGTTGATTTTAAATCTTTCTCCTAACTCACCTGGCAATATATTTTTACTAAAAAAATGAATTTTTGATTTCGCTTGACCCCAGGTAGCCGCCATGGTTAATGCACCTTTATATGGCAAAAGAGTATTAATAGTTGTGTACACCGATCCCAGTGCTTTAGAAGCATGGCTTAACTCGTAATAATTCATTCTTTCTAATTGACTGCCTTGAACATTAGAATCATCTACTACATTATCCATAGAACTATCTATTAGTTTTTCTTTAAAAAGCTCCTCGATACTGAAAATAGCATCACTTATGTTCCTTTGCATAGATAGACCACCAACTTGCGATATATAACCATCATATTTGTTCCCACTATAGCCAACATATTTAGTTTTATAATTGATTAATGTATTCCACAATTCTTCATGATTATGTTTTATTGTAACCAATTGTTGCTCTTTCTCATTTAGAATTTGCATAATGTTATCTGAAAACATTTCCTCATCAAAACTTTCGTTTTGAAAATAACTTGAAAACCGCTGTGTATATTTTGATATTACATCATAAGATACTTTGTTATATATATTATTTAGTTGTTCTAAACATGCATCTCTTTTTTCTCCTTCATAAACTTTATTTATTCTATCTTGCCATAAATTTTTTCTTATAACTATTTTATCTATAAAATCAATGCTAAAGACATCTTCCCATTGAACCAAGCTCTCATTTGACTCAAAATCATCAAAAGTTTTATTGATGCAATAAAAGTTTTCTTCTAAGTCAATCTTTATTAAATTTAAACCATTTTCCTTATCTTCCCACATTTTTTTAACAACATGATCCTTATTATCAATTACAAAATCATCAATATTGTAAGACTTTTCCTGATTTACATTATAATCTAATTTATAAATTTCTTTTTTATCTTCTTTAATTTTCTGTATAAAATCATCATAGGTCCAATATGTTCTTTCACTACCGTGAGTGCGATATTCATAGGCTAAACTGTTTAAACTATTTATCATAAACCAACCATAACTCCTTTCATAAAAATAAAGTAATATAACTTAAGGCTTTGTATATAAAACATCTTCCATAATTCACTTATAGCTGATTCTAATTTTGAGTTCAAACCTTCTAATTGAACTATGATTAGCTATAACACATGAAAAATATAGTCCTTCGCAACAGCAAAAAACTCTCTCACATAGTAATGTATCAATGAAGGTCTAAATGCCTTAGCTGGAATACCCTGCACAGTTTTTCCAAAACTCCCTGCCAGCATTTTTACTCTAAAAATATGAAAATCACTTGAGACTATGGATATAGATGCATTTGAACTTGTCTTGTCAATGATACTAAAACTATACTTTAAATTTTCCACTGTACTTGTTGATTGATCTTCTTTTATTATTCTATCCTCTTCTATTCCCTGCTCCAATAAATATCTTTTCATTGCCTCAGCTTCTGTGATTAACTCTCCCGGACCTTGCCCACCTGAAACTATCACCCTTGTCTGTGAGTTTTCCTCAAGAAAATCTACTGCTGCTTCCAAGCGGAAACGCAATGATAAAGATGGTCGTTTTCCTTTAACAGATGCACCAAGTATGATTAAGTAGTCTGTTTGGTCATAGCTCTTATGTTTAATACTATCTTTAATAATAAAAAACTCTACTGCAAGAAATAGGGTAATTATAATAAAAAAAATACCAAATAAAACGATTTTAATACCTTTAGGTATATATCGGTTTAAAACATTATGTTTCATTAGCAATTTTGCAAATAAACTTAAACCACTTAACAAAATCCAAAAAAGTTCAAAACCAGCACCTGCACCATAAAACATTAAATAACAGTAATAGAAAAGACTTAATAAACTCATAATAATAAAAAGCAAACTATCATCACCTTACTCCAAGTATATTATTAATTATATATGAAACGACAAATTTAGACCAGTAGATTTTAGAGGGTGATATAGTTACATTAGTCTAAATGGAGGTCCTAAAAATGAAAAAAATATTAATAACTCTATTTACAGTATCTATAATTATAACCGCATGTACACCGACGCTCGATAGTAATGAAAGCACAGCAAAAAGTATCTATACTCAAGCTTTAGAAAATACCAATCAATTGGATGTTGTAAAACACAGTATTTCATCTAATGTTAACGACATAGATACCAAAGGTGAAGCCATAGCAGATAATAAACAGAATAAGTTTTATTTTAAAAGTAGTGATGAACACTCAATTTCAGAGTTCCTTTATGACAATGGAAATATTTACATCTATGAACCTTCTTTAGATAAATACATTACCATCAATGAAGATGATCCGATAGGTAAATATATGAGTATGACGTTACAGACAAGCACAGATACAACAATAAAACGTTATCAGGATAAAATCCTTAATTCATTAAGGGATGAAGATTTCTCTTTAACAACGCTAGATTATGATCTAAATAATGAAACCATAAAAAATGCAAAGCAGATAGAATTTATTATACCTACTAAGGTTGCTGATGATCTTTACAGAGAAATAACGCAGGATGTTCTAGAAGCAACTGTAGATTATCAAGTAGAAATGATGATACAGTTTGATTTAGAGTTATCAGAGGAAAATCAGGAACAACTATCAGAAGATGAATTGGAAGCAAAAAGAAAGTCCTATCATTCTGAAATGGAAAGTGAAGTTAATACAATTTTAGATGACATGCATATCACAGATATGCGTTATAAAATTATTATTGATAATAACGACATTATAAGACAAACGACGGAAACTTTTAAAATGGAATTAATGGGCGAAGCAACAGACTATAAAACAGAAACCGAATTGATTGCACATGGAACACAGCTCTCTATACCAAGCATTGATGAATCAAAGGTTATTACGTATGAAGAATCTATGAATTTATAATCTCTATCCTCTACCCATAGATCTATGAATGGTTCTAAATAATTACTGGCTCTATAGCATTTATTTAGAACCCTCTATTTCTTGCTTTACCCTAAAATAATCTAGCATTACTGTTAACGATTTATTCTATCTCTTTTAATAAGTTACATAATGCTTCGGTATCAAAACTATATTTTTTGTTACAGAAATGACAACTTAATTCGATGGGTTTACCTTCCTCTACCATTTCCTTAAGCTCTTTTCGTCCAATACTTATTAAAGCTTTTTCTACTCTTTCTCTGGTACAGTTGCAGAAAAATCTGGTTGGTATTTTTTCATGTATCGTTAATCCCATATCACCCAGTAGGAGTTGTAATAGTGTTTCAGGCGTATGTCCCTCGTTAAACATAGCAGAAATCGATTGGATCTGTTCAAGTTTTTTTTCTAATTGCATAGAAATAGCATCCACATCTGCTTCAGGCATTAATTGAATTATAAAACCTCCTGATTGTAATACTGTGTAATCTTTATTAATAAGTACCCCTAAAGCAACCGATGTAGGAATTTGTTCAGAATTAGCATAATAATACGTTAAATCCTCGGCTATTTCACCCGATACCAGATGAGTCTGTCCAATATAGGGATCTCTTAACCCTATATCCTTAATGATATTGAGTATTCCCAGCCCAAGAGCTCCAGAAACATCTAATTTACCATTAGCTTTTAAGGGAATATCTACATTAGGGTTCAGCACATACCCTTTAACGTTTGCTTTAGAATCTGATGTTACAACAATACCTTTTAATGGTCCATCCCCTCTTATTTGCAGTGTTAAAAGGTCTTTTTCTCCCTTCAGCATTGTTCCCATCATAGCGGCTGCTGTCATCAGCCTGCCTAATGCAGCTGTTGCTACAGGGGTTGTATTGTGTTTTTGCCTTGCTGTTTCTACCATTTCTATAGTAGTTGCTGCAAAAGCTCTTATTTGATGATTGGCTGCTGTAGCTCTAATGATATAGTCACCCATTCTTTACCTCCTTCTGTCTCTCCCGTGCTATAAAACATATCCTTTCACTCTTTTCTGTAGGTTGTTGAAAGGTAAAGGCATCAAAGCTGTCAACATAGTTTAGACCAGATCGCTTTATGATATCTATCATCTGCTCTTTACTATAGGCTTTCTGATAGTGAACTTCCTGACACCGCTTATAATGCTCAAGCTCTCTTATAAACATTGTAAGCGTATATTCGTTAATCTGCTGTTCTTCAAAATAGCAGTTTTCCCATATGTATGCACCGTCTGTGAGCACATTAGCAAAAGTATTCTGCTTTAAAATGTGCTTAAATTTATATTCGGTATTGATATCAAAAATAAATAAGCCTTGTGGGTCTAGATATAGATTCACGAGCTTAAACACTTCTAATAGCTCTTTTTCTTCCATAATATAATTAACACTATCACAAACACTGACCACCGCACCTACTGTACCATATAATTCAAAATTTCTCATATCTTGATTGAGATATAATATGTCTAGATTTCTTTGTTTTGCTTTATCTAAAGCGCAATTAAGCATATCCTGTGATTGATCGATACCTATCATGTCAAAACCTTTAGCTGCTAATCGTTGTGTCATACTGCCTGTTCCACAGCCCAAGTCTAATAAAAGATTCGATTTCACACCATACTGTCTTATAATTGATACAATATAGTCTGTCCATTGGTCATAAGGTACATCCTTCATAAAGTAATCGTATACCTGTGCAAAGGTAGAATAAGCTGTCATAGTTAAGCTTGCCCCCACTTGAGATCCTTAATATTTATCGCTATATTATTATAATGATTAATAGAGATTTAGTCAATCGATTGTTTAGAGCGTTTAATCTTACTAAGTTTAAAAATGGCTGTCTTTTTTAGACAGCCACTCTTATTATGTTTACCCATTGGATACTTGATTGTTCTGTTTAGTTTCAGAAAATTGTTTGGAGCTTCTTTTGCGTTTAGTCATTAAACCGCCAATTCTTCCAGTTTCCTTGGCAGTTAAAGACTTCCAGCCATATTTCTCTACTCTGTCAAGTAAGCCTAATTCTAATGCAATCTCATATTTAAGCTTATCATTTTCAGTCATTATTTCTTTCTCTTGGCAATCTTTAGCATTGATTTCCATAACAACCACCCTTTCAATTAGATTATGGGGCAGTGATATATGTTTTATACATCTAATGAACATTAGATTGATAAACGTATTGCATCGTCGCGTCCTAAAATCAACGCACTTCTTCCTTTAACTAAAACCTTGCCGCCTTCTATAGTTTCAATGACATCATTTCCTGCCTCTGCATCATTGATATAAACTTGCCATTTCCCTTTAGGTATGTAGATTTCCTTATCTTTTTTATTAGCATTGAATAGGATACATAGTGCTCCTAATCTATCTCCATTAGCATTATGATTAATGATGTAGCCCACAAAGTTATCATAGGATAACTGCAAAGGCGTATCTTTTTCTTTACTAAAAAAGACTAAGTTCTTTTGAATATCTTCCTCAGTTGTCATTCTAAGCGCAGGATGTGCTTTTCTAAAGGCAATTAAACCTTTGTAATAATCTGTCACTGAAGTATAGACTGTCTTTGAATCCCAATCCATCTGATTGATGCTATCTGGTGATTTGTAGCTGTTCTCATTCCCGCCTTTTGTTCTTAGCATTTCTACTCCTGCGTGTAAAAATGGTATCCCTTGGGAAGTCAAAACTATAGCATTGCTAAGTTTATGCATTTTTATAAGTTCTTCTTGACTTGTCTTAGGGCTGGATGCCTCTAGTTTATCCCATAAGGTTAAGTTATCATGAGCAGAGACATATTGAACGGCTTGAGATGGTGCTTTTGCCCACGCTTCATTAGAATAAATAACTTTTGAATAATCAATCTGCTGATGCTTGGTTGAACCAACAACTCCAAACTTGATAGTTTCTTCCATGTTATGTAAGCCATTGACAAACCCCGGCTCATTATCAATAAAAACATCTCCCTTAACACCATCACGCATATCATCACTAAATACCGCAATATCATTTAGATAAGGCGCATTCTTTATGAGCGCTCTCTCAGATTCATCTAATGGTGTACTACCTCCTGTCCATCCTTCTCCATAGATTAGAATGGATGGATCAACCGCATTGAGCTTTTCTCTTATCTCATTCATAGTTACAATATCATGCAATCCCATCAAGTCAAATCTAAAACCATCAATATGATATTCTGTTGCCCAATAGACCACAGAATCTACAATCATTTTTCTTACCATAGGTCTTTCTGAAGCTATCTCGTTACCACAACCTGAGCCGTCAGAAAATCTACCATTGACCATACGATAATAATAGTTAGGTACAATCTTATTTAGATGTGAATCTTCCGAAAGTTTAGTATGATTATAAACCACATCCATAACCACTCTAATACCATGTTCGTGAAGAGTTTTAACCATTTGTTTGAATTCTTCTATTCTTTTAGTTCCTGAATAAGGATCGGTTGAATAGGATCCTTCTGGTACATTATAGTTTTGAGGATCATAACCCCAATTAAATTGATTACTATCTAATCTAGTTTCATCAATGCTTTGAAAATCAAAGGATGGTAGTAAATGTAAATGGGTTATACCCATTTCTTTTAGGTGATCCAATCCAGTCGTTAAGCCTTCTTTATTGGTGGTTCCTGTCTCTGTTAATCCTAAGAATTTACCTTTATTGATAATCCCTGAATTGTCATGAGTAGATAAATCTCTAATATGACATTCATAAATAACAGCATCTGTAAAATTTTTGAATAAAGGCTTCTGATCCTTTTCCCAAGAGTCTGGGTTGGTTTGAGTTAAATCGACTACCATAGCTCTTTTTCCATTAACGCCTACTGCTTTAGCATAAGGATCAACCGCTTCCCTTATTTCATCTGTATGGACTACATAATTATAGAACTGTCCATGTAGATCGCCTTCTGCTTTTGTTGACCATACACCATTTTCAGATGATATCATCGCTATGGTTTCTTTCCTATTGCCTTTATCGCCATCTTCATAGAAAACGAGTTGAACTTGACTAGCTGTAGGTGCCCATACCTTAAAAGTGGTCGTTTCTTTAGCATAAACTGCTCCTAAGTCCTCACCTTCATAATAAAAATTATCTTTAAATGCTTCACTATCAAACTGTTGAGTTAATGCCATGTTGAATCACCATATCCTTTCAAAAAGTTTATAATGGGTTAATCGATTAAATTATATCACAACTATGTTCATGATTATAGTAGAAACGATGGTTTATAGTTTTATTTCTTGCCCCATCGTTAGAGCATATAAGATTCTTTCTTTAACTTTTTTTCCTGTTATCTGTTCTATAGCTCTCTTATAAAACAGCATCTGCTTATTATATCTTTTGATTAAAATCTCTTCATCTTTAACAAAATCAGTCTTATAGTCAACTAAAACAATCTCTCCTTCCTCTTCAAAATAACAGTCTATAACACCCTGCACTAAAATTAAATCATCAAAATGCTCTACAAGCTCCTCATACAGCTCCTTACCTTTAATACCTATTACAAAAGGAATCTCTTTTTTTAGTAAACCACATGCATCAGCTTTTTTCATCCTTTGAAATAAGGAAGTCTTTAGAAATGCAAATATCAACTGCTGATCGATAGCTTGTAACTCTTTAGATGTTATCATGCTACGCTTAATTAAAGTCTCCAAAAAGGTATTAAAAGTATTCCTATCCGTGGATTTTTGAAAATCTAGGTGCTGCATGATTTGATGATATAATGTACCTTTTTGAGTAGGTGATAATTCCACTGTTTCACTTATAAATCTTGGGGATTGGTTAACTGTTTTTAAAAGAAAAGCAGTGTCTTCGTCACTATGGTATTTTTTTAAATCCGATACCGTTACCTTAACCGGCTTACTAACAATGTCATGCTTTGGATACTGGTAGGTAAGCAGCTTGTGAATGGCTTCCTTATGGAAATAGTTTTTTTCTATATCCCAATGGAGTAAGTTATCACCTATTTTCAACTGCTTATCAGACAGCTTATCATCAGCATCTATCAGCTGCTTTCCAGATTCTTTCTCTATTTTCCAAAAGGATGGGTTGTCCTGTAAAACTAAAGCTGGAACAATCCAATGCAGATAAGTGGTTCCACCAATAAGTGTTGTATAAGGCAGCCTAAGAGTATTTCTATGTATATGCTGGCACCAGTTTTCTATTTTTTTATCTAGTTCTTCAACACAACCAATCAAGTATAATTTCTCTCTTGCTCGTGTTAATGCCACGTACAGTATTCTTAATTCTTCTGATAGAAGCTCAATTTTAGATTTAAGACGTATAACCGCTTTAGGTAAAGTATTGGTTTCATAACGCATTTTATAATTTACATAAGAAGCCCCGAAACCATAATCCTGATGAAGTAGAATTTTACTATTTAAATCTTGAAAATTAAAGGATTTACCTAGACCAGCAACAAAAACAACTGGAAATTCTAATCCCTTGCTTTTATGGATACTCATCACTCGGACAAGGTTCTCATTTTCTCCATATATTGCAGCTTCTCCGAAATCTATGGCGTATTTTTTTATCTTTTCTATGTACCGAATAAAATTAAACAACCCTTTATAGCTGCTGGCTTCGTAATGAACCGCTTTATCAATTAGTAAATCCAGATTTGCCTGACGTCTAATGCCTCCAGGCATCACGGAAACATAATGATAATAATTGGTTTCCTCATAAAGCTGCCATAATAAATCATGCAATGGTGTATAAGCCGCTCTGTCTCTCCATCTTAGTAATTTTTCATTAAAGGCATTCAGCTTATTCCATAAAGAATCCTCTAAATCACCTTCTAAATAGCATAAATAAGCATCATAAAATTCACTCTCTTTAAAAGTGCTCTTGATTTGAACCAGTTCCTCAGCATTTAAATCAACTATAGGAGATTTTAGTACAGTTAATAACGCGATATCTTGTCTAGGATTATCAATAATCTTAAGTAAATGAATGATAGTTTTAACTTCTACAGTATCAAAGTATCCACTTTTTACATCTGTATATGCAGGTATACCTTTCTTGGCTAATTCCTCAATAAATACCTCTGCCCATTTTGTAGTCGTTCTTAGCAATACAACAATATCCTTATACATCATAGGTCTATATTTCTTTTCATTCTTATCATAAATCAAAGTAGGCGTATGACTCTGTACCATCTTATGTATTTTTCTAGCAACCCACATGGCTTCCAGTTGCTTAGATGATACATCTAATTCCTCAGAAATATCTTTATCCTTATCCACTAAAACTAGCTTAGTTTCTCCATAGGCACTTTCATCAGGCTCATAATTAGCACCTAGATTGAGAGCACAAGCATCATCATAAATTACATCCCCCACCTGTTCACTCATTAACTGCCTAAATATAAAATTAACTCCCTCTAAAATCTCTTTACGGCTACGAAAATTTTTATGTAAGAGTATTTTCTGATAAGAACTATCCTCTATGGTATAACTGTTATATTTATTCATAAAAAGCTCTGGTTTTGCCAGTCTAAACTTATAGATACTCTGCTTCACATCCCCCACCATGAATTGATTAGGTCTGCATACAGAATGCTTATTTTTAGATACATATGTAAGGATGTATTCTTGTATTAGGTTACTATCCTGATACTCATCAATTAATACTTCTTCAAATTTGTTCTGATATTCTAGAGCTGCCTGAGTAGGAATGAGAGAACTCCTTTCATCTCTGGTAATAAGGATTTGTAATGCATAATGTTCTATATCATTAAAGTCTATCATATTTTTTTCTGTTTTTGCCTCTTGGTATTTTATCATAAAATCTTTGACCAGTTCGACAAGTGTTTGTATTATAGAGGCAGTACACATAATATCCTTCTTCATGGATTCAGTGGATTTAAAGAAATAAGTCTCTGACAGCTTACGTATACCTTTTTTTACTTCATCTCGTATACCTTTTACTTTTTCTTTTAACGCTGCTTCAACCTCTTTGCCTTTTCCTCCTAACTTTGCAAAGGATACCGTTCTAAAAGCTTCTGATAAAGCTTCAAAAGATTGGTGCTGAGAACATTTGGACAACCATTTTAGATCAGATTGAATGCTTTCTTCATAGTGTTTCGGTCCATGATCCTCTTCACAATAACCGATAGCTTCATGTAACATTTGCTTATAAATAGGTAGTATATCACGTATATGATTCACTACTATTTCTGCCCATAATGTATGATCCATCTCTGTCTGTTCTGTTAAATTAAGAGCTTGGGATTGTTTGTCTAGCCATTCTTGTGGAAAGGGATAGCTGACAGCAAAACGATGAATACTTAAAATTAAAGCTTCTAGCTGTTCATCTGACTTGCCAGAAGTATAACTCTCCACAAGAGCTAAAAAACTATCATTGTGTTCCTTCGCATATGCTTCTTCTAACAGCTCTTTTAAAATGTCTCCCTTTAGCAAGGTTAATTCAGATTCTTCAGCTACTCTAAAAGATGGATCAAGTTGTATATCATGAAAATGATTTTTTATAACCATGAGACAAAAGGCATGAATGGTCATGATATTAGAATTAGGGAGCAAAGTTAACTGTTTATGTAAAAATCTATTTTCAGGTTGTTCTTCCAGTTTTTTTTCTATAGCATCTCCTATACGTTCCCTCATTTCTGATGCAGCTGCATTGGTAAAGGTAACAACCAAAACCGTATCAATATCCACTGGGTTATCTGCATTGGTTATCATTTCAATAATTCTTTCAACAAGTACAGCTGTTTTTCCTGACCCTGCTGCTGCTGATACCAGTAAATTTCTATTTCTAGTTACTATTGCTTTTTTTTGCTCATCCGTCCATTTTACTTCCTGCATAGTTTTACTCCTATCTGTAACCCAGCCTATAAAGTTTATTGTAACATACTAGATAGGTTGAAAGACAGTCATAATTTAACTACTAGTAAACAAAAAGACCCTCTAGTTATAGATGAGGATCTCAGCAAGCTGAATTTTTGTTTTAGACGGTAAATTTATCTGATTTGCTCTTTAAAGTATCAGCAATTTCCTTTAGATTGGTTACATTACTTTCAAGTACTTCAAAGGAACTGCCTTGTTGTTGAATGGTAGCATTTATCTCTTGTACAGAGCCAGCATTACTCTGCGCATCAACCGCAAGCTCTTCCATCACTTTTGACATATCTTTTGTGATAGTAGATTGATGTTTGGAGGATTGTGTTATCTTCTTAATTTTATCTGTCACTTCTTGAATTAAACTAAGTATAGTAGTAAATTGCTCATTTGCATGCGTTGCTTTTTTAACACTATTGATCGAAAGCTCTTCACTTTGCAAAATAGAATGATTTGCTTTCTCGGCTCCATCTTTAATTTCTTTTAATAATACACCTATCTTATTAGAAGATTCTTTGCTTTCCTTTGCAAGTTTCCTGATATCATCTGAAACAACAGCAAAGCCTTTACCCTGTTCTCCAGCTCTGGCTGCTTCTATGGCTGCATTCAGAGCTAATAAATTAGTCTGCTCAGATATATTGGTAATTATATCAAGTATTTCCTCTACTCTATCGGATGAATGCTTTAATCCTTGTATAATACCCTGAAGCTCTTTCGAGGATTCTTTAACACTATTGTTTGACTGGACAACTTCAATAATGGCTTTTTCCCCAACATTCGCAGAGTTAAGAACTTCATTGATATTGGTATAAGCCTCCTCTGATTCCTCAGCAATGACTTCTGAATTAGATGATATTTCTTCTATACTTGCATTGGATTCTTGGGAAATGCTTGCATTGTTTTGGCTGCTTTCTGATATCGTAACAATTGAAGATGCTAATTCTACTAATCCCTTATTGTTTTCTTTAATAACACTTTCAATATCACTCGTAGAGGATGCCATAACATTAACGTTATCTTTAACATCGATGATCAGCCCTTGAATATGCTCAATAAACGTATTAAAATACTTGGCTAACAATCCCATCTCATTATTGGAAACAATATCTACTCTGCTAGTTAAATCACCTTCCCCTTGAGATAGATTTTTAACCTTTTGTATAATTTGATTTAAACCTCTTCTCATGGATATAATAACCGTAATTCCTAATATAGTTAAAACTGTCATAGCTGCTATAATGACAATAACAGATATTCTTATAGCATCCTTTGCTTCAGTCTGAGATGATTCAAATAATGAAACCGCTTTACTGGATGCAAAATCATCCAATTTATTAACTAAGTCAAGAATTGGTTTAATAGTATTACCATTGTACAATTCTCTTGCTTTTTCGATTTGATTAGAACGTATTAAATCAAAGAAATTATCCTTCTTGCTTTCCCATTCTTTAATAGAAGTTATAACCTCATCAACATCCTCCATATTTCCTAGATATCTTTCTCTAACCAAATGAAATCGATTAGATATCTCTTCATCTATCATTGTATTAATAGTATTAATTTCTTCTTCTATTTTATCTTGTTCGTTTAAGAATAATATATCCATCATTCGCTTGTTTATAGTTGTTACTTGGATCTTGATTTCTTTTACAGTATTACTTACGGTAAAAGGATGATTATATAAGTCTTCTGTTTTAGATTGTATATGTATTAATTTGTTTAACAAAAAAATAAAAATCAAGAGATTAACAACAATTAATACTGTAAATACAACTATCATCTGTGTAATAATTTTTGCATTTTTTAACATAGTTTTCTCCTCCTAGAATTTATTAATGCTACCCATATATTCAATCAAATGTGCCTCAGACAATGGTTTACTGATGTAATAGCCTTGTACATAATTACAATTGTAACTAGTCAGAATATCTAACTGTTCTTTTTTCTCAACACCTTCTGCAACAACCTTTAGACCAATTTTATGTGCGATAATAATAATGTTTTCTGTTAGATTTGTGCTGTTATCACCATGAACCAATGTATCAATAAAAGATTTATCTATCTTCAGCTTATTAATGGGTAGCTGTGTTAAATAATTAAGGGATGAATAACCTGTACCAAAGTCATCAAGACTAATATCTATCCCCATATGCTTTAATTGCTTTAACTTTTTTGCATTGACATCAAAGGATTTCATAAGTGCGGTTTCGGTTATTTCAAGTCCGACTAAACTAGGTTCAATATTAGCTTCTTGTATAATGCGTTTAACTTGATTAACAAAATCAATTTTCATAAGTTGTAGAGCTGAAATATTGATAGATATAATTATTGGAGCCTCATACTTCTCATTCATTTGTTTTGCAAATCGACACGCATTAACCAAAACCCACTCTCCAATTTTATCAATAATACCCATTTCCTCCGCAATTTTTATAAACTTTCCAGGAGAAACAAAACCAAATTCAGGACTGTTCCACCTTATTAGAGCCTCCAAACCATAAATCTTGTTCGTTTTAATATCAATTTGAGGCTGATAGTAAAGCTTAAACTCATTGTTCTTCAGTGCTTTTCTTAGCTGATTTTGAATCACCAATTTATCATAGATATCGTTATTCATGGACTTATTATAGAACACATAGCAGTTTCTTCCCATTTCCTTTGCTCTATTCATAGCTAAATCTGCATTTTTTAATATATCATCCACCGTTGCGCCATTGCTAGGAAAGAGAGAAATACCTATACTAGTCGTTAAATCAAAAACATTCATAGCTATATCGACAGGCTTGTGAAAAATTGCTTGAATCTTTTCAATATAATTATTGATCTTATCTTTACTATATGTATGCCGTATCAATACGACAAACTCATCACCACTAAGTCTTGCAATAAACACTTTATCATCAACTGCCGCTTTTAATCTTTCACCTAACTCACTGAGAATGAGATCTCCTACGCCATGACCAAATGTATCATTAATCACTTTAAAGTTATCTAAATCTATCAATAATACTGCGCCGCTAATACCGTGTTGTTTATGTCTATAACTGTTAAGTGTCTGATTTAATTGTTCTATTAAGTGGAATCGATTAGGCAGACCAGTTAAGGTATCGTAGTAAGCCAGCATTTCAATCTTTTCCTGCTGTCTTTTCTTTTCATGAATGTTTGAAAAAGATCCTGCCATAGATATGATATTATCATTTTTATCTCGAATGATAACACCTTTTGCATAAATCCACGAAAAATCTCCCTCCTTTTTTTGGATTCTAAACTCAAAATCAAAAGTATTTTTATTGATATGCTTCAAATTTTTCATAAAACTAATAATGAATGCTCTATCCTCCTTATGTATTAGTTTTAAATAAGCACGAAAGTTATACTTGTTCTCTTGATTGATTTCAAATATATCATACCATTTATCGGAAAAATACATGTCTTTAGATATAATGTCGTAATCCCATAAAACCTCATTGGTTGCTTCAAAGATAATTCTGTATCTCTCTTTGCTTTTTTGTAATTCATGATAATGCATACTCAAATCATACTGAGCACTTTCTAACTTAGTATAAGTTTCTATAAGTTCCTTATTTGCCTTAATAAAGCTAATCTCTATCTTTTTTCTTTTTTTAATATTAATTAGCAATAGCAAAATACTTAATAACAATAAAGCATAAACAATAGAAAGTCCTATAATAATGGTCTTATATTTTTGATAAAAGGATACATTTTGATTACTGAAATCTGTAACATTCTTATTATCATTGTTTGAATTATTTTCTATATGTTTAACTAAGGTCTCTCCGTATGATTTGCTAATTATGAGTGTTGGATTTTCATTGATGTTATAGGTGTAACCGCAGATAAAAACACAGCTTAAGGTTAATAATAAATAAAATATATACTGCCATTTTGTCTTTCTTATTAATTGAAACATACTATCCCCCCGAGAAAAAATAATGTAGCAGAATAGAGTGTCGAAATTTAGTGGAAAAAAGTATATTTCCATTATATTCCTAATTAATAGGTTTTTCAACATAAAAACAAATTAAGGTTTTTTTTGTTACTTATTTATATAGAAAAAAATGGAAGTATATTATCATAATTCAATTATTTAAAGTATGACGGTAATTAGAATAAAAAACTAGGGAACTAAAAAAAGATAATTATATAGGTAATTTAGATAAGATATGCTATACTGAAAGTGTACTATATAGGTTGAAATAAATTAATCAACAAACCTAATTAATAGCAGTTTTTAAGACTTAATTTATAATTTTTAAGGAGTGAGACAAATGACAAAACCCATTTTAGGAGCTCAGCTTTACTCGTTAAGAGAGCTATTGGAAAATCGTTCAGAAGAAGAGATAAGAAATGTATTAAAAGAAGTAAAATCCATGGGGTTTGAAGCTGTAGAAATTGCAGGAGTTGGCAAAATTACTAAGGAACTTGTACACATATATCTAAAAGCCTGCCAAGACTATAATCTTGATATTTGCTCAACACATACCAGCCTTGAGAACCTAGAAGAAGATATTGATTGGATTATCGAGTATCATAAGCTATGGAATTGTACCAATGTTGGTATCGGTGCTATGCCGCAATCCTACAGAAATGAGAGTGGATATACAGAATTTATTAAAATATGTAATGATATAAGCCGCAAACTCAATACACATGGTTTACAACTTTTCTATCATAATCATAGGTTTGAGTTTGAAAAATATAATGGTCAAACCGGTATAAATCTTTTGCTAGATAATTTTGAGAATGTAAAATTTGAGTTAGATACCTATTGGGTACAAGCAGGCGGTGGTAACCCTATAGATTGGCTTAATAAATTAGGTGGTCATATAGATATCGTTCACTTAAAAGATATGGCAATTGTAGAGGATCAGCCTACCTTTGCTGATGTTGGTTCAGGCAATTTAAACTGGGATTCAATATTAGATACATGTCATAAAATTGGTATTCGTTATTTAGTAGTAGAAAAAGATACCTGTGAAGGTAATCCCTTAGACAGCATTAGAAAAAGTATTCAATATCTAAAAACAAAAAACATCTAATTGGATAGAATGATGAAACGGCTGCTGAATGACTTATATTATATAACTCATAAATTATTACCTATAACAGCTGTCGTTTCTTTTGTTTTTTCAATCTATCTCTATTACATTAGTCTAAATTTGTTTAATCCTGATAGTTATTTAAGAACACTTCCCAAATCTTCTTACATTTTTTCTTGATATTAACTAATTTAAAATCTCGATTAATAAAGGCATGACTGGTACTCCCTTTTGCTATGAGCTTCTGATCCACTTCTCTTATGACCTCATAATTAAAAATAGCTTTAACTCCATTGAGCTCCTTTAACATAGTCTTAATAATTAATACATCCTCAAATTCAGCTCTATGAATATAACGACAGCTGCTCTCAATCAAAGGCAATAATATACCTTGTTCCTCAATAGATTTGTACGTAATACCACATGTTGCCATATAATTACACCGACCAATTTCAAACCATGCGTAATAATTAGAATGGTGTGCAATTCCCATTTGGTCTGTCTCTACATATCTTACTTTAATTTTACTTTCAGTTACCATACTTTTCCTCCTTATTATCTTTGGTTATTCATCATCAATTTTTCAAAATTGTAAATAGAAGAGAGCATTATGCTCTCTTTTATCTATTTAAACTTAATCTTGGTTGGTATCCTCTTCCTTTTCCTCAAGTATATCATAGAAGGTCTGACCTACTTTATCATACTCATCATCATTTTCAATTAGATCTAAGATAGGTCCACCATCTTCACCTTCTTGATAACGATAAATAAACACATCTTCTTCACCAAAAGGAAGCAACGCCATATACTTCTGATTGTCACAATCAAAGATACCCAAAACATGACACTCTAGTTCAGTGTTGTCGTCTAATGACAAAATAATAGTTTGCTCCTCTTCATCATGGTGATGATCATGATCATGGTGGTGGTGATCGTGATGATTCTCAAGTTCCTCTTCACTATTGATATTGTGTTCGTCACTCATAGTCGTCATTCTCCTTTAATATATTCTATTCTAAACCTAACTACGACGGTCTATTGAATGTTAATTCATTAGAACATAAAGAATAGACCTGTCTTAGAGTTTTCAAACATCTAATGCTTTGAACTTAGGATACAACTTTGACAAAGCTATTAAGATGATGATTTTCTCTTTTTACAAAGACGAGTAAGCAGAATTTATTCAAACTCTCAGCTTCTCTTCTTTATAAGTTTATTGTAACCATTCTTATCAAAGATCGCAAGGTAAGTTGTTACTATTTTTTTCTATTGCACCTTTCTCTTCTATAGTGTAGAATATGTCATAATATCCATTTTTGAAACTGGTCCATTTTTTTTGGGAGGTGTGTTTCATGAAAGTTATTGGAGCATTTTTTGATATTGATGGAACGCTCTATAGAGAAGGTCTTATTACAGAGATTTTTAAAAAGCTCATTAAATCTGAGATAATAGATAAACATAGGTGGTATAATGAAGTTCAAGAAAAATATCTTAAATGGGATAGAAGAATTGGTAACTACGATGACTATCTTTTAAAAATGGCAGAAATATATACAGATGCCATCAAAGGACTCCACAGTACTCACATACAGTTCATTGCCAAGAAAGTTATTGAACAAAAAGGAGATAGAGTCTATACCTATACAAGGAACAGAATAAAATATCACATGGAACAAGGTCACAAAGTCATTGCAATTTCCGGTTCTCCTTCTGAATTAATAGGAGAAATGGCAGCCAAATACGGTTTTCATGATTATGTTGGAACAACCTACAAAATTAATGACAAATCTACCTATACCGGAGATATTACCCCTATGTGGAACAGCATAAATAAGAAAAAAGCCCTGAATGAATTTGTAAAACACTATTCTATCCAATTATCTCAATCCTATGCATACGGCGATACAACCGGCGACTTTTCAATGCTAAAATCAGTTGCTCATCCTATAGCCATTAATCCTACCAAAGAATTACTACTCAAAATAAAAAATGATAAAGAAACTGCTGACAAAATCAAAATTGTAGTAGAACGTAAAGATATGATTTATAGACTAAATCCTAAAGATATACAAATACAATAAATGTAGTGAACTATTTAATACTATAAGTATTGAGCATTGAATACAAAAGTAAACATTAATTAATAACCTTTCATAATTCCTAGTTGTATTAAATAGTCTATAACCACTAATACAGAAAAGGTGAATAGTATTTGTAACAGAACTCCTAAATACTATTCACCCTTGACCGTTTACCAACAAGCTAAAATTTTGACCGTCTCTCACAATATTTAAAACATTTCTTATAGATCAAGTATATATTTTTCTCATTTTATAACACTTGAACATAATACTATTTTACTACCACTTCAACCACAACAGAATCTACCCTACTACTCCTAATAACTAATTTTATCATTCCCTGCTCACCCGTTGTTTTAATCCATACACCTCTACATCCTCCAATTAATGGAAAGGTTGACGATCCTATCAACTTTGCAGGTCCTTCTATGTCTACAGTAACTATCTCATCTATAAAAGGAATCATATGACCTATCTGATCCACAGCCTTAATTACAATTCTTGTAACATCCATTTCTCCAGCATTTAATTCAAAATCATCCACCTCAACACTTAATTGAGTGAATATAGGATTTTTGATGTAATTCTTGGTGATGACTTCTTGACCCTTTATAAGTCCAACTATCTTCAAATCATTCCAATCCATTCCCCAAGTACCAACTAGCTTTTCTATTATAATAGGCGGATATTCAAGACCAGCATAATTTTCATAGGATGGATAGTATTCACCTAATAGCTTTTGGTCATCATATAACTGAATGGAATCGCAATTAGTAAAGATGGTTAAAGGTGCAATACCAGCAATGGCACGTTCACCTCTGGAATAAATCGTCACTGGCTCTAATATAAGGTCTACTTCAGGGGCTACCTGACTGCTATATGCGTAGGCAGCAAACTTTGGTATTCTAAACATATCCATAACGCCATGATAACAAATTCTATCTCCAGAACCAAATTGGTAATGGGTATTATAATCAAAAGCACACCAACCAATAGCACCGCATTTATGTGGATCTAAAGCAGAATGACTGAGTACATTAGAATGTCTAAGTGCATGCTCGTTCAAACGCTCTTCTTGATCAAAACGCTTGGTTGGATACATATGCCCATTGTATTCTGTGTTAAGATATGGAACGTTTTGTTTTAAGCCTGTAACTTCTTGCTGAGGTCTTAAAACTCTTGTTTCACCTTTCTCCCCATAAGCAAAATCATTGACGGTATAGACATCCTCTAGCAATTCACTATCATTAATAAATCTGACCCCGCCCGTCTGTCTTGTTTCATCCATCTCATGGGCAATCCTATTTGTATCTGTATAAAAATCATGATTATCTTCCGACTCATTAATGCGAACACCCCACAAAACAATAGATGGATGATTAAAATCTCTTTGAATCATTTCTATAACATTTTGGCATGCGATTTGCTGCCAGCTCTTATCTCCAATATGCTGCCAGCCCGGCAACTCTTCAAAAACTAGTAAGCCTATTTCATCACATCGGTTTAAGAAATGTTTAGACTGTGGGTAATGGGAGGTTCTAACCATATTAAGATGTAACTCATCTTTTAAGATATCTGCATCTTTTACCTGAGCTCTTTTAGGCATTGCATAGCCTACGTAAGGGAAAGACTGATGCCTATTGAGACCTCTTAGCTTAAGTTTTCTTCCATTCAATAAAAAACCATTGGGAGTAAATTCAGCCATTCTAAATCCAGTTTTAAAACTATACGTATCAGTTTTTTGACCATTGAGTATCAAGTGAACACTGACCTGATATAGATTAGGCTCATTAATATCCCATAATTTTATATCTTTTAAGTTCTTAATACTTAGTATAAAGGTTTCTTTTTTGTTTTTTAAAGTTATATCTTTCTCTATGGTACCTAAAATCTCATCCCCATTAGCAATCTCTAATTGAACCGTGTAGATTTGCTCTTTTTCGGATAAATTAGATATAAAAACCTCAGCTTGTAGTTGTTTTTCTAATTGCAGGATATCTTTTGGCTTAGCAAAGACATTTTCTATAAAGATATCATCCACAACGCGAAGATTAACTTCTCTATAAATACCACCATAGGTCAAGTAGTCTATAACATGACCAAACGGAGGTATATCATCCCTTTCAGTTGAATCTACCATGACGGTTAAAGTATTATCTCCATCATAGATAATCTGTTCAGTTAACTCAAAACTAAAGGGTGTGTAACCACCTTTATGTTCACCCAGATAGTGACCATTCAAATAGACCTTAGCATAGGTCATCACCCCTTCAAAATCAACAAAAATCCTCTTCCCTTTGTGTGTACTATCTAAATTGAAATGCTTTCTATAACAAGAAATAAATTGATACATTTTTTCATCAAAATAGTTATATGGAATTTCCTGATTCATATGAGGCAGCATAATTGCTTCAAAGTGATTATCATCGAATGTATTGAGTATAAATGCCTCTTTGAATTCAGGACTATATTTCCAATCGTGATTGATGGGTATCATTGTTCTTGACATGACAAAACCTCCTTGACTATAATTATATTAATATTATAATATAGAATTAAAACTTATTATATAGATAGATTTTAATATTTATATCAATATATGAATATAGATCTGGCATTTTATTACTATTATAGATAAGAGGTTATTTTTATGAAAAATACACATTTCCCAATTATAACTAAATCACATTTAAAACTTCCCATATATCTTATTAACAGTGGTATCTATTTTGAAGAAACTGAGCTCACCCGTCCCAATGGCTACCCTGCTTACCAATGGATACAATGCATCTCAGGAGAAGGTCTGTTTTACTATGATCATAAAGAATATACGATTCAGCCAGGAAAAGGAATTTTTATCTATCCTGATGTTTTCCATAAATATTGGGCGGTTAAAAAACCCTGGATAACCCATTGGATTGGATTTAATGGCTATAGCCTACATTCCTTACTCCATCAGATTGGTATACATAAAACTGGTGTTTATACCATTAAACATAGCCATTTACTAGAAGAAAAGCTGGTTCAATGCTTTAATTTAAGCACTTCTAATGATATCTATACCAACGTAGAGACCTCAGCCTTTTTATTTCAGTTTCTCGTGGATATTGTAAAAAACACCATGCGTATTGACCAAGCTTCTATTTTCAATCAACACAATAAATTACAGCCTGTCATTGACTACATTGATTCGAACTATGAAAAGCTATTAACCATAGATGCACTAGCTGAATTGATTGAGGTAACACCCCAGTATCTTTGTCAATTATTCAATAAACTCCTTCAAAAAAGACCCTTTGAGTATATTCACCAAGTACGTATAAATAAAAGCAAGGAATTTATACTTCAGAATCCATATTTATCTATTGGAAAAATAAGCCGTCAGGTTGGGTTTGAAAACGCTAGTTATTTCGGTGCTCTATTTAAAAAAATGGAAGGACTGACACCCGGTCAGTTTAAAAAATTATATTCTCATGATTAGTCTATATACCCAAAACACCTCTTGCTATTTTCTTGAGTAATTGGAAAAATCTCTTATTACATTATTGGGGATGATATGCAATACACCCTGTTCATCTCTTATTGAGATAGAACGCATATTGATATCTTCAACAACTCCTTTATAACCATTTACAGAAATATTATCTCCAATTGTAAGATTTTCTTCCATTAGAAGTAGAATACCTGAAAGCATATCTTTGATAATATTCTGACTAGCAAAGCCTACAGCCACACCACTAACACCAGCAACAGTTAAAATAGAGGATGTATCTACACCTAATACATAGTTAAGAAAAATGGTTATGGATACAAATAGTACTATAATTTTATAAATATTTAAGAGAACCTTTTTTACGGTTGTTATTTTGTTAATATTTTTTCTGAATTGAGCGACTATATTAAAGTATTTTCTGATGGCAGCCTTTCCTATAACCAGCACAATCAGTGTTACTATAATCACAGTACTTCCTTTAATCATTGGACCAAAAATAAAATGATTGAAATACTCTTCCCACATCTTAAACTCTCCCTTAATTATTCAGGCTAACGTTTTTCATTGCTGAAAAGAACTGTTTCTTCAAACAGTTCTTTTCAATTAGATATTATTGAATTGTTATATTATCATCGTCTCCAATAAACATACTTTCCTTTACTTTATTTCCTTGAATTATAGTACCTTCCGCCTTATACGTCCCAGGGGTTACCACTCTGGCATAATAGTATAAAGGCTTATCATGACTAAAATCCCTACTAATATAAAAGCTTACCTTCTGTCCTTCAATGTCTCTATAACAATAACCTCCGCTATTCTCTAATCCCATCTGCCAAGTATTCTCAATAGGTTTGAGACCTGATGGAACATAGTCCGTTATTGAATAAGATCTGTCAATGGCTTCACTAGAAACCTTCCAACTCAATACCACCTTTACAATATCTGATTGGTCAAAAGTCTTAGTTTCTTGGGTTGTCGAATAGTTATAAAATGTTCTATTGACCTGCAAATCATCATCGTTAGTATAGGCAGTATCCAATGGCTTTGAATCAATGGCAACAACAGCAGCTTCACCCTCAACTTCTTTAATCTTAAATTCATTGAGTTTACTGGAAGGGACTCTTATAGAGACAGGCCAGCCTCTTTCAATTTTTTTCTCATACGTTTTTCCGTCGTAACTATAGATGATAGTTAATGATTCATCTGTTCTCTTTTCTATTTCGTCCATAATATATGTTAATTTTTCTATACTAACAAGGACTTCTTTAGAATGAGTATTCGTGACATAATCATAAAACTTGTCTTTTTCATCTAACTCTAGTTTAGAAGCAAGTAGCATTGCAAGACCTGTATAGCCTAAGTAACCGTCTTCATTCTGCCCATATTTTACTCTAGCTGTGTTTTGATAAGTTTCTACATACGGTTGTATTTTTTCTTCATAAAGCTTTCCAGCTTCATAATCTGCACCTATCTGAGCATAGGCAAGAGCTAAATATAAGTGGTCTTCTAAATTTAAATTAGTTATTTTGCTTAACTTAGTGAGCTCTAATAATATTGGCTCCTCTAAGATAGTCAGACCATAAGCTGCTGCTGCTTGATGTCTGATATTTTTATCCTTCAATACATTATATAAATAGTGTTTTAACTTTTGTGTATTAATGTTTTCCTTAATAATAGGCAGGAGCTTTACAGTTGTTTCAATATCACTCTGGGCGTAAGGCAATATTGCATAACCGCCATCCTGGGTTTGATAATTAGAAAGATTAACTTCTTCTTTAGTTAAGGACAGTTCTGAACCAAAGTATTTTTTTAGAAGTTCTGATGCACTATAGGCTATATACTTCTGATCGATTCGTTTACCCCCCTGATAAGATAGAGCATACAGCTGTGGTATAAATTGTCCTCTTCCCTTATCTACAAAGGTTAGCGTAGTCATTCCCTGCTGATTTGCTTTTATCTCAACCTCTGGTGTAAGCTCATAGTAATCAGCAGTTTCTATTTGATGATAGGTCTTTACCACTTGTATCGTCTGCTCTAAACCATCACCATAGCCAGATTGTGTCAATGCCTTAATAATAATTGGATAAATCCCTTCTTCTAATTCCCATAGAGGAATATTTATGCGTTCATAAGCTTCACCTTCCATGGATGTTACATAACCGATCTTGTCACATCTGACTTCATAATCAATAGTTTCGTTTTCTTTTAACGCATTACCATAAGCAGTTACACCTATATACGGTTTATCTCCTTCTAAGTAAGTTGAAGTTAAGGACGTGTTAATAAAAAATGGTAGTGTCACTCTCAATTCTTCAATCGTTGTGCCCGCTTTTAGGGATTGTGATATGCCTGCAAATGTCATACGCCATGCAGTTACATTATCAGGAAGCTTAAAGGTAAGTGTACCTTCTCCATTATCATTAAGACGCATAGATTGAAAAAGTGCCGTGTCTTTAAAGTCTGACCGAATGTTAATTCCAGCATCTGAAGGTTCTTCTGATACAGCCTCATCAAATAGCATTGCATCATCTTTAGTTCTAGAAATAGAATCATTATATAGTGATCTTATCCAATGATGCCCTTGATTACAATGCGATCCATAGGTTGAATAAATACCATCTGGTACCCATTCATAAAGCGCACTTAGGGTATCCACTGTCTGGTCTCTCAATTGAAACATAGCTTCATCTACCATGCTCATATTAACAAAAACATCAGGAACAGGTACTGAACCCTCAGATGAATCCATCACAGCCTTAAGCTTAACGGTACATACTTCACCGGGCTTATACTCCGTCTTATCTGTCTCCACTGTAAAATTAATTTTGCTTTCTTCTAGATTAATTCTAGCGTTGAAAGCTTCAGATTCTATATAGGTTTTGCCATTAAAACAAACTCCTCTAAGTTCTATGTTCGGTATACTTGCTGTATCAAATGTCCTGCTATAGGTTGAAGCATGGGTTACATCATAGGATCTGATTCCATTCTGAGCTGCCACATATAGGTAATTGCCCTCTTCTAAAGGCTTATCATAATTAACAAAGCTTACTTCTATTGTATCATTGATATCAAACTCTTCTTTCTCTGAATGAAGCTGATAAGAATCATATCTTTCAGGCTGAATTAAGGTCCATCGCTCACCAAATAACAGTTCAAACTTCATCATTCGACCAAGTTTATCAGTCGTTGATAGTTCTGCTGTATAATAACAATGAGGTTCCTTAGGAAATGGTATGTTTACTTTCGCTTTTCCTTCCTTATCGGTAGTAAAATTTACAGATTGTAATTGAGTTGTTTCCTTATAATATTCATATTCTTTCCTAACTACTTTATTGATGTAATCGTAATATTCGCCTACTTCTTTTTTGTTCCATACATTTTTATAAATGGTTCCTGTGAATGGTCTTCCTTCAGAAGGCTGACCTAGAAAATCTTGTTCATCCTCTGCTGTCGCATTATTGAGTCTATCTAATACAATATCATGCACAAGAACGGATAACTCACCTGTGTTGTCCTTTAGCTTCGCATCTAAGTCCACATGAATATCATTAACAAAAACCCGAATTGACTGATTACCATGAATTTGACCAGACTCAGGAAGACTTGCATAAGCACTGAAATACGTCTGTACGATACCCTGATAGTTTGAATCATATTTTGGTGTGTAAGAAACACTGCTATTTCCTTTCAAGTCAGTCTTTACTGTCTCATCATCATAAGTCATACCACTAATAGAATAATGAACATCTAAATTAGCTACGGGTGTTCCTTCAAAAAATGTGGTTGCAATCTGAAACTGAGCAGTATCACCTATCATCACAGCTTCTTTATCCTTTGATATTTCTAATTGATAGGCTGGTTTAACATAGTTTTCCACTTGAATTGTACTACTAGATATGATCTTATCTTTTACCTTAATATTGATTTGGTAATTCCCTTCCTCAAGGTTTGGAAGCTGTAGTTTCCCATCATAGAATCCATTGTCAACCTTTAATGTCTCTGTGACATATGGCATTTCCTGTCCATAGTAGGGAAGATAGTCCCAATAATACCATCCTCCCTGAGCTAATTCTACCGTAATCTCATCTATTGTTTCTTTATCATAGCGGTTTTTTAGAAATCCCCATAGCTCAATGGTATCATCTGGTTGATATAAAACTCTGTCTGTCTGGAGATATCTCCAATATCTATTGCTTTGCTCATATCCTCTCATATCAGTGTGACCATAAGCTATCAAGACCGCACTTCTAGTGTCAGCTTCAATCTTATAGACACCTATATAATCTCTTTTATCTTTTCCATGCTTGATCTCAGCAACACCTTGAGTATTGGTCTTATAGGATGTTCCTAGTTCTATATCTGTTACTTTAGCATCGCTTAAGGTTTTACCTGTTTTCAAATCATTGAGCCACACTAGACTTTGATTGGCTGTATTCATATAATAAAAACTAATATCTGTCACCTGCATCATGGTCTGAAAATGGTTATCATCCCATGTACAGTCTACTATATAATAGCCAGCGGGTAAGCTTTCAGGAATATTTAGGAATTGCTCTCTTCCTTTGGTTAAATCAATGGGTTGTTCAAAGGTTATCACCTTTGATAATGTCTCGGTAGATATCTTGCTATCTTCTAAACCATAATAGCTCCAAATTGGTACGTCTCTGTAATTGTCTAATGCTTCTATAAAGGCATCCGCTGATGGATAAGCATAGATACCTGCTTTTATTGTATCTTCTCCTGTTTCCTTGTAAATTCTATAATTCATAGGTATCTTAGGAACTTCCTCTGTTCCAAATTCATTGATACTGTTACTAAAATTAAAATAGCCATTAGGCTCTTTATCTATCCTTTCATCCTTAACTGCCGTTTCAAATGAGAAGGTATACGGCTCCTTAAGTGTTTGCTCTGAATCCTTTAAGGTAAGTCCTTCTTTTAAGGTAATGGTATAGATGGTCTTTTCTTTTAATGCTTTTGGAACAAAGACAACAACATTACCATGTGTTTCAAAACGCCCCTCTGCCTTGGGCTGTATATCAAAGTAATCTTTGAGCCTTGCGCCATCATGGCTAAAATATATTTCTATTCCTGTATTAACAGGCACTTCTGTAGTCTCATTTCTAGGCAGTGTGCCCATAACCTTGAACTCTGACATGGTTTGGAATGTCCATGATGCCTCCCTAAATGTCAATGTAACCAGATAGTTCTTCTCCAACTCTTTATCTAATGTGATTAGAAAACCTTTCTCATCTTCTTCTACCTTAAATGATATTTCTGGTTGAATCCTTAATTCAGATTGAATCTGTTCTATGGTTATATCCTTTTCCTTTGAACTGAGTAGAAATCCAGTCTTAGTATCAATACCTGTCGCATCCTGTTTTTGAGGTAATAAAGCATAACCATTTCTATAAATCTCCGCCCTTGCTTGAATGTTATTATAGACAGAACTTCCCCCAATAATAACAGCAGTGGTTGCAATGATTAAAATGATACTCCATATCTTTCTTTTCATATTCCCTTAGCCCCTTTCTTTCATAACCAGTATGACTTATGTACTTGATAAGTCTATACCTTTTAGACGAACTATCGTATAAAAAGTTCCGCTGGATGGTGAGCATATTGACTGAAAGATCTTTGCTATCAAGACATCTATTATTGTATTTCATAATAATTTTAGGATAGTTAATATATTAAAGTTTGGCATGACTTTTCTATAACTATATTAACATCAATTCTAGGAGATGGCTATATCTTATAAGAGGAAATTAGTCAATGATACTAAAGATGTTTATACTAGATGTAATAACCCAAAAAGGGTAACAGTAAAGATAAATAGTTAAAATTGAGTAAAGAGATGGTGGATTAGAAAAATAGAAATATCTTAAAGAAGCACTAATAAAAGCCATCTTAATCTACATTGTTCCTATTTGCAGATTAAGATGACTTATTGTTTATATAGAAGTTCTTAACTACTATTAACTATTCTTCTTCAAGTACTCCATACCTATTCTATCAGCTGTAATGATGGCTGAATAAACCATTTCTTCTGTTACTTTAAATGGCAAATTATGTATGGTTTCATTTGGATGGCAAGCAGCTTTGGCTGTGGCTCTAGACTTGTCTTCTATGTCTTCCTTTACTCCCATCTCCGCTAATGTCACAGGTAATCCTACCTTTGTACAGAACTCTAGTACTTCATTAATCGCTTCCATAGGACTGTTCTGAAGGACTAACTGTGTTAGTGTTCCAAATGCCACTTTTTCACCGTGATACAAATGATGAACATCTTTGACAGCAGTTAATCCATTATGAATAGCATGAGCTGCTGCAAGTCCACAGCTTTCAAAGCCTATGCCACTTAAGTATGTATTCGCCTCAATGATTCTCTCAACTGCTTCAGTTGATACCTTTTGTTCAACTGCAAGCTTTGCTTTGTACCCTTCGCTTATTAATGTATCATAACATAGCTTGGCTAAAGTAAGCGCTGCTAAAGTTGTTTTTCCTCCTGCCATACTTGTGGCTTGTGAATCATAACATGCCTTAGCTTCAAAATAGGTCGATAATGCATCTCCCATTCCAGCTACTAAAAGCCTAATTGGTGCATTTGCTATAATCGCTGTATCCACAATAACCATATTAGGGTTGTTAGGAAGAAATAAATATTCTTCAAATACCCCTTCATCGGTATAAATGACGGATAAAGCACTAGTTGGCGCATCGGTTGATGCTATCGTAGGTACAATAACCACAGGAATGTTGCCATAATAGCCAGCAGCTTTCGCTGTATCAAGCACTTTTCCTCCACCAATACCTATAACAGCTGAACACTCTTTGGTCTTTAAAATATCTAAAAGCCTATTAATTTCATTTTTTGAGCATTCTCCATTAAAAGTTTCAAAAACTCCTTGTATACTACTATCTTTAAAGCTGTTTTCAACAGTTTCTTTTGTTAAATTCATTATAAAATCATCTGCAATAACAAAGTGCTTTTCTCCTAAATCCTTTACATAATTGCCTATAGACACTAAAGCATTAACTCCTTGAATATACTTGGATGGTGCTTGAATAACTTTTAACATATCATTTCCTCCCTGTCACTTTATTTTTAAAGAATAGTGGTTTTACCTGTTTTCAGCAATCAATGATAGTCTTTATCTTGCAATGTTGATATTATTTCGTATCACTTCTTTTGAAAACATGGTTTTTATTATCATTTAGTCTTGTTTTATATTATTTTAAATCATCCTACTTACTAAGTCAAGTATTTATGTTAAATTAATAACAAGTATAGCCCTCTACTATTAAATTACTGCTTATTTTACGTATAATAACATAGTATAATTTGGTAAATAATCATTTGACTATACATTTGACTATAATAATATAGTCTCAGAAGTGTAAATACTTTTAAATCTTCGGAAGGTAAATCGTAAAGGTTGTGCCATGATTTAGCTTACTACTAACTTTTACATCTCCCTCATGCATTTCTATGATGTGTTTCACAATGGAGAGTCCAAGACCTGTTCCACCATATTTTCTTGAGCGTGATTTTTCCCCTCTGAAAAAAGGATCAAATATAAATGGCAGATCTTCTTTACTTATACCCATCCCTGAATCCTTAATGGAGATAATAAATGTAGGATCCTTGTAATAAGCATGTATCGTAATTTCACTGTTAGGCTTGGAATATTTTATTGCATTGGTTACTAGATTAATGATTGCTTGCTCTAAACGAAAGGCATCTACATTGAAAATTATTGGAGGAAATTGATTGTTAATGATGAACCTGCCATCAAAGCATTCTAAGACAATTCTACAAGATTCAAAAATCTTTGAAAAAACCTCGTCAATATACTCTTCTGTTTTGTTGACTGAGAATCCATTTAACTCAATATTGGCATGATGGTACAAATCATTGGCAAGTCGTTCCATTTCGTTTGCTTTTTTCAAAATGCCTTTTAGGTATCGTTCTTTTTTTTCAGGTGTAGAAGCAACGCCATCCAGTATACCCTCACATAACGCACGTATAGAAGCTAGAGGGGTACGCAAGTCATGCGTAAGATAATTAATTAGCTCTTTTCTATTGCATTCATTTTTACGAAGATTTTCTGAAAATTCTAGAAGCGATTTTCTCATATGTTCTAATTCTATATAGCAAGTGCTAAGAGAACTATGCTGTAATTCATAGGATATTTCTTCTTCAAAATTTCCACTAGCAATTCTTTTGGTAGTGTGTTCAAAAGTTCTCAAAGGTGTCATAATTTTACTTTTGAGAAGGAGCATATAACTTATTGTAAGTAATAAGAGCAAAACAAATAAGCTCATGTACCTGAAGAAAATAATGGATTGTGCGTGGTATATGTTAGAATAAATAAGTTTTTTGCTGACGATGAAGATACCAAGCATTGTTGGCTTATTCTTACTGAAAAACAAATGGCTCATTAGATAAGAAGACTTAGGCAGTTCTTTTTCAAAGCTTTGGTCATGAACAACATAATTTTCAATAGTGTTCGTATTGATTTCAGACACATAAGTACCATGAGAAAATATGATCGTATGTGAAGACAAGTCATATAAACATAGTTCTAGATTTTCTCTATTTAACTGCTCAATTAGATCTTCTTCATGGAGGGAATCATAGAGAAAATGTCTATTTTCTTGAATAGAATGTAATATATCTGCGTACTTAATACGAAACTGATTATAATTTAAGGAAATTCCCTGCTGATAGAATTCTCCAAAACCACCGATGAAAAAAACACCTATAATTATGAGCATCGTTATAGAATAAATAAAAGTAAGCTTACTAAATGTTTTCATAATTAAATCACCTTATTCTTCAACCCATTTATAGCCAACACCCCAAACCGTTTGCAACCATCTGGGTTTTGTGGGGCAGACTTCAATTTTCTCGCGAAGCTTTCGCACATGAACGGTTACAGTATTTGGGTCAATAAAGTCTTCCACCCCCCACACTGCTTCTAATAACTGAACTTTAGTAAAAACTTGATTGGTATGCTTCATAAAATAAACAAGTAATTCGTATTCTTTTGGAGAAAAGGATTGTATCTGCCCATTAATATAGATGGTGTGAGAAAGTTCATCAATCCGAATAGTTTCATTCTCTAGGGTTGCCCTATTATGAATAGGTGATTTAATAAATTGATTGGTTCGCCGAAGTAGCGCTTTGGCACGTGCAAATAATACTTTTGGACTAAAGGGTTTTTCAACATATTCATCCGCACCTAAATCTAGAGCTAGTACTTTATCACGGTCTCGCTTTTTTGCGCTTAAGATGATGATAGGTACTTGAGACTTCTGACGAATAATTCGTAGTACATCAATACCATCTAGGTAAGGAAGCATGAGGTCAAGGATAATTAGGTCAGGCTTAAACTTTTCAAATTGGACGAGAGCATCAGCACCATCCCAGGAGCAAGAAACTTGATAGTTTTCTAGTTCAAAATAATCGGTTAGTACTTCTGTGATTTCTTTTTCATCTTCTATTATCAAAATCTTTGACATGACATTCTCCCTTACCATATTTCATTAAATCTCCTAAATTCTTAGTTAAAATAGCTGTGGATAAAATCTTAGATGTATTGCTATACAATTACCAGTTTCATTGTTATGCCTGATTGATTAAGATAAAGCAGATTTGAATAATTGATTATATCAATTATACGGCTTTTATTCAAGTTCGTAAGTTCAAGTTTTGTATAAAGGGCTGAATCACTTCTAGTCTCATGTGGGTTAAATAATTGAATGGCACAGCACCATAAATAATAATGGATGATGTTCCTGTTAAATCAAAAACACAATAAAAAACATGCGCATAGAGACAGTCATCAATGTCAACAATTTGAATTTGTTCATAACACGTTAATCCATTCATTGTAAATTCTCTAAGTGTTGTACTTTCCCTCATTCCATCATAAGGTCTTTCATTCTTCAATTGATCAAATGTTTTATTAATAAAGTCAGGTAATCCTTCACCATTAAGATCCATTTTTTTCATTTGCAATTCTATATCCCCATTCAATAATGTAAAATTACTGAAGGTGTAACTTTCAGGTAAGATACTTGACATATAGTCGTTAGATATTGAATAGTATCCCGTTAGCATCCTTGTGTTAACCTTATCAAAATTCCCAAACATTGGATGAGTTATGCCAATAATGGTATTATCCGTACTTCTTTTCAACTTAATCATGCTTTCACTCCCTACGTTCTTGGTATAAACGTCTTGGGAAGAGATAAAAGAAAGCTCATAGGTGCTAGCCCCCAAAGCATTACGGATAGTCACTTCGTAAGAACCAGATTTGGTTTCAGAAACGCTTGCCTTCACTAACCCTGAACGCTCCATATATTGACCAATGATACTTTTGTCCTTATCAATGAATGTTGTGTTTTCGTTCAAAATTGAAACATTAGATTTTTCATATAAATGATAGTCTTTATTGACATATAATTGTAGAAGATACAATGCCAGATTATATATAGAATCTTTGCCATTCACTACGTCCGATACATTACATAAAATTGAAACTGCCACCTTACTTTCTTTGTCAATAAGGAGTATTGAGCTCGCACTAAGCGTTTGACCCATATGAAACATAAGAGGTGAATCTTTGATATGCATCCATCCACATTGATAAGCTAAATCCACATGCTGCATTTTAAATGAAAGAATCCCGTCGCTCAAATATTTTTTAAATATGTCTTTACTTAACACTTGTTTTCCTTTAAAAGTGCCCTTATTCATGAGCATTTGTGCATAATGACTTAAATCAGATGTGGTACTGATAAGCTCTGAACCCGCTGGAATCATAATACCACTATATATTTTATTGGCAGGTAAAAAACCATCGACGCCTGCTAGATGACCATGTAAAAATTCAGTTTCTAGCAATTCCTCAATAGATGTCGTCGTTTTAAGCATTTCTAAAGGCTTAAAAATATTTTCCATAACATAATCATGATAAGATATGCCCGTCACTAATTCTAAAATATAACCTGCTATCATAAAACCTTCATTTGAATAACTATACGATGTGTCGGGATCAAAAAGGAGTCTTACCTTCTCATGTTCTTTTAGGGCTTTTTCAAAATCCATTGAAGGTTTATGCTTAATAAACGGTTCGATATCAACGTTATGCGGTAGACCAGAAGAATTATTTAATAACATTTCTATGGTTATGGTATCACTTTTATCTTTATTAAAGGTTGTATACCAAGGAATATAATCTATAACCTTGTCATCAAGAGATATCAATCCTTTGTCAACTTGTTGTAAAAGTGCAAGGGCTGTAATCGATTTTGTCAATGAACCTATAGGAGATGGCATCTCACTTGACATAGGCTGTTTTGAACCTACCTGTTGTATGCCAAAACTATCTTGATATAGAACTCTCTCAGGTGAAGTTACTATAATATTTAACCCTGGGATCTTGGTTCTTTTTAAGTAGTCATTAACATAATTGGTAATACTCTCAGCGGTAGGATTATCCGCTTTAACTATTTCTGATTCTCCTAATAAATTTGTGAATAAAACCATTAACATAATTATTGTAATATATCGTTTTATTTTTATTTGATTCAATTTTATTCTCCTCTCAAGCAGGATTAAACTATTCTATAATAAGCTGACGAAGATTAATGCTTTTTTGGCTTTTTACTGCTAATGTCGTACTGACTATTGTAAGTAAGAATATTAAAACACAGGCGATAAGTATCCTTAAGATAGATAAGCTTAAGTTAATCTCAGTAATACCAGAATAAGACAGTAAACTAATTATAATGTTAGGTGCTATAAAAATACTGAAAAATATAGCAAGTAAGCAGCTTAAGCCTGTAAGTACGCTCATTTTTAACAGTTGTATTTGAAGTAATTCTTTATTAGACATGCCTACGGATTTAAACACGCCATAGTGTTTTTTGTTTTCTATCACATGTATCCAAATAAGATTGTATAGGGCAATAAAACAAATCATTGCCATAACTAATATCAGCATACTGCTTAGTACTGCTATGGAACGATTGATACCACCAGCCGTATTGTCTAAGAATTCATCAAATAGATTAATGGTTAAGTCGCCACCATAATGCTCAGTTAATTGTGTTCTCATCTGCTCTACATCTATACCCTCTGCCAAAGTTAAGGTGAACCAACTGTCTTCAGTTTCAGGGTTGGATTGATAGAATGTCTCCTTTATGGCTCTAAAGCCTTTACCGTCATTTGCTACTAACTGGTAAATACCTGTAACTGTTAAATTCTGAAAAGCACCTCCTATATTGAGCGCTATTTTATCCCCAATTCCTTTCCCTGATATTTTTGAAAGCGTAGGGGTAATGGCTACTTCATTAGGCAGTTGGGGATTTCTTCCTTTTATTACCTTAAGCCCATGATCATCAAAATCCTTATACCCATGCCCCATAAGACTTATACGCTCACCATCCTTTAGATAATAATTATTTACTGTAAAAATGAGAGGTATAATCTTCTCAACACCTTCTTCTTTCTCTAAATCATGCAAAATAAATTCTATAGGTCTGGAAAAATGCTTTCCATTGGTTTGTAAATATATTTTACACTCAGGAATGCCTAGCGTTACCTCAGGGGTAAAAAAAACTGATATGATATCATAGACCATACTAATTGAAAATACCAGAATAGCTAGCCCAGTAATGATGATCACTTTTATGCTATTTTTTAATGGATACATCAACAACTCTTTTAACGTAAGCATTTGAATAAAGCTTGAAGAGATCCTTTCCTTAATTTTTTTAGGTTTGATTTTGGGTTGATAACCAAAACGAATGGCTGCTGCTGGCTTTAAATTCCTTAGTTTCCTAGATGCAAAAAAGATGGTTAATAAAACGATGACGCATATTAGTAGAATGCTTATAATACTTGGATAAACTAATTTCGGCTCTAAATAACCAGCTCCAGTTGACTGTTCATAAGCTGAAAGTATGAGTTTGGTAATAAAAAAGCTTAGAGTAAGACTGATTGGATAAGAAGTAAGTATTAAAATCGCATATTTATAGTAATTAATATTTTTGATTTGACGCAGTGAAAAACCTAAACCTTTGTATACGCCATAGATTGCATAATCTCTTATAATCTCACCTGATACAATAAAAAATATGATTGATACAGAAATCAAAATGAGGAGCATGGACACAAGAAATATGCCACTTCCTATCATATCCATTAATAAGTTAGAGGTCGCTTTTAATGTTTCATAGCTAACACTGTAAACAAACTGTAAATTAGGAAACCTTACATTAAAATCTTGCATGAACTCTTTCACTAATGCTCTATCTGTAAGACGAATAGTAATGGAATAGTTTTCTAACTGATTTGTACCAAAAAGCAGAGATAATTGCCCACTTTTTACCCACATTCGAGTTGGGTTCATGAGTCCAGATACAAAAAGAGGGTCATACACAATTGCAGAAACGGAATAATCACTTTTTCCATCTATCCCTACTACTCCTAGCGTATCACCGACTTTAATCTGATGATTATTGGCAAATCCAGAAGTGATCCAAACTTCATTGGTATCAGGTTCTTTTTTTGATTCACCTTCAATAAATTGAAGAAAATCATGTTTTTTCTTGATAGGCGTTTCCACAAAAAATGCTAGAACATCCTCTTCACTTGGGATTTCAACTGTATAAAAGGGTTCAGAAGACGGTTGTATTTGAAAGCTATCAACCATCGGTTGTTCTATGAAATAGTTTTCAAGTTCTTTTATATTCGCATTTTTGTTGGAAAGAATTCTAAATATGTGTGCACTTTCAAGTTCGTCTGCTTTCTTATCAAATACATTTGCAGTTGTCTGCATGACGCTAAAAGAGGTAACTAATCCTGTGAGACACACAATAAATATAATGGCTATAAACAAATGTGTTCTTTTGTTTCTTTTTATTAATGCAAGCGCAATATCCAAACTCTGATTCACATTACCAGCCCCTTTGTCTTAAAAATGAATATATTTTTTGTTCCCTATCATCCAATTCTTCTTCTAACTGAAAGGATTTAAGATTTAATTCACCTTCAATTTTTCCATCTTTGATAAATAGTATTCTATTTCCTCTGCAAGCCGCTTTAATATCATGTGTCACCATGACAATGCTTTTATTATTTTTATTGACTTTGGTTAGAATATTTAAAAGATTTTCGCCTTGCGCCGTGTTTAGTGCCCCAGTTGGTTCGTCAGCAAATAGAACCTCACATTCATTAACTAAAGCCCTTGCTACTGCACACCTTTGCTGCTGCCCCCCAGATACTTGGGAAGGTAATCTATTGTATTCTTTTTCAAGGTCTAAGCTTTTAAGTATGCTAACAGATTTTTCAAGAGCTTTTTTAGAGCTTTTTTCATTAAGCTTAGCCGTGATAACCACATTTTCTAAAAGTGACAAGTAAGGGATTAAATGAATCCCTTGATACACCATACCAAAGTCTTTTTTTCTAAGCTTTAGTAATTGTTTTTCTTTTAATTGGTGTATCGGTACTTCGTTATATACGACAGCGCCTGATGTGACTTGATCCATGCCGCTTAATAAATATAAAAGAGTACTTTTCCCTGACCCTGAGCTTCCCATGATAACAGTGAAATCTGAATGATGTATGTCGCATGTAAGATTCCTAATTGCATGCACGCTTTGTCTACCCGTATCATAGCTTTTATTGACGTCTTTCAGCTTAAATAGTATTCTCTTTTCCATAAAATATCCTCCATATGATTAAGGTGGTTAAATAATCCATTCTTCTACATTAATCAATCTATGGTTATCAGTATAAACTCTGAATCTTATTAGGCTGTTATCAAATCATTATGAAATTATTATGATGATGTTTGAACAGCTAAAGAGCATTTATCTAAATTATATCATCCAGCCGTTGGCACTATTCCTAGTTTCCAGTGTGCAAATATTCTCCTATGTGTTTTATAGGGGGAAGTCTCTAGGCTGTAATTAGCTAATAGTCACAAACATAATGCCAGATTAATACAGAACTTAAAAGTTATTTATCTATAGGCCTTTAAAGACATAAAATTATCGGCTGTTTTATATATAAAAACCCTCTGCAAAACTTGCTTTTTAGATATATTACTAAATAAAATTAATTATAATAGCACGAAATTGTTGACTTAATGTTGGATAATGTGGTAAAATGTAATCAAAGATTAACATATGTGACAAAATGTGATTATAATGCTGTAGGATTATTATTCTCACACAAGAAAAATTGTCTATTATAGCATGAAAGGAGATGGAAAATGTTAGCTATAGATAGATTAAAAAAAATTGAAGAGTTATTAAAAGAAAATGGAAGTATAGTTATAAGTCAATTAAGTGATTTGTTAGATGTATCAGAAGAAACAATAAGAAGAGATTTAGAAAAGCTAAGTAAAACTATGAAATTTACACGTGTTCGTGGAGGGGCTTATTTATATGAATCATCTGATACAGAAGTGCCTGTTAAGATAAGAGAGCAGATTTATTTAAAAGAAAAGCAAATCATTGGTGTAAAGAGTGTTAGCTTTATTGAGGATAGAGATACTATAATGTTAGATAGTAGTACAACAGCTCTTTATATTGCAAAAAATTTAAATCTAAGCAAGAAAAAAGTAACAGTAATTACTAATTCTTTAAAAATTGTTAATGAATTAGCTGATAATTCATTGATAAGAATTATTAACTTAGGTGGTACCTTACGACGAAGGACAAAATCTTATGTAGGATATATGACTACAGATACTTTATTGGATCTATCAGCAGATAAAGCATTTGTAAGTTGTTCTTCTGTCAATGTAAAATTTGGTGTAACAGATAATCATAATCTAGAAGCAAGAGTAAGAAAAGGAATGCTTTTAAATTCTGCAAAAAAATTTTTAGTAGTGGATTATACAAAGTTTGAAGAGCCTGCTGTTAATAAAATATGTGATATTAAGGATATAGATGTCATTATTGTAGATAGGAAATTATCTGATGAGCATCTTGATATTCTTAAAAAGTATAAGATAGAAGTTGTATGCTGCAAATAATAAGGAGTGAATGACATGCAGAATTTTGAATCCAAATTAGGAACAAGAGTTGTTTTTGGAAAAGGCAAAGAAAATGAGGTAGGCAAATATGTAGCTGAACATAGTAATAAAGTTTTGATACATTATGGTGGAGATTATCTAAAAGAATATGGAATATTAGATAGATTAACTCAATCATTAGAAGAAAATAGTATAGACTATATCATTCTAGATTCAGTTGTACCTAATCCTAGGTTATCGTTAGTTAAAAAAGGGATAAGCATATGTCGAGAGCAGGATATTGATTTCATTCTTGCTGTCGGGGGTGGAAGTGCAATAGATTCTTCCAAAGCTATAGCTTTGGGTGTTAAGTATGATAAAGATGTATGGGATTTCTATACAGGAAAAGCAGAGCCAAAAGAAGCTTTAAAAGTAGGAGTGGTGCTCACAATACCCGGTTCTGGCTCAGAAATGTCAGAAAGTAGTATTATTACTAATGAAGAAGAAAACTTAAAATATGGTATTGATACAGAATTGATAGTACCTGAGTTTGCAATTCTTAATCCAGAGATGTGTTATACTATTCCACCCTATTTATTATCATGTGGAATTGCAGATACATTAACACACTTATTTGAAAGATATTTTACACCAACTAAAAACGTAGTCATAACTGATTACCTTATTGAAGGTGCTATGAAAGCATTATTAGAAATAGGACCAAAATTAAAGAAAGAGCCTACAAATTATGATTATTGTGCAGAGTTTATGTGGATTGCTACAATAGCTCATAATGGGAGTATGGATGTAGGAAGAGTATCTGATTGGGCTTCTCATAGAATTGAACATGAGATAAGTGCTCTATACGATATAACTCATGGTGCTGGTATGGCTATTGTATATCCAGCATGGATGAAATATGTTAAAAATCAAGATATAGATAGATTTAGCCAATTAGCAACTAGAGTTTTTGGAGTAATTCATTCATCAAAAGAAGAAGCAAGTCATATAGGAATACAAAAGGTTGAAGAATTTTTCAGAGCTTTGGGATTAAAAACTACATTAACAGAAGCGGATGTTCCAATAGATAAATTTGAAATAATGGCAAAAAAAGCAGTAGGCGAAGCTGGATTCATTGGAAAATTCAAAAAGCTATACCCAAAAGATATCATAGAAATACTAAATATAGCAAAATAATCATTTGCAAAAAATATACATTTAACAAGCGTATGTGAAAGGGGTTATCCATAATGAAATTTGAAAAAGAGAGAAGATTACTAGTTGAATATGGAAAGAAAATGATTGATAGAAATCTGACAAAAGGTTCTGGAGGAAATCTTAGCATTTTTATTAGAAAAGAAGGATTAATGGCAATAACTCCAAGTGGAATGGATTATTATGAAACCAAACCTGAAGATATTGTTATTATGGATCTAGAAGATACTATTATTGATGGTGATAAAAAACCTTCATCAGAGTACTTAATGCATAAAATCTTCTATAAAGAAAGAAATGATATAGATTCAGTCGTACATCTTCATTCAGTATATTCAACAATACTTGCTTGTCTACGTCAAGAGCTGCCAGCAACCCACTATCTTATAGGAGTATCAGGAGGTGAAAATGTAAGATGCGCTAAATATGCTACATTCAGTACACAAGAACTTGCTATAAATGCTTTTGAAGCTATGAAAGACAGAAATGCAGTGTTTTTAGCTAATCATGGATTACTGGTAGGTTCCAAAAGTTTGGCTAGTGCTTTCACAAAAGCAGAAGAAATAGAATTATGTGCCGAGGTTTATTATAGAGCTAAATCTATAGGAGAACCTGTAATTCTTGACAAGCAAGAAGTAAATAAAATGTTAAAGATGTTTAAAGGATATGGACAGAGAGTTGAGTAACAGTTACATAATACTTGCTTAAAATTTACTAAAAAACTACTAAATATTTAAGGAGAGGTTAGACATGAACAATAACAAAACTATCAATAATAGTAGTTTCAAAGGATTATTACCATTAATAGTGTTCTTGGTATTATTTATGGGGATAGGTATTATAACAGGAGATTTTAGTAGTATGCCGTTACTAGTAGCATTTATTTTATCATCAGGTTTTGCTTTATTATTAGATAAAAAGGGTAAGAAAACAAGCTTTGGGGAAAAGATATCAATATTTACTAAAGCTGGTGGTGAAGAAACCATTATTTTAATGGTAGTCATATTCATATTAGCAGGAGCTTTTTATTCTGTAGCAGATGCTATGGGCGCAGTAAACTCAATAGTTAATCTAGGATTAACAGTCTTGCCTGCTAATATGATTTTACCTGGTATATTCATTATTGGATGTATTTTATCATTTTCTATGGGAACATCAATGGGTACAATTACCGCTTTAGCACCAATTGGTGTTGGAATTGCAAATCAAGCAGATATCAGCATGGCTTTAGTGCTAGCAACCGTTATAGGAAGTGCAATGTTTGGTGACAACCTATCATTTATATCTGATACAACGATAGCTGCTACAAGAACCCAAAATGTAGAGTTAAGGGATAAGTTTAAATCTAATCTTCTAATTATACTACCAGCAGTAGTATTAACTTTAATAATATTAGCATTGATACCGGTTAATGTAGTTAGCTTGGAAAGTGTTGATTATTCATTGGTTAATATTTTACCTTATGTTGCTATTATAGTTAGTGCATTAGCAGGACTTAATGTAATGGCTGTATTAGGAATAGGTATTGGTGTTGGTTCAATAATAGGATTAATGAATTCTAGCTTCACTGGCGTTGAATTATTGGGGGTTTTACAAAGAGGTATGGGATGGATGGAAGATCTAGCAATAATAGCAATTGTTGTTGCTGGTTTAGTTGGTCTAATGAAATACTATGGAGGAATTGACTACTTATTAGAAAAAGTTACGGCTAAAGTCAAAGGGAAAAAAGGTGGTCAGTTTGGAATTGCAGCTTTAGTTGGCTTAATAACAGCTGCTACAACCAATAATACAATATCAATTCTTACTGCTGGACCATTAGCAAAAGATATATCAAAAGAATACAATATTGACCCAAGAAAAACGGCAAGTTTATTGGATATCTTCTCAGCAGCAGTACAAGGATTAATTCCTTATGGTGGTCAATTACTATTGGCAGCAGGATTAGGACATATTTCACCAGTTGAAATAGTACCATACTCAATATATTCAATCTTAATGTTAGTAATTGGTAGTATATTTATTATACTCGGGTTTCCTAAATATAAAAAAGCTAAAGTTTAGTAGATTATAGTTAAAATAATATGGATAAGAATATACCATATATGATGTTTTCATAATATCATATATGGTATATTTTCACTAGCTTATAAAACACCACTAGAAGCCTTTACTTGCTTTAACTTTACCACACTAAAAAAGAAACCATACCGTATAGCAACATGGCTAATAACAATTGCTTTTTGAGCACAATTACAATATATTGCACTTAATTTTTGAATTCAAAATAATTTTTAGGATAAATAATATAGGAGGTAATAGCAATAATGGAAAGAATAGATAAAGATCTTGCATTTATGCTAAGGTATGAAAATGTTGCTTGGTATGAAGATGGAAAAGTAAGAATATTAGACCGTAGAATTTATCCAACAAAAGTTTTATTTGTTACATGCATATCTCATAAGGAAGTTGCAAAAGCAATCGCTGATATGGTTACTCAAAGTGCAGGACCTTATACCGCAGCAGGAATGGGTATGGCACTTGCAGCATATGAATGCAGAGACTTAAGAAAAGAAGAACAAATAAATTATCTAAACGATGCAGCTTATACGCTATCACATGCAAGACCTACAACAGTACCAAGGATGACTTTAGTAGTTAATGGCTGTTTAGAAGTAGTAAAAGAAGCTATGGATAGTGATTTGAGGATAGATGAAGAAATATTTAAGCATACTATAAATTCAATGAATAGAAGATATTCTAAGATTGGTGAAGTAGCTAATTATTTAGTAGATATGTTTCCTAAAAATGGTAATGTTATGACTCAATGCTTTGGAGAAACGATAATAGGTATGATGTTAAAAGAGGCAAAAAAAAGAAATAAAACTGTTAAATTCTTTTGTCCTGAAACAAGACCTTTTTTACAAGGTGCAAGACTTACAGCAAGTGTAATACATGATCAAGGATTTGATGTAACTGTTATTACGGATAATATGCCTGCAATTACTATGCAGACAAAAAATATTGATTTGTTTACATCAGCTGCTGATTCCATATGTATAGATGGACATATTGTTAATAAAGTAGGTACTATGCAGATAGCAATTGCTGCAAAATATTTTTCAGTACCCTATTTTGTGACAGGAATTCCTGATAGAGATACAATAGATAAAGTTAAAATAGAAGAAAGAAATCCAAAAGAAGTATTAGAATTTAGAGGTATAAAGAATACTTTAGATGGTGTTAAGGCTTACTATCCAGCTTTTGATATAACACCACCACACTTAATAAGTGGCGTAGTAACTGACAAAGGTATATATAGTGCCTATGATTTAAAAAACTATTTTTCAAAACAAGTAGATAATTACTGGTAAAAACAATTGGAGATGAGATTATGTCTAAATTTGACAAACATTTTAGAATGAAAGAGCAAGATGCTGTTGATTATGTTTTAGAAAAACTTAATTATTTTGATGATGATGCAAAATTACAGGCTAAAGAAATAGGCGATGGCAATATAAATTATGTCTTTAAAGTTTGGGATAAAAATACTAATAGGTCTATTATTATTAAACATGCTGATACTGTTTTAAGATCATCAGGTAGAGCATTAGATATCAATAGAAATAAAATAGAGGCAATGGTATTAATGCAACAAGAAAAATTAGCACCTAATTTAGTACCTAAAATATATAAATATGATCCTGTTATGTGTGTGTTAGCAATGGAAGACGTGTCAGACTATAGTAATCTAAGAATGGAGTTGTTAAAGAAAAATACCTTTCCAACTTTAGCGGAAGATATTACAACTTTCTTAGTCAATACCTTGCTACCAACCACCGATTTAGTGATGGATTCAGGAGAGAAGAAAGAGCAGGTAAAAGCATATATTAATAAAGATTTATGTAAGATATCAGAGGATCTTGTGTTTACAGAACCTTACATTGACTATAAGGGTAGAAATATATTATTAGATGATAATATAGAATTTGTTGAAGAAGTAATATATAAAGATGATAATCTAATTCTTGAGGCTGGTAAGTTAAAAAATAAATTTATGAACAACACTCAAGCATTAGTTCATGGTGATTTACATTCTGGCTCCATATTTGCTAACAAAACTGGAATAAAAGTTTTAGACCCAGAATTCGCGTTTTACGGACCTATTGGTTATGATGTAGGAAATGTAATTGGTAATCTTTTCTTTGCTTGGATACATGCATATGTAACTGATTCAGAGGAAAATAACAACGATACATTTCTTTATTGGTTATCTAATACTATTGAACAAATAGTAGATTTATTCATAGATAAATTCCATAATTTATATAAAAAAATTGTAACTGATGAAATGGCAAAAAAAGATTATTTCAGAAAATGGTATCTAAAGTCAATCCTAGAAGATTCAGCTGGGTGTGCAGGGCTTGAAATAATAAGACGAGTGGTTGGCGATACAAAGGTTGCAGATTTAACTACAATTAAAGATATTGACAAACGTGTAAAGGCAGAAAGATTATTAATCAATGCTGGAAAAGAAATGATAATGAATCGTAAGGATATTAGCAATGGTAAAGGTTTTATTGATATACTAAAAAATATATAGAATGACAGATTATTTCTAGGATAAAACTAATTATCAAAAATATAGGGGCTGTTTCATTAGCAAATAATATTAGCTAGTGCAACAGTCCCCTTTAAATAGCCTTAATATAATCCCGAAAATTTATATCCAATAATTAATTAGACTAAAAGTTTGTTATACAACCTCTTTTTGTATAGTGTTTCCTACAAATTGACTATTATAAAGACTTGAATAGAAGCTATTCTTTGTCATAAGTGTTTCATGATTGCCCTGTTCAATGATATTACCATCGTTCATAACAAGTATAACATCTGCATCTTTAATGGTTGAAAGTCTATGAGCAATAACGAAACTTGTTCTACCTTTCATTAAATTCGCCATCGCCTTTTGGATATAGAGTTCTGTTCTTGTATCGATGCTGCTCGTTGCTTCGTCAAGAATCAGGATTGCAGGATTTGCCAATATAGCTCTTGCAATCGTTATTAATTGCTTTTGACCTTGTGAAATATTGTCAGCTTCTTCATTAATAATTGTATCGTAACCATCAGGAAGTGTCCTAATGAAATGATCTGCAAAAGCTCCTTGTGCAGCTTCAAAAACCTCTTCATCTGTTGCATTAGAACTGCCATAGGCAATATTATCTCTAATGGAACCTTTAAATAGCCAAGTATCTTGAAGTACCATGCCAAACATGCTTCTTAAGTCTCCCCTTTTAAAATCTTTAATATTAACACCATCTACTGTAATGCTGCCCTTATTAACATCATAAAATCGCATTAATAGATTCATAAGGGTTGTTTTACCTGCACCTGTGGGACCTACTATCGCTACTGTTTGACCAGACTCAATATGAATACTCATATCATTGATAAGTACAGCATCCTCTTTGTAACCAAATGTCACATGATTAAAGACAATATCACCCCTAGGTTTCTCAATGGTTTTTGAAGGTGATGGATCGGATATTTCCTCTAACTCATCTAATACTTCAAAAACTCGTTCTGCTGAAGCAATGGTAGATTGAATAATATTGGCAATGCTCGCTGTTTGAAGAATAGGCTGACTTAATTGTCTTGAGTATTGGATAAGTGCTTGAACTTCACCAATTGTTATTGCTCTCTTAGTCACAAACAAACCTCCACCAACGCTGACTATTACATAGCCAAATTTATTAACAAAATTCATAAGTGGCATAATCAATCCTGACATAAATTGGGCTTTCCATCCAACTTCATAGAGTTCCTTGTTTATAGCATCAAACTTCTCTACAGATTGCTTTTCATATCTAAATATTTTAACAACTTTGTGACCAGTATACATCTCTTCAACATGACTATTTAACTCACCTAGTTTCTTTTGCTGATTTTTAAAATACTTTTGTGACCTTTTTGTAATAATGGGAGTCAGAATGATACTTATAGGCAGTGTAATACTCGCTATTAAGGTCATCATAGGACTTATGGTTAACATTATGACAAGAACACCAAACAAGGTAATAACAGCTGTAATGAGTTGAGTAATACTCTGCTGGAGTGTCGTACTTATATTATCCATATCATTGGTAATTCGGCTAAGTATTTCTCCATGCTTATGTGTATCATAATAACTTAATGGTAATCGCTCCAGCTTTTGACTGACGTCCCTGCGCATATCATAGACTGTTTTTTGAGCAATATCTGCCATCATGTACTGCATGATATAACTAAACGCAAAACTAATAAAGTAGAGTAGAGCTAATAACCCCAAAACATTAAAAACATAATTAAAGTCTATTTGAGCGTCTGCAACACCTCGTATTTTCATCATGAAGCCTTCGTATATTTTCGTCGTAACATTACCCATAATTTTAGGACTTACAATACTAAAAACCGTACTTAATATGGCTAAAAGTCCAACTATTATTAATCTAATTTTTCTAGGTTTTAAGTAAGTAAGAAGTCTTATTAAAGTCCCATAGAAATTTTTAGCTTTCTTTTTTGTCATACCTTTAGACTTGTCTTTATTTTGACTTGAGCTATTGGATTCATTTAGTCTTTTGTTCCTCATGCAATCCCCTCCTCTGAAAGCTGAGATGATACAATTTCACGGTATACCTCACAAGAACTCAGTAGTTCCTTATGAGTTCCTATGCCAGCCATCTCACCATTATCAAGAACAATAATTCTATCTGCTCCCATTACACTTGTCACCCTCTGAGCAACAATAATTACTGTGCTATCCAATATCTCTTTTTGAAGGGCTTGACGCAATTTTGCATCTGTCCTAAAGTCAAGCGCAGAGAAACTATCATCGAATATATAAATACTTGGCTTTCGTATTAGAGCTCTTGCAATGCTTAAGCGCTGTTTTTGACCACCTGAAATATTAGTACCTCCTTGAGAAATGATGGCATTATAACCTTTTTTCATCGAAGATATAAATTCAGAAGCCTGAGCTATCTCTGCTGCATGCATCATCTCTTCTTTTGTCGCTTTTTTATAACCAAATACAATATTCTCAGCTACTGTACCTGAAAATAAAACTGCCTTCTGAGGTACTAGCCCTATGCTTTCTCTTATATCCTCCTGCCTCATCTGTCTTACGTCAATACCATCTATTAAGACTGAACCACTCACCACATCATAAAACCTAGGTATAAGATTAACTAACGTTGACTTTCCAGAACCTGTACCTCCAATGATGGCTGTTACTTCACCTGGTTTGGCACTAAATGATATATGACGTAATGCAGGTTTCTCTGCTCCTTGATAAATGAAGGATACATCCTTAAACTCTACCTGTCCTTTTTTATTTATTAGTCGGATGGGCTGTTCTGGATCCATGATATTAGGCTGCATATCTATGACTTCTTTAACTCTTTTTGCTGATGCAGATGCACGAGGTATTAAAGCAAACATCATTATAATAGATGTTAATGCATACATAATTCCCATAGTATATTGAATAAATGCCATTAAGTCTCCCACTAGCAAAGCACCTTCATTAATGCGTATTGCACCAATCCAAAAAACTATTATTATTGTTAAATTCATTATAAAGATCAATAGAGGCAAAAGTATTGCCATTAATTTATTAACTTTTATTGCTGTATCCGTTAGATCTAGATTCGCCTTATTAAATCTGGTTTTTTCAAACTTCATTGTATTAAATGCTCTTATCACTCTAATCCCTGTTAGTCTCTCCCGTAATACTAGGTTCAGTTTATCCAGCTTTTTTTGCATGGTGTCATACAACTTAACACTCTTTTTTGCAATAAAAACTATGAAAGTAAGAAAAACAACTAAAACAATAATGATAGCTAATGATAATTTTATATCTTGAGCAACAGCCATAATAATGCCCCCTATAACCATTAAAGGTGCTCTTAGGAGCATTTTTAATATGGTGATTAAAACATTTTGTACTTGAGTAATATCATTAGTAGTTCTTGTTATAAGAGACGATGTACCTTTTTGGTCAAATTCATTCAATGAGAAATTTTCAACTTTCGTAAAAACTTTATGCCTCAAATCTCTACTAAAACTCATACCTACTTTTGATGAAAGATAGCAGCCGACAATGGCACATATGGTACCTACTCCCGCAATAATCAGCATGATACCCCCCATTTTAAAAATAAAATTCGTATCACCACTTGCAACACCTATATCAATAATATCTGACATTATGGCTGGTAAGTACAGCTCAGTCATAGCTTGTATAAACATTAATACAACCACAGCTATGACTAAACCTGTATAGGGCTTTAAATATTTTAATAACTTAATCACCTTAATCACTCCAATCTATTTGTTTTCATCATCATGCTTCAATTTTACCCAATATCGTTTTTATCTCTTTTAAACTTTTTGAAACAATACTAATTTCTTCATCACTTAATACTTCTATTTTTTTTAACATATTTTTTTTAACCAATTTCATTTGGTTTTGTAAAATTTCATAGCCTTTATTAGTGATAAAAAGATTCATAATCCTTCTATCCTTTTCATCTGTTTTTCTCTCTACTAATTTTTCGTTAATTAGTTGATTAGCAAGGTTTGATAGATTTGATTTAGCTATCATAAGCTTCTGGCTATAATGCTTCATAGACTTTCCATTTTCTTCTCCAATGGTACGTAATAAGCCTAGTTGTTGTCTTGTTATTTGAGCTACTTGGATTTGTAGAAACAGCTTTTTGTGCATTAAAGGCATAAAACTTAGAATAAAATCTACTAGTTCTTCTCTTTTCATAAGTCACCTCTTTAAATATATTTAGTTATGTAATATAACTGTTATTATTTATAACTATTATACTGTATAACTATTAGTTATGTCAAAGGTAAAAGTTTAGCAGGGGTTACGCTTCACTCCTGTTGCGCTGTGGTGCTAATACTATTTACCTTTCTGTATTTAATACATGATGCTAAAATTTCTCTTTCTAAAACAGTTAAAACGATATGTGATAAATAACAAAAAAAGCCACTTATCAACATCTTTAAAATGTTAACAATGGCTAGAATAGAAGATTTAAAACTCTAATTGCAGCTATAAATCCATACTTTTGTGTATTATAAGCTACAAGTTCTACTCTCTATACTACTAATACATTATCCCTAGTAAGAATCTCTTCTAGATTGATATCCTTAGTTTCTTTATAAACAGTATCTGCCTGAGATAAAACTTGTGGTTCTCCTATACCAATAGCAAACATACCTGCGGACTTAATCGCTTGTACACCAGCAGTAGCATCCTCTACTCCAATACATTCCTCTGGCTTTAGCCCAAAGGCTTGAGCAGCTGCTAAAAAAGTATCTGGTGCTGGCTTCCCTTTCTCAATCTCATTAGCATCAACAATATAGTGAATATCCTCTTCTATTCCTAAATATTTCACTAGTTTAGGAGCGTTTTTAGATGCACTGCCTATAGCTATCTTAATATTTCGTTCTTTTAACTGTTTAAATAGCTCTTTTACTCCTTCAAATAGATGATCAGGTGTCATACTAGCAATCATTTTTACATAATTGTCATTTTTCTTAGTAGCAAGCTGCTCTTTCTCAGCTTGTGTATAATCCTCTTGTTTTCCACCAAAAGTCAATATCTCATTTAGAGAAGCCATACGTGAAATACCTTTTAACCGTTCGTTAAAAGATGGGTTAATCTCAATTCCAATTTCATCCCCTAATATCTTCCACGCCTCATAATGCTGCACATTTGTCTCAGTTAAAACACCATCCATATCAAAAATAAACGCCTTAATCTGCGTCATATAATCAACACACCCTTCTATATACTTTTATCCTACTGCATAACATCTAACAACTACATAATTAACTGATTAACCCATAGTAATCCTTAACACCATTTTTCTTTAAGCAGTATGTACATCAAAGCCTTGCAAATAACACCCTCTTAAATAAAGTTTAGTTATTTCCTTTATGGAATAACCTAATTTACTTAATTATACTAACTTCCATGAAATAATTCAACGAAAACCAAATTTGAATTCCAGTTTATTTATGTGAATTTCATGTAATAAATATTCGTTTCTATCAGTTAACGTTCTCACAGCAAAAAATAGCATCATCTGACTGCTTGACAGAAAGGGTGACTAGTATTAGCACCACAGCGAAACAGGAGTGGAGCGTAACCCCTACTAAACACGGACGTTTAGGGGGTTATGGAGCTAATACTAGTCACCCTTGACTGTTCACCATTCAGCCAAATTCTAACTGACTATTTCTCTCCATCCATACGTATTCCCTGCATAAAATACCTATTCAATACAATATATAGAAGTAAAATTGGTACCAAAGAAATAACACTAGCAGCCATAACTTCATCCCACTGCGTAATTCCCCCATATCTACTCATCATGGATTGAATACCAACCGTTAATGTATACTTGGAAGGATCAGATAGATAAAGCTTTGGCTTTAAAAATTCATTCCAAAAAGCTAGAAAAATAAAAACGGATTGAGTTGCAATGGCAGGCTTAGCTAAAGGCATGGACACCCTAAAAAAAGTACCTAACCGTCCTAATCCATCTATTGCAGCCGCCTCTTCTATAGTCTTTGGAAAATTAATATAAAACTGACGCATCATAAAGATATAGGTTGCGTTTACAGCAGCAGGTAAAATAATAGCAGAATACGAGTTAAGTAATCCAAAAGTCTTAATAATAAGGTAATTGGGAATTAATAAAACCTGTCCTGGTACCATGATAGAAACTAAAATAGCATAGAAAATCAAATGCTTGCCTTTAAATTGTAAACGAGCTAAAGCATACCCTGTCATTGAGTTTAAGAAAACATTGATAAAAGTTCCTAATATACAAATAAAAAAGGAATTAAATATCCACCGAATAAAATTTTCGTCTATAGTAAATAATTTTTTATATGCATGAAGGGTAGGCGCATTAGGAATAATATTTAATCCTCCCCCAGTGATTTCTTTATAGGTTTTAAAAGAAGCAGATACCGCCCATAAAAACGGAAAAAGCGTAAATAAAGCATAGCCGATTAACACAATATAGAGTATCCACTTAAAGACTTTCTTCTTCTTATTCATAAGACTTCGCTCCTAATATAAGCTTTCTGATTTATTTAATTTTTGGGCAATAAAGGATACTGTAAATATAACAATCGATAACATGATAGACATAGCAGTTGCAAATCCCATTGTATTATTCTGACCAAAAGCATTTCTATATATCTGTAACGCAACGGTTAAAGTAGAATTTTCTGGTCCACCTGAGCCATTTGAAAATATATATGCTTGATCAAACATTTGAAAGGTACCGATGATTCCCATCAAAAGAACAAAGGTGGTTATTGGCTTTAATTGAGGTACGGTAATATGTATAAATTTTTGGAAGCCAGTTGCACCATCCACATCCGCAGCCTCATACACGCTATTAGGGACTTCTTGTAAAGCCGCAAGGTATATCGTCATAAAAAAAGGAACTGTAGACCATATATTCATGGACATAATCACTTTTAAAGCAAACTTGGGATCGTTTAAAAAGTTAATAGGTTCTTGAAGAATATTTAAGTTAAGTGCTAATTGATTGATGGGTCCTGTTAAGCTAAACAAAAACATGAAAATCATAGTTAATGCTGCACTCGATGTTAGCGTTGGAAGAAAATAGATCGTTCTAAAAACAAACTTACCTCTAAGCTTGGCATTTAAAACAGAAGCCATGATAAGAGCAAAAATCGTTTGAATGGGTACAACAACTGCAACAAATCCTACGGTATTAAAAAAAGCGATCCTTGTCTTAGTATCTACAAAAATACGTTTATAGTTTTCAAGACCTATAAATTCGTAATACCCTGTAAACAAATTGACTTTATGAAAAGAGATATAGAGAGCGAAAACAATAGAGGTCATGACAAAAATTCCTATTACCAACATAGCAGGTGATACAAAACCCCATCCTTGTGCTACTTCACCTTTTCTTTTTCTACGCGTCATAATCACCAACCCTTTAAAATTATGGGGTCGCCTTAAAAAACTTTTTAAGACTACCCCTAGTGAACTTTATTTGCCTACCAAATTATTATTGATTTGCTTCAATGGTTTTATTCGCTTCGTCTTCAGCTTTTTTTAGAGCATCTTCTAATGTTCTTTCACCATTTATAGCAGAAGGAATATAATTCTTATATTCATTATTAATCGTATCCATCGTGGTTCCTTTTTGCCAAGGTGTCGCATATTGTGCCCCAGCAATATGTGGCATTTTAAATGGATCTTCTTCTACTTTTGTAGCATCTGCAACATCTATACGTGATGGTAATACTCCAGCGCCTGTTGTCCATGTTGCCATACCCTCTGTACCAGTGGCATATTTAACAAAAGCTTTTGCAGCATCTACCTCTTTAGTTGCAGCATTAATACCATACCCTACTGTAAATACCATGGTTCCTTTCTCACCTTTAAAGGTAGGAATCTCTATAACTCCATACTCAACATCTGGAAAATTCTGTTCCATGAAACCAAGAACCCAGTTACCTTCTATCATAAGCGCTGTTTTTTCATTACCAAAAGCATCTCCATTCCAGCCAGTTCCTAAGTCTTGGGGTGTTACAATTTTGTCTGCTTTTGCTGCCTCAATTAATGGTCTTAAATTTTCCACTACTTGGCTATCCCCTAAAGAAGAATAAATATCATCTTTAATAATGGATGCTCCACCTGCTTCAGCATAATACATATTTCTAGCCATATCTTGATTATAAGTCATTGCTTCAACGCCTTCAGGTAGGGTCTCTTTTAGTGTTGTTAGATAATCTCCCTGCCATAAGTCTTCTAAGGTTGTTGGAATATCACTTTCATTTACCCATTTTTTATTATAATATAGAGCTAATGTAGAATAGTCCTTGCTAACAGCATAATACTTTGTATCTCTTTTAAAAGCATTACTTAAAGTATCGTAAAAATTGATAAGATCAAATTCAACTGGATCCAAAGATAGTAGAACACCTTGTTCACTGTAAAAAGGAGCCATATACGCATCTACATAAAATACATCTGGAGCAGTCCCACCAATAAGCTCTGCTTGCAACTCAGTATTATAGTCTGAGTAGATTCTCTCTTCAACTTCAATACCTGTTTTGTTTGTAAAACCTTCTAACATCTCCGCAAAAGCTGCTGTTTCGGCATCATTACCACCCCAACGTCCTACAACAACTTTTTTTCCTTCTAAACTAGATTGATTATCTTCAGTGTCTTGACTGTCTTGATTACTTTCATTTTGTTCTGAATTAGACGATGGATTTTGATCTTGTGATGGCTGTTGACATCCAGTTAACACACCAAAAACTAATAAACCCATAAGTACAAAAGAAAATATTTTTTTCATTATAAAAATCCTCCTTATATGATTATATAATTCAACTTTCTTGCATAACTATCTTGAGTAATTATGCAAGTCTTAACAGAATAATAAAGATGTTAAGAATGTTAAAATGTAATTGCTTCTTAAATGCTTTGTAATTGCTGTCCTATGTTATTCATTATTTAGATCTAGCCTTAAAAAAGTCTCTAATACAAATGCTTTCCCTTTATAAATGAATTCAATCTTTTTATTGCCTGTTTGATTCTCAATTATCATAACTTCTTTTGTTATGGTTATAATCAGTCTTTCCCCGTGCCAATAGATTGGAAAGCTTAGTTTAGTCCATGTTTCTGGCAGATGGGGTTCTATTCTTAGTTTCCCATCCAGCATTCTTACCCCACCGAAACCATTAACAATACATTTCCATATACCACCAATTGATGCAGCATGAATACCATGATCACTAGATTTCATATTAGGACCTAAATCAATACGTGACGCTCTTTGAAACAAGTCATAAGCTAAGTCCTCCATTTTTAAGTCACTTGCCAATACCGAATGGATAGCTAGACTTAGGGATGAGTCGTGAAGTGTTCTAGGTTCATAGTAGTTCCAATTGGCTATTTTAGTTTCTTTGGTAAATAGGTTCTCTAATAGATAGATTAAGATCATAACATCCGCCTGCTTAGAAACCTGCATTTCACTAACCTGTTCCATATTATAATCTTTAAATATTAATCCTACTTGTTTTTGAGTTTTGTATTTTTTTAAATCTATTTCTTTATTATTTAAATAGGAATCATCCTGAGGTATGACCAAATCTTCTTCTCTAGGCATTGGTCTATAAATGATTTCTACTCTATCGGACCATTTTTCATAAGCAACCTCTAAATCTAATTTTTGATTGAGTCGATCCCAAAGTTCTTCATTGGTTTCTTTTAACTGTTGATAGTAGCACATCGCATTCTTAATTGTCCAATACGCCATATGGTTTGTAAAGGCATTGTTATTCACATGTTCCGTATATTCATCTGGTCCAACCACATCATTAATATGATATCGCTGAGCAGCTTCATCCCATTCTAAACGAGAACTCCAAAATTTAGCCGTATCCATAAACAATTCGTAACCGTATCGCTCCATAAAATCTTCATCGTGAGTAATTTGATAATACTGCCATACAGCAAAAGAAATATCCGCTGTAATATGTTGTTCAATAAAACCTGACCATATTTTAGTAGGCTGACCAGTAACTATATCTGCTGCTCCCCAGACGGGTGTTACTTCACCATCATCGAGCCATGCAGACTCCCACGGAAACATAGCACCTTCATAACCATTTTCTTTAGCCTTTTTATGTGCCCCTGGCAAAGAATGATAGCGATACTCTAAGAGCGAACGCGCAGTTTTTGGCTGGCTGTATATCCAGAAAGGCAATATGAATATCTCAGTATCCCAAAAAGTATGTCCTTTATAGCCTTCACCACTTAACCCTTTTGCAGCAATATTCATACGGTTATCATGAGAAGGTGTCATAATGGTGAGATGATAATGAGCAAATCGTATTGCCAGCTGGTCAAATGGATTACTGCTTTCAATGGTAACAGCAGACAAGTCCCAGACTTTTGTTTTCCAAGCCTCACTACTTTCTAATAATAAAGCTTCATATCCTCTAAGTCTTTGATCTTTTAGAGCTTGATAAGATAATGATTTAATTTCCTTTAATTCCATGCTTTGATGCTCTTTATCCCTAGACGTATAGATGTTAGATACTTTTTCAATAACCAATTTTTGCCCTTTATTCACTTGAATATCATAATTTAACTCTATTTTTCTACGATCCATTTGAATTAATTGATTAGGTTTAACTTCCATATCATCTAATTCAAAATGATGTACTGTGTTGGTAACAAAATGGATATTGGATTGCATAGTTGTTTGAACAAGCTGTATGAACTCATTATCGTACAGTCGTTTATCACCTTCTGAAAAATGCTGTACTGAAGAATTGGTCATCTGACCGTTGATACCTGATATCAGTTTAATAGAAGCTTGTTGATTTATTGGAATAATTTCTATTCTTTGTCCTATGAGATGACGGTCACTGAGAGAGACAAATCTCCTAAAGGTTAATTCGTAGCACTCTCCAGCAGGTAGCTCCCAGTTCACCGTTCTAATTAATTCCCCTGTTCTTACGTTCAACTGTCTTTTGTAATTGCTTATGCTTCCTTTTGTTAAATCTAATGATACTCCATTTAAAATGATCTTCATCTGAATGACATCAGCTGCATTCGGTAATTCAGTGACCTCATTAGCATCAAATTGATTAAAAGTACCTGCAACAAAAGTATTTCTAACTTCACCAACATAAGCCTCTTCAGTAGCAGAACGAATACCCATGTAACCATTTCCTAAAACCATAATGGCTTCGCACTTACCAAGATACCGTGTATCAAACGTATCCTCGGTAATAATCCAGTTTTCATCATCATGGCTACCGATATTATATTTCATTAAGTCTAACCCCCTTGTTGTCTTTAGCTATATTATCTATATTCCAAAACGTTTCGGTTGTTACTTCTAAAAAAAGTTTTGTATAATTAGTATAAATACCGCATTATCCAAAACGTTTCGGTAAGTGTATTATAACATATGCACACTATGTCTTGCAAGTAATTTATGTTCTAAAAAAATGTTTTTTTCTACCTTTTCTTGTTGGATCATTTTCAGGAGCTGTTTTGCTGCTTCTGCACCTCTTTTATAGAAGTCTTGATCAATAGTAGTTAAAGGAGGAGTTGTGTATTCAGACAACGGAATGTTATCAAACCCAACGATTGAAATGTCTTGTGGAATTCTTAAATTTATATCTTTAATTGCTCTCATTGCACCGATTGCCATCATATCACTTGCACAAAATAGAGCGGTTATTTCTGGATATCTTCTTAACAGACTTTTGGTTTTTTCATACGCTTTAACTTCATCAAAGTCAGCATAGATAATCTTATCTTCATCAATAGTAATATGATGTTGTTTTAAAGCTTTAATATAACCTTTGTATCTTTGAATGGATACATCTGCTTCTTTACGCCCATTAATCATGCCAATAGTTCTATGATTCTGTGTAATCAGATACGCTACTGCATCCTTAGCAGCTTCTATATTATCAATCGTTACACTGCTTGTATTTCCTCCCTCTGCCAAAACATCAATTAATACACAGGGTAAATCACTATTAACAAGCTCATGAAAGTATGGATCATCTATACGGATACCATTTAAAACTGCACCGCCTATATTATGTTCTTTGCAAAACTGTATATAGGTTTTTTCTTTTTGATGTGCTGAGCTAGTTGTGAATAAAACAACTTCATAATTGACCGACTCTGCGTAACTGTACATACCACTAAGAAGCTGATAAACAATATTATCTTTACCACCTTTTCTTTCTAATCCTGATAGGATAATAGCTAATGTATTATTCTTTCTTTTCACAAGGTTCTGAGCAGAACGATTAGGTACATACCCTATTTCCTTTGCTATATCAAAAACTCTTTTTTTAGTCTTTGCACTGACATCGCTGTAGTGGTTTAATGCTCTAGAAACTGTCGTCACGGATATACCTGCTATTCTTGCAATATCTTTGATTGTTGGCATACTATCACTCCAATAATTAATTATAGCCTTATTATTGACTAAATATATATAACTTCTTAAATTCTATCACAAATATCTATATTACACTATATGGTTTTATTTTTTCAGCTTCCCATTTTTAAAAGTTCTAAATGACAATCAAGAACTTAGCTGATGGATAATAAAATTTTATAAGTTAATGCATGTTAATTTATAGTATTTTTGAAACATAGAAAAACACGCATGTTAAATACGTGTTTTCTATGATGGGTTCTATGAATTTAAATTTTACTCATTAATCTTCTGTTCTATTTTTTGAATTAATTCCTCTCCCCATAAATATTCAGGGTGCGCTCTATACCATTTATCAAGCTCATTTAGCAATACATTCCTTTTACCAACATTACTTTGGTTGCTATGAAGCAAAAATGCAGTTATATATTCTAGTTTTTCTTCTTTATCTTCAATGGTATCATCATCAATTAACTTTTTCATGGCATGATAGTTTTCTTCTAAAATTTGATGTTCAACAGTTTGTGTAAATAAATCACTGACAGGATAGTCTTGCATATTTAGTCCTTTATTTTTGAATACTTGTTCTTCTTCATCCCACTGAAACATAAGAGTTTTTTTGATGCCCATATTTCCTTCGCTAGAGAGCGAAAGTATGTCTAACTGATAAGTAAGTTGATAGTTTCCTGATTGTTCATTATAATGTTCTTCTACTAAATGATATTTTTTCAAATAATCAAATCCAAGCATGGCTTCATAACCTTCTACTAAATAGTCCATTCTATTTAATAATTTATCCTTATATACTTCGTACCATTCTCCTCCAACTGTATAAACACCTGTTCCATAGCCTTGAACAATGGGAGAAACACACATGTAGTTTTGCTTTTTTCTAAAAGCTATTTGTAGTATTTGTAGTCTTTCTCTACCCCTATCTAGATATATACGACCATCTAAATAATGTCCGTGATCATTATAAAGAAATACAAAATCATATAAGTCAAAACCACCCACTAATACCTTGTAGGTTTTATTATTGACTTCCCAACTGTATTCTTTATAAACATAGTCATCTTCATCAAGCGGTGATTCAAGCTGTTTGATTTCATCTAGTGAACAACTGGTAATATCTTCAATATTAAATATAGAAAAGCAATCTTTGATATCTTTTAATTCATCTACCCTATTTAATATATGTTGTTCTAATTCATAATATTTTTTATGATAGCTTTCAGTGTTTATAAATCCAGTATTCATAAAATAGTATAGTCGGGTATCTTCCGAATGACTTAACAACCACTTATAGTCCTCTTCACATTTTTCTAATAGGTTTCTTTCATCTGTTGGATCAGCTTTTGATAAAATATGAATTAGCCTCTTAATAATTTCATTTTTTTGTATATTTTTATAGTCCAATGGGCTTTGAATGGAATGAACGACAATAAAACGCTCCTCTTCCCATCTATATTTTTTATAGTGATAGGCTTCACCATCAAAATCATAAGTAACAAAAATATCAGAATATACTTTAAAATCATTGGAGAATGCTTTTTGACAGCTTTCTAATCGTTCACTCTCTCTAAATGGCATTTTTTTTATTTTTCCATCTTCAAAAGTATAAAACTGATAAATATATTCCATCTCATCATTGATAATAGGATTTCCAATATTAAAATCTAATGTACCGTCCTTGTTATAATCGTTAAACTTTATTTCAAAGTCTTTAGGTAAAGTATAGTTTATTTGATGGTTTAGCAGTAGTTCATCTAATAGCCTTTCATTCTCATCATAAAGTTGAATAACAAAGGTTCCTTCATAGAGGTTATCTTCAATTTCCTCTCCATTTACTTGAATGATTTTCAATATTTCTTTATCTCCATCCATATCCACATCCACATCCATGGATGTTATTTCATTAAATATTGTTAATGAGTCGTTATTATGCTGAGCTTGAATGTTCCTTTTATTTAGAACCAGATAACCCGTTATTGCAAATAAAAATATTAGTCCTATTACCACAAAGTGTTTTTTCATTAATTTCTCCTTTTGAACATTATGTTTAGTTTCATTATTGACATTCTATACCATATCCTTTAAATAATAGTAACTAATATTTTAATTAAATTTTAAATAAAGATGTATTTCTGCTTAATATCATTCATTAAATTGTCATACTTTATCCTAATGTATAGCTTCTAATCTTTGAACTTGACTATATTAAGTCATCAAACAACTTCCTAACATCTAAAGATAAACCTTTAAAAACATGAGACTCAGCAGCTTCTTCCTTACTGAAACTTTTAAATTGATCAATATCCCATGCATCAAAGCTATATACCATAATCTGTTCATTTCTTGGATCAACAATCCAGTATTCCTTTACATTGGATAACCTATAAGTATTTAATTTATCAATCATGTCCTTAGTACGTGTACTTTTAGATAGAATCTCTAATGTTAATGTAGGTGTGCCCATATAACGGTCATTTTCAGTAACAATACCTTCTTCCTTAAGATCACACGCAATTAATATATCTGGCTGCATAACATCTGGTGTATCTATGTCTTTTTTCCTAAAATGTACATCAAAGGGTGCTAAAAACACTCTACATAATTTGCCCTTAAAATAGGTATTAAATAAAAGATACAACCGTCCAAGGATTTCTTGATGTCCAATATTAGGAGAGCCAAGCAAATAGATTTCACCGTTAATATATTCCATTCTAAGTGTACTATTTTCGTATATCTGCATGAACTCTTCATAGGATACTTTCTTGCCCCCATACTGATAATCTAATGCCTTTTCTCTTACTACAAAGTATTGTTCTATATCAGTAACATAGGGTGTTAATCGTGCTATCTTCTTGCCATTTTTTGTAATAACGACATCGTTCTGATCCACAACATGATCAAGGTATTTTCCTAAATTCTGTTTTAATTCGGTTGCAGTTATGACTACCCCTTCTTTATACGGATTATTTTTTGTCAAGTCAATCCATCCTTTCTTTTATTGCTTGTCTTAAGCCTTACCTTATTCACTAATTATACTATAACGTACGATTATACACAATAAAATCGTTCTATTTACTACGTTTATCGTTCTTTTTACCTTTATTACCTGCCATTTAATGCACAAAAAAAAGAACAGTTACTGTTCTTTTTTTCTAAGTGAGCTATAAGTTAATATGTATAAGCAAAACTAAGTAAAAGAAACTAGTTTAGCTGTCTGATAGTATAGCTTATCTTTTTCTTTTCTTACCAGCTAAGATATAACCCAATCAATAGATCTCTTTTCCCTTTATTAGAAGATTTTTTAAAGCATCATTAAACCAGTTTATAATTGGTCCAGAGCTAATAGTAATGATAATTGTAGCTAAACCAATTTCTCCACCTAATAGATAGGCTATGATGACACATATGACATCCATAAATATTTTAGCCTTAACTATAGACCATCCTTTTTCCGTTAAACATACAACAAAGTCATCCGTTGGATTGGTTGGAAATCCTGATAAAATATAAGCAGCTATTCCAAAGCAAACAACAATCATACCTACTAAAAATATTAGAATGTTTAAACTAAATACACTAACTTGGAGCGGATCAAGTATAATTTTCCATAGGTCTGTAAAGAAACCAATTAGTATTGCTGAAATATAAGCCTTTAAATTAGGTAAGCTATTTCTAATAATAGCCGTAATAATAGAAAACACACCTGCAGTTATATAAATAGCTATACCAGTATTAATATTGAGTTTCTCTGCTAATATGAAATTTAATGCATCATACCCACCTGCCCCTAAATGAGCATTAACTATTAATACAACACCCATTGGGATAAAAATAACTCCAATTAAATATAATACAATTTGATACGATTGTTTCATGTTATAACCTCTTATTTAAGTTTTCCCAGCATTATAATTGGGTAATAATTAATTTGATTACGCCTGATGCAGGTACACTTATTTGATGTATACCTTTATGTAGAATAACACGCTGATGACTTTTTATTCTTCCACAGCTATCCATTATGATTAGTTCTCGTTCTTCTAAATCATGATTGCATTTTAATACAATATGCTCCTCTAAAGTACCATTAACTATAATTAACTCTTTAGGTATGTTTATGCCTGACTTAATGACATAATCACTATAAACACCAATGAATCGCTTCTCTTTAGTATCTGAAATAATAACGGGATACATAAGTTCAGGATATAGCGGTTGAAGTTTACCTTCTATGAGGACGTCCTTATTTTCTTTCCAAAATCCTAGCCAGAATTTTACCATTTTAAATTGCTCTTTAGACAACACATTAAACCTTTAAAAACATAACATCTATGACTCCTTCAGAATACAAAAATAAGTTTAAAATATATTAAATAGAGTTAAAATTTCATTGATAGGAATGCGTATTAGAGAACAACATAACACTCTAAATCGTGCATAGAAAGAGAGGCTTTAGAGCAATTACACAGGATCTAATTATACTAATCAAATCCTGTGTTTGCTATTATAAAAAAATAATTATAATCCACACATTTGAATAATTTCGTGAGTTTTATCCACAACTGGAACATTTTTCTCATGGAACTGTGCACTATCATTATAACTGGAGCGAATACCAACAAATTGAGCGTTAGCATTGATTGCAAACTCCATATCAGATACACTATCACCAACAATCAATACTTCATTGGGTGGTATCTTATATCTTTCACAAAACCTATTTGCTATTTGAGGTGACGGCTTAATGGTTGTATCACCATCATCTGAACCGATATAACTAAAATAATGGTAGATGCCGACTTTTTTTAAGCTGTTATAAGTGGATATTCTATTATCTGAAGTAGCAATTCCTAATATGTAGCCCTTTTTATTTAGATAGTCCAGCATGTCTACAATATTTTCCATTATTTCAATATGTATCTCTTCTCTTATTGCATTCTCTTCAAATAGTTCAAATAGCCTTCCCTTCGATAGTGAATCCATTTTTTCATGGTTATTTTGCAGAATGTTATACCATATTTCAATAATTTCTGAGGTTGCAGAGTATTGAATTAAGCTCTCTTGACTAAACCTATCATAAGTATAGCCACTTATATTCTTTAGATCAATAATACTCTGCTTGGTTACCCCAAGTTCTTCTTCTAATTCTTTAAAAATATACGTCATCACTTGATGCCACATAGATTCAAATTCAATTAATGTACCATCTTTATCAAATAGTATCCCCTTTATCATCTAGATCACCAATCTTTCTAAAATTTCTTCAAAAACTTTGATTAACAAATCGGATTTAATGTGTATATATAGGATTTATAAGAGTGCAAATATCCTCTATCTCTTTGTATTCATTAGTACGTACCTCTAATTTCAGAACATTTTTGATGTCAAAATTTTTGTCAACATAAACTAGTATTTTAACTGTGTATTTTTCTAGAAATCGGTTGATGAGCCAGAGCGTAAGATATTTCACCAATTAGTTCATTTCGATGATTATATATAGTATATGCATTGGTAAATCTATTGTCAAATGACTTGATATACAAAAGGTGTCCTGCAAAAAACAGGATTAACCATTGGGGAAGGGAATGTTATCTACCTTGCCAGCGATATCATTCCTATTGATAAAAAAATAGCTTGGTTCCTGTCTGGCTTATATAAATAAATCTATATAGAATATATTACCATCTTATGCTATCATTTATATAGGGGAGGTGAGAATTATGCCATATATTGATGCAAAGCTTTCTATAGCTGTATCTGATGATAAAAAAGATACGCTGAAATCAGAATTTGGAAAGCTGATTACTTTAATTCCTGGTAAAACCGAACAGGCTTTAATGGTTGGCATTCAAGACAATTATACGCTATATCAAAGCGGTATTAAGAAAGATAAAACCGCCTTTATAGAAGTTAAAACATATAAAGATAGCAATGCCTCTGTTAAAGAGCAGATGGTTCAAGGTTTCTGTAATCTATGTGATAAAGAACTCGGCATTCCAGCAAGTAACATATACGTTACTTTTCACGGCTTCGATGAATGGGGATATCACGGCAGTTTATTAAAATAATAAACTTGAATTTGCATAAAAGATATTAGTCTATCTGCTAATATCTTTTATGGTTTATTAGTGATAATATCATCATTAACTCAATCTAATTATAACCAAAATTAAACAGAAATATCTAATTCAAACCAGAAAGTAATTCCATTACCTTCATATCTAACTCCGTAATCATTTTTAGAGGCTTCTTGAATGGCTTTGACGATGGATAGGCCAAGTCCATGACCGCCCTTTTCTCTTGTTCTTGCCTTATCTCGCTTATAAAAACTATCCCATAATTTTTCCAGTTCCACTTCACTAATGTGCTGACAAGAGTTAAAAACTTCAATACGTATTTTGTTATTTATTTTTAATAGTTTAAGATGAATCTGTTTTCGCTCGTCTACATATTGTATAGCATTATTGAGGTAGTTTGTAAGAACCTGCTCGGCATTAAAGTAATCAGCGTAAACAGTTGTAGACTGGATAAGTTCAAGTGTTACATTGATGTTATTTTCCTTAAACCTAGGTGTATATTTCTGCATAATATATTGAACAAAATCCACTATTTCAAACTCTGTTTCATTCAAAGCTTCATCACCGAATTCTATTTGATTAATGTTTAATAAGCTCTGAACTAAATGATTCATTTTCTTTGCTTCATCTACGATGACATCACAATAAAAGTCAACTCGATTATGATTTTGTGCGACATTGAGCTTGAGACCCTCGGCATAGCCCTGCATAAGGGCTAAAGGAGTTTTTAGTTCATGCGAAACATTATTGAGTAACTGCTTTCTTTTTTCATCCATTTTTATTTTTTCTTTAATTTCTTGCTGAAGTTCCTCATTACTCCTATTTAAAGATTGAATGGTGTAGTTTAGTTCAACAGACATTTCATTAATACTATGAGCCAGCTGCCCCAGTTCATCATTAGACTCCACTTTGCATTTAATATCAAAATTAAGTTTTTTCATAAGTAAGGAGGCTTTATTTATCTCTAATATGGGTTTTGTGAAAGAGTTTGAAACAACATAGGCAAACATCATGGCAATAAGAAAAAGGACAGTTCCTATAATGATTAAAAATTCATTGGTTAACGCAACACTTGTTTCCACAGATATGAGAGGCAGTCTCAATTCAATGAAGTTACCATTATTTAGTGTTCCTGTTAGAATAAGACTTCTACTCCCAGTAATAAAATCATCAATCCAAATAAATTTAGTTTTCTCATTAATATACTCTTCTTTCTTTATTCTTAATTGCGGAGGGGGCTTTTTGCCTTCAAGAGCTGGCATTTTATCATGTATTTTTTTATAATTCTTATCTAATAAGTACACTTTAGAAGAATAAATAATATTCTCATCCGAGTTATAGATTAATATGTCAACATTGGAAGCATTTTCAATTGAAATAAAACTATTTAATTCATCTTCATACTCAGATACATCAAGGACATCAATTTCTTTATAGTGTTCAACCAATTGTTTTTTCTTCTTATTCGTATAGTAAGAAGGTAGTAAGTAGGTGTTGGTTATGATTAACAAACTAATAAAAACAACAATTAAAGTACCTATTTGTATGAAAAGTTTTTTCTTAATGGAATTCATCTAGGTCACCTCGAATTTATAGCCATATCCTCGTTGAGTTTGAATATAACTACCAGATTTTCTTAACTTAATTCGTAATCTATTAATATGTGTATCCACTGTTCTATCAGTCCCTTGATAATCATACCCCCACACATGATCTAATAATTGATCCCTTGAAAGAACTTGGCTTTCATTTTGAATCATGTATAGTAAAAGAGCATATTCCGTCTGGCTTAGTTCAATTATATCCCCCGAAACAGTAACTCTATGCTGCATCAGGTGTATGCAGAGATCACCTTTTATAATCTCTTTGCTTTCACTTTGTAATCCATAGGTTCGTTTCATTAGTGCATGAACACGAGCGACAAATATTGATGGACTAAACGGTTTTGTAATATATTCATCAGCTCCTGAATCAAAGCCGTTTAACTCATCAGGTTCTTTATTTTTAGCTGTTAGCATAATAATTGGTACTTCACTAATCTTTCTTATAGCTTGACATACCTCCCAACCATTATACAATGGCATCATCACATCCAAAATAACTAAGTGTATCTGTGGATTTTTCATAAAAAGATCGATTGCCTGTTTGCCATCAGCAGCTTCAAGCATATCGTATCCTTCTATAGATAAAAAATCTGAAACTAAAATTCGCATTCTCTTCTCATCATCAGCAATGAGGATTTTTTTATTCATTTTACACCACCATTTTTTATCATCCTTCAATAATCTAGTCTTTTAATAATCCTTTAATATTCCTCGTTTATCTTCTCTGCTTATTTAACTTATCTATAGTATCCTAAACTAATGTTACATCTATATCACACAAAATACAAATATTTTTTAATTTGTGATATAGATGTGACATTTGCCTTGTAAAGTTTATGTTAAGTTGATGTTAATAATTGCTGTCCTAATATAGCAGAAAGGAGGTTGATTAATGGCAGGAAAAAGACACGAATTAAAATACATGGTACATCATCTTGATTATTTAGTTTTAGTTAGACGGCTTGAAAAGATACTCAAAAGAGACACAAATAGCCAAGGTAAAGATTATTCTATTACTACACTCTATTTCGATGATTATGATAATCATGCCTACAAACAGAAAATCAACGGTGAAGCGATTAGGCATAAATATCGTATTCGTTATTATAATGATAATTTAACCTATATTAAGCTGGAAAGAAAATCAAAGATGAATCAGATGACAATGAAATTATCTAAGCCATTAACCATCGAGGAAGTTAAAAAAATATATCATGGTGATACGGACTTTTTATTGGGTAAAGATGGATTTCTATATCACGATTTTTATAGGCAACTGAACCATGGTTTGCTAAAACCAAAGGTCATCGTTAAATATGATAGAGAAGCTTTTACACATCCATTAGGAGATTTAAGGGTTACCTTTGATAAGAATGTAAAAACTGCTAATTATCAGACGATGCTTATCAGTGAAGACATACATTTTACATCAGCCATAGAATCCGAACAAGTCATTGCAGAGGTAAAATTCAACGGAGTATTGCCTGAGTTTATAAGATGCTTAATTCAGACTGGTCATGTTATGCAGGCTTCATCATCTAAATACGTTTACTCAAGAAAATATAATCTTTGTTAATAAAAAAACACATTAAGGAGGCGTAAATATGTCATTTCAAGATATATTTAAGGAAGGATTTTTAGAAAATACAACTAACATATCCGCATTATCTATTGGTATAACATTAGTTTTAGCATTCATAATAGGAGTTTTTATCTTTCAAGTTTATAAAAAAACGTATCAAAGCGTTGTCTACACAAAGAGCTTTAATATATCATTGGTCATGATGACTATGGTAACTGCACTAGTAATTTTAGCGGTTACGTCTAATGTTGTTTTATCTTTAGGTATGGTTGGCGCATTAAGTATTGTTCGTTTTAGAAGTGCCATTAAAGACCCCATGGATATAGTATTTATGTTTTGGTCTATTGCATCAGGAATCATTACTGGAGCAGGCTTTTATCTGCTTGCTATAGCTGGATCTCTAGTGGTTGGGATTATTATTTATATGTTAACAAAAAATGTAAAACAAGAAACACCTTATATGTTACTAGTTAGTTTTGGAGATGAAACAGCCGAACTTCAAATATTAGATAAGATTAAAGTAACCGTTCCCAAATACTTGGTAAGATCAAAAACAGTGGATAAACAAGGTACTGAGCTTACAGTGGAATTAAGAATTAGAAATGGTGAAACCACCTTTATCAATGAGATAAATCAGATTAAATCAGTATCCAATGCTATGCTTGTGAGTAGTAATGAATATTCTGTATAAGTAGGTGATCGTATGGGATGGATGAAAATTGTATGTACCATTTTATGTATTTTTCTCTTGTTAGTCTCTATTGATGGAGGGATTGCACAAAGTATTCATTCAATGAATGTAGAGAGTGAAAGCTTGATTGATAAAGTAGTATTTCCTCATGATGAAGTCATTGACGTTTATATTGACTTAGAAGAAGATTCTTATCATAGCATGCTTAAAAATGCCATGTCAGAGGAAACTGTTATAGCGGATATAACCTATAATGGTTATAGTTTTAATAGTGTGGGGATACGACCAAAAGGTAATTCCAGTCTAAGATCTGTAGCAAATTCTGGCAGTGATAGATATAGCCTAAATGTGGATCTAAACTATTACTTAGATGAGCAGAATTTTTATGGTATTACAGAAATTAACCTAAACAATTGCTTTAGCGACCCTTCTATGATCGCAGAGTATATAGGCTATGAGATGCTTAATGAATTAGATGCAGTCGCATCAAGAACAACCTATGCCGCTTTATATATTAATGGTGAATATAAGGGGCTGTACTTATGTGTAGAGCAAGTAGATGAAGCATTTCTAAAGCACCATTATGGAAATGCAAATGGAGAGCTTTACAAGCCAGAAATGGGGGCTGGCAGTGATTTAGAATATATTTCAGACAATGGTTTAGACTACACTGGACTTGAGCCTAAAAATTCCTCATCCAAAAGTAATACAGCTATTACCAAATTAATTAAAAGTATAGAAGATGGTGATGACCTAGAAAACATACTAAATGTTGATTCCTTTCTAAAATATTTAGCAATGAGTACAGTAACCGTCCATTTGGATTCATACCAATCAGGTATGTTTCATAATTATTATTTATATAATAACAATGGGATTTTTGAATGGATTTCATGGGATCTTAATATGATTTTCAACGGATTTCCAATGTCGGGATTAACTGATAAGGAGGCAGCAGAATTTTTAATTGATGAACCTGTCATTGGTACAATGGATAATTACCCTATTATAGAAGCGATCTTTAAAAACGAAGACTATGTAACACGTTATCATAACTATATTAAAATTTTGATTGATGGCTATTGTTCAGAAACCCAATTCTCTGATAAAGTGATAGCCCTATATGAAATGATTAAAGATTACGTAGAAATCGATCCTACATCGTTTTATACCTACAATCAATTCGAAGAAGCTCTGTTTCAAGATACAGACGAAGGATTAAGTTTGCTCAGTTTTGTAAGTCAGAGAAGCGAAAACATTACGGAGCAGCTTGGGGGTGTTATTCCATCAACCAATAATGGTCAAGGTAATAAAGGTTCAGAAGGTAAAGGCATGAGAAATGATAGGAATATGGGATCACACCCTAATAGAAAAGGAAATCTAGGAGATGGTATGGAAAACATGATGGGTGACCTTCCGCCAGGGGTAAGCATTGAAGATTTACCAGAAGAATTAAGAACATATTTTGAAAATGGTGAGATGCCACCTAGGGATAAGATGATGGAATTGATGGATTATTTGCCTGAAGAGCTCATACCTTTTGGTAAAAAGAAAGGACAAGGGCAGAAAACAAATGAAGGAGTTTTAAATAAGGAAGAAAACCTACAAGCTAACAAACAAGCTTTTAAAATCAATATAGGATTATTATCAGTCTTGTCATTAGGTATGATAAGCTTCTCTCATTATTTAAAGAAAAAATAACAAGAGTGTCATGCATTTTGTGTAAACACAAATCCTTCTAGATTAATAATAAAATAAATATAATCTAGAAGGATTTATTACTAGTGATAGTTGCTCTAATTAGTATTATTAACTCTATTATCTTTTATATCTAATGACTCCATCAACAATAGTTAAATCCACCTTAATATCTTTTAATTCTTTTAAAGAAGTATGATATATATCCCTATCCAAAACAACGCAATCTGCAAGCATTCCTTCTTCTATAGACCCTTTTATATCCTCTTCAAAGGATGCATAGGCACCGTCTTTTGTAAAGGCATATAACGCTTGTTCAACACTGACCTTTTGATCAGGCAGCCACCCACCATCAGGCAATCCTTGTAGTGTTTTTCTTGTGACCGCACAATAGATACCATGCATGACAATAAAGGGCTCAATTGGACAATCTGATCCATAGGGTGTATGCACCTTTTTATCTAGTAGTGTTTTAAAGTTATAGGTATGATTGGCTCGTTGTTTTCCAACTCTCTTTTCAACAATAGGTATGTCAGAATCTAAGAAGATAGGTTGTATGTAACCTATCATATCGTTTTCTTTAAATTTTGCTAATACTTTTTTATTGGTTATCTGGCAATGGATAATGCCATGACGATGATCCTCTTTAGGATGCGCTTGTAATGCTTTTTCAATACTGCTCATAACCATTTCCATTGCTTTATCTCCAATACAATGGACAGCTACCTGCATCCTATTCTTATGAGCAGTAATGATTAACTCGTCTAATTCTTCTTGTGCATAAGTATTCAATCCACAAGTTAATGGATTATCTGAATAAGGTTCTGTAAGATAAGCCGTTCTAGCACCCAGTGAACCATCGGATACGATTTTTAGCGGACCAATTTTAAAAAACTCATTACCATACCCTGTATGATACCCTTTGTCTAGAAAACCTTTTAATATATCTAACCCAAGTAACCGGCACTGCTGATAAATTCTTATGGGTAGTTCTCCCTCTTCAATTAATTCATTGTAAGCCTGAATAATCTTGTTATAATTCTTATCTGAAAAAGTACCAAAATCATCGGTTTGAATAGAGGTAATTCCTTCCTTAAGAGCTAAATGACAAGCCATCTTTATTCTATCTTTAATTCCTTTCACATCTGGAACTGGGAGGCTTTCAAATATAAGATTCAAAGCGTTTTCTTTAAATATACCCGTCTTTACATCAAAATGCCCGCCTTCGACCTGTTCACTCGTCTCATTGATATTGAGTACTTCAAGAGCCTTTGAATTAATAACACCCAAATGTCCGCACGCCCTAAATAAAAAAACAGGGTATTGGGTACTGATTTTATCCAAGTCTTTTCTATAGAGTGGTCTATTGTCTGAAAAAAGCGTTTCATTCCATCCTACCCCTCTTATCCATCCTCTCCTATTTGGATGTTGTTCAACGAAAGCTTTTGAACGTTTGAATACTTCATCAATAGAAGAGGAACCAACTAAATTGATTGTATTAAGCGTATCTGCAAAATAGACAAGGTGCATATGACTATCGTTAAAACCCGGTAATAAGGTTCTACCCTTTAAATCTATGACATCTGTGGTGTCTTTTCTTAATGATAGAATCTCATTATTACTTCCTACACGATAGATTTTATTCTTTCTTATAGCCACAGCATCAGCATATGGCTGCTTCTCATTCATTGTTAAGACTTTACCATTATATAAGATTATTGACATACAATATCCTCACTTTCATCTATAAATTAAGTCCTTCATACCATTGAGCTGTTCTGAGCCTTTTAATATATAAATAAGCACCAGTAGTTAATGAAAACTAGCCTTGCAGATATTCATGTAATAGCCGCTGACAACCCTGTGCTTTCACCTGGGCTTAATTTTGAGCTTATTCATTTGCTCTTAGAGTATTACCATAAATTAGGAAAAGTGAATAGAATAGAACTACCAATGCTAGTAACTGATGCCACTAACATTCTATCAAGAGTAAATTATTTAGATAGAGTTCATGTACCCACTTCAAATGAAAGAAACATTCTAGCGTTAAGTACACAATTTATAGAAGAGAATACAAATAATCGATTATCTGTAGAATCGGTTGGTGATCATGTTAATATGGGCTATGGAATTAGGATATCCTAATGCTTTTGCTTTTTCAAAACAGTTTAAGAAGATTACTGGAAAAACGCCTACTGAATTCAGAAAGTTATATTGTTAACCAACCATACTTTCTAGTAACTGTAGAACGCGATTGTTTTCCATTTTCATTGCTTGTGCAAGTATTGCCTGTATAGCATGTAAATGAACTTCTTTTTGCTTATAGTGCATCATTGCCTCTGCTATGTCTACATCACGGATACGACTCACGGCATCTGACAAATTAAGCTCATAGTTTTCTAAATGACGAGTGGTATGTTCTAAACGGTTTTGTACAGCTCCTAATTTAGAGCGTTCAAAAGAAACTGTTTTCATAACATCAGATAGCTTTGTCATGGCGAGTTGAGCATCATTTGAATCGCTTATTATTAAAGGATCTAGTCCTAGAGCTGATGAAGAAAAATTACGAATGGTAAAATTTATTGTATTGCCTGCATTAGCTCCTACCTGTAATTGAATTGCATCTGATTCTTTGGAGCCATCTAATAAAGGTATTGTATTATATTCAGTTGATAAAACAATTTGATCTATGCCTTCTTTTAAAGCTTGAAATTCTTCATCCATCTTATGTCTATCACCATCATTATAGGTACCATTGGTAGCTTGAACGGATAACTCCCGCATCCTTTGAAGCATGCTCTGACATTCTGAAATACTTCCTTCCGCTGTCTGAATTAATGAAATACCGTCTAATACATTTCTTTGAGCTTGCCTTAACCCACGAATTTGAGCAGTCATTCCTTCTGTAATTACAAGACCAGCTGGATCATCTGCCGCACTTATAATACGTCTCCCTGTAGCCAACTGCATTCCCAATTTTGTTTGCTGTTGATATGTATAGTTGATTGTATAAATCATACTCAGTAAAGGATAATGACACAACATAATAACCACCTCTATACTACTATTTTCTTATTAATTTAAACACAAATGTACAATAATTAAAAATAATAGGAAAATAATACTATAGTATATATCGGCATAAACGCATACTACTTTAAGTTATTTACAGTTTAATATTTGCTAAGTTTTGTTTTTTTATTATTTCAATAATATCATCAAGCATACCAAATAGCTGTTTAGATATATTAACAGCATCTTTTAGATCTTTTTGTGCCTTTGATTCATTTTTTTGTTTAATATCATCAAATATTATATGACCAAAATGATGTAAATCTAAATGTAAAGGCTTGATTTCATCCCATATCTTGATAATATGCTCACTGGATAATTCAACACTATTATACATATGTCCAAAAGCACATTTATTACCGTCTAGCTGTAATGGTAAAACACTCATGGTATCCACACATTCGTTTAATCTATCCATCCACAACTGATGCTTCTCTAAAGCATCTTCTATGATTTCTATTAGTTCACTGCCCGTTATACCATGTCCATTCTTAACTAGTACGCCATAATTAGCTTTATTACTGACTATAAAATGATCATCTATTTCTTTAATATCTTGGCTTAACTTGTCCAAATGACTAATTTCCTGCTCCAGCTCATAGTTTCTATCCATATTAGCCTCTGCCTGCTGTGATAGGGCATCCATACCTATACCAATTTCTCCAATTGAACTATTAATAATAGAAAATCCTTCAGTAAAAGTACTAATATCCTCTGCAATAGTCTTCAGATCCTCTGATGAAGCATTGGAATAAGTATTCATATCTTCAATATTGCTGGATATATCCTCAATAGATTTGTTAGAAGACTCAATACTTGAAATACTTTCATGGGAAGCCTTCTTAACATTATCTGTAAAACTCTGAAGTTTAGTTAAACTGTTTTTTGTTTCTTCTGAAAGTTTTCTTATTTCTTCTGCAACTACTGCAAATCCTTTGCCATGTTCTCCTGCTCTAGCTGCTTCAATACTTGCATTTAATGCAAGAAGATTGGTCTGTTCTGCTATTTGACTAACCGTATCAACAATAATATTTATATTATTGATTAAGCCTCCCAAATCAGACATATGTTGATTGATAACCTTATTGTTATCTTGTAACAAAGAGCGTAGTTCTGTAAGAGCTTTTATGATTTTAAGACTATCCGTATTTTGCTCTAAAAGCAACTGTACTTTTTTATTAATATTTGTAACTGTATCATTGCTATTACCAATGGTATTTCCAATTTCTTCTAAGGAAGCAGATATTTCTTCTGCTGTCGTTGATGTATTTTCAGTATATTTTGTATACTCTTTTACAGATTCCTTTATTGTACTGGTAGCATATTGTATATCGACTTCAAAACTTCCTAAACGACTACTGTTCTTTATATCTTTTAAGATAATCTCCTTAGTTGTATCTGACAAATCTAAATACTTTATTAGTAATACTTTTACTCTCGTTACCCACTCACTTTTCGTTGCTAAGCTCTCAATATCCACCTCATTCTCTAAAGCGTTAAATAGGTTTTTAAGCTGTACCTTTATACTCACTTAATACCACTCCTATCTATAATATTTTTCAACATTGCTGTTTCTAAAACTATAGAATCATCCTAAATCAATTTTTAAAACACTATATTTTCATATATTAATAGTATTATAATAACATATTTTGTCAATGTAGTCATATTGAGTTTCTTCTTTTTTTATAATAAACTACTACAATACTGGAATAACTATATTTTTTCTAGTCTTTAGGCTTATTAAAATTATTGGAATAAATGGTAAATTCTACATATTAAATTGTATAACATAAGTTGAGTGCAATAAGCATGAAGCCTACACTATCTATATGTTACAATTAACATATATTATTTAGTTTAACTATCTGTTAATCATATGCAAAAAAAGAGTTTCTTGATTTAAGCTTTTACTATCTTATTTTTTCGATCATACCATTGAACAAGATATAGCGAAATGAATAAGACCATCATAAATGCTAAGCTAACAAAAACAAATCCCCTGTTAATACCGAATGAATGGCTAGCTACACCAATAAGCCAAGGTCCAATTATACCGCCAATTCCTCCGAAAGCAAATAGGATACTTAAGCGGCTGGATACATTTCGTCCAGACCTTGTAGATACTGCTGCTGTTGTAGTTGGAAAATAGTTGACAAGAATAAGCCAGATATTGGGACGAAGAAGGAAGTACTTAATCCGCCTTGTGTTCCTATAATTAAGCATACAATCGCTAAGGTTATAGAATAAATCATAAGTTTTATATACCCTACCTTTTCAACGATAAAACTGCTTACAAATCTTCCTAACATAATGGTTCCAAAGAACAAAGAAAGCGCCCATGAACTTAACGAAATAGATAATCCTCTATATTCTTCTAGGTATTCTACGATCCACGATGCTATGCCAACCTCTGCTGCTACATAACTGCCTATAATAACATAAAACAAAATTATGATACACCTTTTCTCATATCGTCCTATTTTTTAAGTAATCAGCAAAGATTAATTCTATCACTTTACCATAATTCAGAATACCTTCTTCTTGGTTATTCGATTTTAGATAGGCATCATTGGCTTTATCTGCAAGGTCAGAGAATTGCTGGTTTACTTTTTTTGTCCAGAAGTCATGACTATATCTTATATCTCTTTTAATTCCCTCATTTAGTTTGGTATCCATACTGTCAGCAAGCTGTGGATCGTATTCATAAATGGATGATCGTAAATTCCGTAATACGAATAGATATCCAGAGTATTGAAAAAAAACATCATCATTATATTTACATGCTAAAAACCCTAAATAGTTGGCTTCATCTTCACTAGCAAAACCTCTTTGATGAGCTATCTCATGACACACCGTATGGGGAATTGAAAAAATCGGCGCCTGTTTATTAAAATTTGGTTCAGCTGTATAAGGAAAATAGACACCACTATAACCAGCTGAAGTCTGTAAAAAAGAAAACATTAAAGGCTTTGGCTTACCATAAGTTCCTTTAAAAATTGGATACTCCTGAGCTAAGTTTTTGTAACCTTTCTGTGCCTGATAGATAATATCCTTCACTGTACTATCGGCAGTACCTATCTCACTTTCATTGACTTGTTCTCTTAAACCATTGGTTTTTATGATTATCTGTTCATAAAGCTCTGTTAGTTCTTCGCTTGAAATATCATTCTTCTTTAAATCGAATGAATCTGCTACATCTATTCTATAATTATTGAGCGACCATAAGACAGTAAACAAAAAATATCCCATAGAAATAAATATAATCACCATACGAAGGCATTGTAATCCACGTACTTTCCACTGTCTCTTTTTGAATGCTATTACTAAGGTTATAATCCTATAGAAAAAATAGAGTATGACGCCAATTAGTAATACCTCCATTAATGAAAATGGAAAAATCCCACTGAAGCCGCTTAGTATTTTAGCTATCCATGGATAAATCCCTTTTGAATAATAGGTCTCAACTAGTTCTGGATTTTTAGAAGCTATAGCTTTTATGGCTTCTGTTAGTGGAATCAGTAAAAGAAACAAAAAATTTATTAATAATTTCATTGGTAAAATCCTTTCTTAAGCTCTGTTAAATAACCTAAGTAAAAAAAGTACGTTAATGGTTATGACCATATTAACATACTCTTTATAATAAAAATAGGTTTATTGGATTTGTATGTGTGTTGAACACTATTTGCCAAGTTTTGCTTTTAGGGCTGCTAACTCATCCATAACTGCTCCATCTTGATTTTCTAATTCTTCAAATTGGCGATTTAAATCATCCCCTGCCATGTAGCCATTTAATTCTGCTTCTGCAGCAGCTTGACTTTCTAAAACATCTACCTTTTCAGAAATTCTTGAAAAGGAATCAAATACACTGGTATCATTAAGTCCAGACATCGTTTTTTGTATAGATTTTTGTGCTTCAGCTCTCTTTGCTCTTGCAATTAAAAGCCCTTTCTTACGTTTTGCTTCTTCTATTTTTTGATTTAATTCTCTTAAGCTGGCTTTTAAATTATCCGATGATTGTTTTTGTCCCTGCCATTGAACCGTATATTGTTCAACTAGCTGGTCATATTCTTTCTTTCTACCAAGTGCCTGAATAGCTAGGTTATCGTTTCCATTAGCTACTGCCAATTCTGCCTTTCTAGCCCATTCTGCTGCTTTGGCTACTTGTTCGTCTAAAGATTTTTTCAGTCTTTTTTCATCAGCAATGGATACAGCAACTGCCCCTTTAGCTTTATTATATTGCTCACTCATATCAATGATGAGCTGGTTCAACATTTTCTCTGGATCTTCTGCTTTTGATATAAGATCATTGACATTAGATTTAAAAACAGTGCTTATGCGGCTAAAAATTCCCATGGTAAATCCCTCCTTATTCTGTTACTCCACAAATTTTGCTAATATATCAAATTGCTCAGCAAGAGCTAATCCAATACTGTCAAGAGTAGATTGAAACTCATTTTTATCAAGATTTTCTGCTTGTAATGTATCTATAATAACTAAACTATTATCTTCAATAGCATAAGCACCATGAACTAAATCATTAGCATTCATCTCTAATACCGTTTTATATAATTTCTCTCTATTACTTTGAGGTAGTTCCATAATTTTAACTCTAAATAAAACAATAGGGTCAACAACTTTGACCACAATATTATCAATATGTGTTAAGTCATCTTCTATTCTCCATGTACTCTCGCCTATTTCCTCATACAACAAATTCATATCAATCATAAAGCTTTCTATCTTTCTATCAATATCCATAGAATAAATAACCTCCTTCTCATGATTATGTATACGTCATTGATTCTCATTTCAATCAACTTATACCTATTATACACATGGATAGAGCAATAATTCAATACCCAATACCACTTGAGTTTCCCATTTTTTAGAGTTAAGGTTATGGAAATGGGTCTTATACGATTAAGCCTATTATTATAAACAGTTTACGAACATTAAAAGCTACTACTACACTTAATGGAAATATAACTTTTATAACACTAAATAATATGATATTATTGTAAGAGATGACATAAGTAAGGAGGTATATTATGGGTTTTTTTGACAGAATCAAGAAAATATCTAGAGCTAATAAAACGGCTAAAACAGGTCATATTGATAATACTATAACTGTATTGACTATGCGCGTTGGTGATATTGTCTCTATTGAAGATGTAGATTATGAAGTCCAAGGTATATTGAAGTTTAATGATCACGGCTGGAAATGGACAGAATACAAGATTAAAGATGCTTTAAAAACCTATTGGCTGAGTGTTGAAGAAGATGATGATATTGAGATTTGTTTATTTGAAGAAGTAGTAGCTATAACAACTGAAGCACCGAGAGTTTATGAGTATAAAGGCATTACATATTATATGCAAGAAGGCAGTGACGCTATTGTTGAGCAGGTTATAGGACAAATCAATGCGGTTAAAGGAGAAGAAGTCGACTATTACGAGTATTCAGATGAAGATGGTAACCATCTATTATCTATTGAGATTTGGAATGGCGAAGTTGAAATGAGCATTGGAAGGAAAATACAGAATTATAATGTTGAGATCTATCCTAGAAATGAGTAACCAAATGGTATGAAGGGAGGTTTTAGGTTGAAAAAGGTAATTAAAACTATACTAGGTATTTTTGCAGGTATCTTTCTATTGATTATACTTTTAGGTATTTATGGTTCTTCATTAAGTAGTCAATCGCTTGCTGCAAAATTAGACAGCAATTCGAAAATACACTACGCTACAAGTATAACCAGCAACTACGACTATTCGGACAAAGCTCAAGTATATTCTACTGAAATGAGTTTAAAAGAGACTGCCTTGTATCTTATTAATGAAAAGCAGCCCCTAGAATATTCAGATATTGATAATGAAGAAGCCATTCAACTAACTTATGATGATTACTATGTATTGATTTATAAAAATGAAGATGGAGATACATATATTCAGATTTCTTCTAGAAAGTTTATTCATCATAATGGATACTATGGCTTATATCGTCCTTATAGGAACAATATTATTACTTTTTACAGCGCATCCTATGCAACTAGTCCATATTATCGTAGAGATGTAAAACGTTATGGTAGTAGTAGTGTACGAACTACAAAAACCGTGACTAAGCCATCAAACACTACCAATAGTAGTTCTAGTAAAATACAAACAAATAAAAATGCATCAACAAAAATACAAACAGAAAATTCAAAACCAAAAGTTAACTCATCAGCTTCAAGTAACCAATCAGTACGCTCAGGTAGTACAGGTACAAAATCTAGATCTGGTGGTGGAACAAGTTTTGGTAAATAAATCACTATAATCATATATATAGAAAGGAGTAACCTTATGGAATTGTTAAACAATGAATATTTGGCAACCATTTTTTATTTGCTCTTAGCATTAATATTGATGTTTGTAGGTTATAAGTTTTTTGACCTTATTACACCTTATAATTTTGCTAAAGAAATTAAAGACAAAAATGTTGCCGTTGGGGCAGTTATTGCTGCTATTTTTATTGCTGTAGCAATTATTATTAAAGCTGCAATCGTGTAAATTATTCTATGTCACTAAGGAGGTTTT
>JANQFZ010000035.1 GCA_028277605.1 Vallitaleaceae bacterium | reverse complement strand
GTCTGTATAGCTTCTTTCATGCCTGTAAGCCCATCTACAGAGAATATTAGAACATCTTTTACCCCTCTTGAGTAAAGTTGATTAAGGATATTCAGCCAGAATTTAGAGCTTTCATTTTCACCAATCCAGATACCTAAGACATCTTTCATACCATCTAGGTTTACACCAATAATAACATAAGCTGCGCGATTGATAACACGTCCTTCCGTTCTGACCTTGAAATGAATGGCATCCATAAAAATGAATGGATATATTGTCTCTAAAGGTCTTTCTTGCCATTCTTTAATACGAGGTATAAGCTTATCAGTAATTCGACTAACCATATCTGCTGATACATTAATACCGTATAGTTCTTGCATCTGATCATGGATATCCCTTGTTGACATACCTCTTCCATAAAGACTAATGATTTGTTTCTCAATATCTGAAATATCTTTCTTACGTTCAGGAATAATTTTAGGTTCAAACTCGGCATTTCGATCTCTTGGTACATCAATATCAATTTCACCCAGAGATGAGCGTACCTTCTTATGGGAGTAGCCGTTGCGATAATTTGTTTTAGGTTGTTCATGATTATATCTCTCATAGCCTAAAGTATCATCCATTTCTTTTTCAAGCATTTCCTGAAGAACATCCTTAAACATGGTTTTTAAAGCTCCCATAATATCCTGTGATGTTTTAATATCATTGTTCTCTATAATTGCCTGTGCTTGTTCTTTACTAATAAGATTACTTGCCATAATAAAAAATCTCCTTCCTAGCTTTTTATTTAGATTTTAGCCAGGTTGGAAATTTTTTACACACTTTCTATGACAGTCTCAATCAATTACTTTTTTTATAGACTAGATCGCCTGATGGTAATATTATCTGTTCTTGAATTGAAAAATTAAGTGCAACAAAATGTAATTCGGCACAAATTCACATTTTATTGATGTTATAAAGATTACTTTATAGGTTATACTTGTAAATGCGTTTAGTTGCCTTTATACGCAAGGAAGCCATCTGCCTAGGTGGTTTCTTTATTGCGGTAAAGCTAAAAGCGATAAACCTGTCAATGATATTTCTTAAGCTAATGCCATAAAGTGTTTAAATGTTTTTAGTGGTGTCTTATAGCCAAGTATTTTTCTTGGTAATGTATTCATCCAATTAGCAATTTGATCAATCTCACGATAAATAATTTTCCCTTTAGGATAAATCGTCTAATAATGCCATTATGATTTTCATTTGTACCTCTTTCAAATAATGAGCAGGAATGAGCTAAAAAAGTTCACTATGACCTATTTTTTCAGCTATAGCTGTTGTACTTAATCTATCTTTCCAGTAAATTTCGATTTTAATTCTTTCTTCAAGGTTTAAATGACAGTAGTTCTTGGTTATACTATCATTACAATCCATTAATTTAATATCCCTTTTTGTTTTGTCGAAATTACATCTTGGAATATTAACTAATGGATTTTTTAAACCCTTTTTACTCATTTTTGTTGTTGCACTTCAAATTTCAATTCGCCAATATTATCTGATAAAAAATAAATCTATTTCATGGTGTCCTATATAGGAAAATTTGTTATAATAAGTATTTCATATGATAATGATATTATACAATTAACGGAATGAAGATGGCTGCGTTAGCCATCTTTTTTCCCATTACGGCATATCTTTGAATAGTCTATTATTGTCATAAAAATTATTTCCTAAATTTATCGAGTAACTATGGTTCTTATACCTTTTATGTGTAACGTATATAAAAAGCAAATAGTATAACATGAATTGTAAAATTAACTTAATCATACAGATTAAATTTACCATTGATTTTAGTAAGTTAGAATTAACACAATGCATCATGGATAAAAATCAGTTAGATAAAGAAATTTAATGTATCATAAAAGAAATATTAATGTATTGCATGCTAATACTATTAAAATAGCTATAGCCTATGAGATGTTTACAAAGGGATTTATGTATAAGAAATTGATATTAATTATATGATAATAAGTCGAAAAAGCTAATATTTTTGACAGTAATCAATTATTATGGTAGTATAATAAAGGTGCAACTTTTTGAAATTAATGAAATAATATGGAAGTGCTTTTGGTATATGCTATGCACTTTAAATATTATGCAATGCAATATTAGATGAATAAGAAATGTATTTTAACTTACAAGGGGAGAATGAATTGTGTGTGGAATAGTTGGTCTTTATTCAAAAAATACTATTTCAGAAAAAAATGTATCTGAAATAGAAGATGCAAGTAAACTGCTTAAGCACAGAGGTCCTGATTCTCTAGGTATTTGGAATGATGATAAAATTGTTCTTGCTCATACTAAACTTTCAATTTTAGATTTGTCTAACAAATCAAATCAGCCAATACAAAGAGGATATGTAGTAGTTGCACTTAATGGCGAAATATATAATTATAAAAAATTGATAGAAAAGTACAACCTAAAGCAATGCAACTTTGACGCCGATGTCATTGCAGAGTTGTATATTCTAAAAGGGATAAGTTTTGTTCATGAAATAGAAGGAGATTTTGCCATTTCCATTTACGACAGGAGAATAAAAAAATTACATCTCATCAGAGATAGATTAGGTGTAAAACAGATAATATATACTAAAACAGAGAATGATTTATATTTTGCATCTGAGGTTAAAAGTTTTAACGCAGTATCGGATATTAATTTGATTCCTAATGTTCCAAAAATCTGTACTGACCTTACAATGTGGTTCTGGGCTGATAAGGAGCAGACTTATTTTGAAAACATATTTCATGTTGCGCCGGGAGAATATATTGCCGTAGATAGAGATTCATTTGAGAGAGTACGATATTGGGATATTGATAAGGATAGATATAATAATGCTTCTTTAAATATGGTAGAGGACACACTACTTGAAAGCACATTAAATAGATTACAAGGTGTAGTAAAACATGCAACACTTTTATCTGGTGGGCTTGACAGTAGCTTACTGACAGCTATGGTAAGTCAAAATTCTAAATTAGTCACATCTTATACAATAGAATATGATGATTATAATAATAACATAGATTTACACTATTCAAATGAAGTAGCAAAACATCTTAAAAATATCAATCATAAAATTAATCATGTATTCAGTAAGGATATAACCCTTGAAAAATTGGATATGGTTACATATCATCTTGAAGAGGTTGTATGGGATAAGGTGTATTTTTCTATGTTTGCCAATTACTCTAATGCTCGGAATGATGGATTTCGTATAATAATAAATGGCCAAGGTTCAGACGAAGTTTGGCTTGGTTATTTGCATGATTTTCCTATGTATACTTATAAAAAGCAGGATTTTTCATCAGACAACCTAATGAAACATTTTATAAATAAGTATATAGGTGACAAACAAGCTCTTACGCCATATGCACTTGAAATTATAGAAAATTCAGTAATTAAAACAATTTCTAATAATATACCCAATGATTGGCTTGAAGGATTTCCATTGGATTCTGTTGCTTACTGGGCTTGTAAAACATATCTACAGAGTAATTTAATACAAGAAGATAGAATGTCAATGGCTTCATCAGTAGAATGCCGTGTTCCTTTCACAGATTACCGCCTTGTTGATCTAGCATTTAGTTTTAGTCCTGATAAAAAGGTTCTTAACGGAAATGAAAAGTACCCCTTAAAAGAGATAGCAAGGAAGCATATTCCACTTTCTGTATGTAGTAGAAAAAAACTAGCTTTTGTAAATCCAAAAAATAAATACAATAACACAATAATAGACTATTATAATAGAAATTTTAATGAAATATTTGACAATGGTTTTATAAGGGATATTTTCAATGACAAGTTTGTTTCAATTGCTGCAAATACTGATAACATAAATAATAAGGAATTTATATGGAAGCTTGTGGCTATCCATCGATTTATTAAATTGTTTAAAAACGCTACTAATAAGTTTGTTTTATAAGTAGATTGTGTTTTGTCTTTATTACACAGTTCTGCTGTGGGGGATTTAATGTTGTAAATAGTAATGAAACACAAAATATTTCTTTGGTATTATAAATGAAAGGTAGATACTATGGACAAATATGTTGTTGTTACAGGGGCAACTGGGAATATAGGTGGAAAAATCTGTGCAGCTCTACTAGATAAGAATATAAATGTGATTTTTACTACACGAGATAGTACTTTAATAGAAGTTTTGAATGACGATTTTAAAAACGTTAATTCTTGCGCTAAGTTTTTAGGAATGACACTCGATTTAGCAGATGAAGTTTCCGCAAAAAAATTTTTAGAAAATACAAAAAGATATTCAATTGTATCATTTATTTCAAACGCAGCAATTGATAATCTTGAGTTTGTTGAGAGTATAAATTATGATATGCTTAGGCTCACTATGAAAGTGAACTTTGAAATACCTGCAATGATAATCAGTCATTTAGTTAAAAGGTGGAAAAGAGAAAGAGTAGATGGGAAAATCATAGGAATTTCGTCTCTTTGTGCAGTAATGGGAGACGAAAAAAGCAGTGTTTATGCAGCTTCAAAAGCTGCTCTGGAATCTTATATTCGCTGTGTAGCTGTTGAACTTGGGAAATATGGAATTTCTGCAAATGTATTACGTGTATCAGCGTTAGGTGCTAAACTAATTGGATCCAGTGATAAAAGCCGTGTAATACACTATTCACAAAATTTTTCATCTGTTGATTTATGTGATCTTAGAATTATTCCATCAAGGCATCTTGTTAATACTGATGCACTAACAAAAATGATTATTCATTTATTGCAAGATAATGGAAATATAACTGGGCAAACCATCAACGTAGACTGTGGTTTATCTGTTGTATATCCAAAGTACAAAAATGGACTATTCTATGAATAATTATGAAGGATAATGTATATGTTGAGAATAGTAAATAAGAAAATCCGAATATTTGATGTGTATTATAGACTACCAAAATCTATATATGTACTTTTTGGTGTAAGAGTTGTTACGAGTATAGCTAGCTTTATCATGCCTTTTTTTAGTTTGTATTTGACGTATTATCTTGGGTATTCTAAGGTTACAGCAGGACAAATAGTTTCGTTAAATACTTTTTTGTATTTTCCTGCTACGCTTATTGGAGGTTTTCTTGCTGATAAAGTAAATAAAAAAAATGGAGTTATTGGACTTGGTATTCTGAGAGCAGTTATGCTTGCGGCTGTAATAGGATGCCCAACAGCTGTTATACGTACTGTATTACTTATGGTTGGAGTTTTTGTCTCTACTATATCTTATCCAATGGAGGATGCACTTGTTGCTGACTTGACATCGGTTGAGCAAAGACGAAATACGTATTCACTTTTGTATCTTGGATCGAATGTTGGAATAGCGATAAGTACTATGATAGCCGCCTTTCTATTTAATAATTTTATAAATCTTATATTTATTATCGAAGTCTCTATTACTTTAATTGGAGTAGCTTTAATGTTCAGATTTGTGCCTTACATTCGTTCTAGTAACTCTGAAAAAGCAAATTTAACAGATAAGAAACACTCTGGACAAAAGGGCAATAAACTTTTTAAAACTTATAAGTATCTATTTATATTTTTGCTCAGTATGATGATTTTTTCATTTGGGTATAATCAATGTGGATTTGCAATGCCTCTATTTATGAATGACGTTTTTGGTGATAAAGGAACATCATACTACGGTTTTTTGATGTCGCTTAATGGCTTTGAAGTGGTATTTTTTACTGCGTATATAACGAAAATTTCAAAGAAAATGTCTGCAATATGGAACATTGTTATTGCAGGAGCATTATATTTAGTCGGCTTTGGAATGTTTTTCTACACAAGAAATGTAATTGTAACTTTTGTTTTGACATTTATTTGGACATTAGGTGAAATATTTGGAAGTGTAAATATCACATATTACGCCACTACTCACGTTCAATCCAGATACAGAGGACGTATACTATCTTTAGTGTCTGCAAGTATGCGTATAGGTGCTTTTCTCAATCCATTTATAATGGGAATAATTATGGATTTATGGGGGAGTAGGATAACTTGGCTTATTACAGCTATGCCATTGGTTGTTTCTGTTATATTGCTAGTTTTTCTTGCTGTGAATGACAAAAAATATCTTGCAAGAATAAATATCAATATAGAAAACAAATAGGTAATCGTATAAGCAATAAATTATTTAAGTATAGAGAAGGGAAGAAAAACGAAATATTATGGATAATACTAAAACAGTAATTGAATTATTTGAAGAACAGGTCAAAAAAAATCCCCTTTCAACTGCTATAGCTAGTGATAGTGGTAATCTGACTTATGAAGAGTTGAATCTTAAGGCAGGCATATTGTCAGAAATTATACATAAAAAAGGAGGAGGTCCTGGAAAACTAATCGGAGTAATGGTAAAACGTTCGCCGGAAATGATTATAAGTATTTTGGCTGTTCTCAAAAGCGGAAGTGCATATATACCAATAGATACGGCATATCCAAAATCACGCATAGATTACATACTCAGTAATTCTGAAGCGGTATGCCTTCTCGCTGATGAACAGGTAAGCATGGAACTTAATCTTGAAAACACTGAAATAATAGACGTAAAAGACATTTTGAATAATAATAAAGGAATATATTGTGGAAACACGGAAGGGCTTGACCCCAAGCGTCTAATGTATATTCTATATACATCTGGTTCTACCGGAAACCCAAAAGGAGTTATGGTCAGATGTGACTCTTTTACAAATATGCTTCATTGGTATACTGGTTCATTTGGTTTTTGTGATAAAGACAGTGTGGTCCTTGCAGCTTCAGTAAGCTTTGATCTTGCACAGAAGAATATTTATGCACCTTTAATTTCTGGGGGTATGCTTACGCTTCCATTGTCAGGACTAATTGATTATGATGACTTGCTTGCTCATATGGATAAGTACAAAACAACAATATTAAACTGGACTCCAAGTGCTTTTGCACCTTTGGTAACACTCAATGATTCTAAAAACTATCGGGGTCTTCAAAATCTTCGCTATGTGTTTTTAGGTGGAGAAAGCATTAATATGTCTACACTGGAACCGTGGATTAGATCAGTAAATTACAGAGTGCAGATAGTAAATACTTACGGACCTACTGAATGTACTGACATAGCATCTTATTATTGTGTACCACAAGTTCCGAAGGCGAATATCGATATTATACCTATTGGGAAGACAATACCTAATGTTGAAATTTACATATTAAATGATAAGCTCAAACAGGTAGTTAACGGAGAAAAGGGAGAAATATGTATTTGTGGTAAAGGTGTTTCAAATGGTTATTATAAGGATGAGGAGAAAACCAGATCAAAGTTTGTTTTCGTACCCGGAATTAATAAATTCATATATCGTACGGGAGATATAGGAAGGTTTTTAGCTGATGGAAATATAGAATTTCATGGCAGACTTGATACTCAAGTAAAAGTCAGAGGATACCGTATTGAAACAGGTGAAATTGAAGCTAAGCTACAAAAAGTAATGAAATCAGGATGCTGTACCGTTGCTGCAAAAGCAGATAAAAACGGCGAGAAGTATCTAGTTGCATATATGATTCGGAATACTCAGAGTATTGAAGAATTGAGAAACATGCTTGCATCTGTGCTACCAGATTATATGATTCCTACTTATTTTATGGATGTAGAAGAATTTCCCATCACACCTAACGGTAAGTTAGACTGGAAAGCTTTACCTGATCCACAAAACATATTTAATAATAATACAGGCAAAGGTAACCTTAAGACTCCAACAGAAATAGAAGTTGCAGAAATATGGAGGAACATTCTTGGAATTAATGATATAGACAGAGACGATAGTTTTCTTAGCATAGGTGGGAACTCTTTAAAGGCTATGGTTGTTGTTGCGAATATAAATCGTAAGATATGCAAGAAAATAACTGTAAGAGATTTTTTTAACTATCAAACTTTGAAAGATTTAAGTGCTTTTCTCGATACATTATCAGTAAATAAGCAGGCAAAAGATACAATAAATAAAGAATATTTAAACGAGGAAAGTACTACATACGAATTATCTTCGGTACAGGAAAGAATGTATGCAATGTATCAGCTAGACGAGCAAGGTATCGGATATAATCTGCCTACTGCAATAAAAATCATTGGAAATCTTAACTGTGACAAGCTCGAATCCGCTTTGAACAAAATCATAAACCGTCACGAGGCATTAAGGACTGCTTTTAAACTTACTGAGAATGGGGTAAGGCAAAAAATTATTGAAGTACCATATCAAAATCTTGAGATTGTAGAATTAATAGATTTCAGTGATGATCATCTTGAAAAAGTCACAGACTTATTTGTTAAACCTTTTAATTTAAGCTGTCCGCCTCTTTTTAGACAGAAACTATATTTAGTTGGGGAGAACCAATATGTACTTCTTCTTGACATGCATCATATTATAGTCGATGGAACTTCTATCGGAATTATCATCTCTGAATTAGAAAAACTTTATAATAATGAATCGCTCACTCCTCTTAAAATTCAGTATAAGGATTTCGCAATATGGCACAATAAACAGATGAAATCCTCTCAAATGGAAGAGCATCGCAAATACTGGCTCCAAGAATTTCAGGGAAATTTGCCTATTCTAAATCTTCCACAAGATTATAAACGTCCGATGCTAAAAACATTTGTAGGTGATACATTTATGTTTCGCATCTCACCAGAAATTACTAAAAAACTTGATACGCTTTATAGCCATAACAACTGTACATTGTTTATGAAGCTTATGTCAGTTTTTGGAGTATTACTTACAAAACATAGTGGTCAGGACGATATAATTGTCGGTACTCCTATAGCTGGGCGTAATCATGCTGATTGCGCGAATGTTGTAGGGATGTTTGTTAATACTGTTGCAATTAGAATGTCATTAGCAGGAAACAAAAAATTCTCAGAGCTACTTTTAGAAGTTCGTGAAAAGTCACTTGAGGCTTTTGAACATCAGGATTATCAGTTCAATATGCTTTTTGATGATCTAAAAATCTGCCGTGATATGAGTCGCAGTCCATTATTTGATACTATGTTCGTAATGCAAAATAATGAAAGCATCTTATTAAATAAAGGCCATATTACATTTAATGAGATGCATGTACGCGAACGTATTTCACAATTTGATCTGACATTGGTAGCACATAAGACAGAAGATGGTCTTCTTATGAAGTTGAATTATTCCACTGCTCTGTTTAAAGAATCTACTATAGCTAAAATTTGTTCTTCATTTGCTGCATTAACTGAACAGATAGTTAATAATCCGAATATTACATTAGCTGATTTATCAGAAGTAGAAAAGAGTAATGATGGCGTTTATAGACGTTTAGTTAACTATGTAAACAAAAATACGCTTAAGATTGAAGCTCAAAGCTATGAGTTTTATGCTAATCAAGATACACAGAATCCTACAGAAATTAAGCTTTTAACTGTTTGGAAAGAAGTAATGGGAAACATATGTATAGGAGTAAATGGTAACTTTTTCTTGTACGGTTGCAACAGCATCAAAGCTGTACATCTGATAATTAAAATACAGGAAGTGTTTGGTGTAAGGTTACGAATGCCTATTATTTTCAATAATCCAACAGTGAGAAAGCTGGCTACTATAATTGATGATTTGCTTCTTAAAAGTAATATTCCTGAAGACTTTGAGGAAATAGGGTTTGCTCCAAAAGAACGACTTTACAAAGCAACTCCGCGTTTGGTACACAGTTATTATCTGACTAAAAAAATAGGAAACAGCAAGGAAAGAAATATGTCGCTTTGTCTTAAGAGTGGCTTAAAAATTGACAGAACTGTTGCAGAATATGCAGTTAATTCTCTTTTGAAACGTCATTCTGCATTGAGAACATCTCTATTAGAAAAAGGTAATGATATAATGCTATGTGTGAATGACTATAGATATTTTAAATTGCCTGTTATAGATAAAAGCAACGTTATTTTCCGAGAAAGAAGCTCAGAAATTATAAACCAATTGCTTGATTTTGAATTTGATTTTTCCTCTACAAGTATTTTTAGAGCATGGCTAATTACTTTTTGTGATAATATAAACATAATACTGATAGTAACACACCATCTTATTTCAGATGGTATGTCTATGGATGTTATTAAGAAGGATTTCATAAAAGCCTATTCTCAAAGAATTAACAATACCGTTTGTGATGATGAAGAAAAGATATTGCAATTTCATGACTATTCATTCTACATCAATCAAAAGTTTTATTCTGGTAAAACAAATGCACAGGAAAAATTTTGGAAAAAAAAATTAAAAGAAATCGATATAGAAAGTATTCGTATTCCTGCTGATCACATTTTAAGTGAAGATAGCTTTTATGCGTATAAAACCTCTCTGCTACTTGATAAAAATGAAACAAGTAGAATCAGTAAAATATGTTCTGATAACAGAATAACTGTTCCCACTCTTTTGGCAGGCATAGCTAATTTAATTATTGGAAAATGGACTGGTATGGACAAAGCACTTGTTGCGCTACAAGTTAACGGAAGGAGTAGCCCGAAATTGATAAACTCATTTGGTTATTATGTGAACTCTGTTTACTGGCCGATCAAGATTGACACAAATCAAACGATAATGGAACATATAGTAGCAACGCAGATAGAAATGAACGATATACTTGAAAATCAAGATTTTCCAGATAGAAAGATAAGCGAACTCATAGGAAAAGAGCTATATCCACCTGTATTTTACAATTTTATAAATGTTACGGAAGATGATAGCAAAATTTTTGAAGTATTCACTCCAGAGGAAGAATATAATGGTGAACAATCAGTATTTGATTTGATATTAGAATCTAAAATATCCGAAAAGAGAATTATAGTTGATTTTATTTACCGTCCTTCGCTTCATAATGAGAATACAATAGTAAGTCTAAAAAATAAATTTTATAAGATTTTAAAATGTGTTTTACAAGGCGAAATCCGTGTCATTACAGATATTCTATTAAGTATATAAAAGCGAAAAAGTGAGGATCCATAAATGAGAAAATTTTTTCATAGTGATATAGTACCATATGTACCAGGAGCACAAGGTGATCCAAAAGATTTTATTAAACTTAATGCCAATGAAACTTCAGAATCTCCATCACCACGTGTATTGAGTGTATTATCAAGCGAAAGAATGAAGTATCTGGGTTTCTATGGCGATCCAAACTGTACTGAATTAAGAAAGATGATAGCATTGAAATACAGAATGAGTTCTGAACAAGTGTTGATTGGCAATGGAGCTGATGAAATTTTGGTATTTATAATGTTGGCGTTTATGATGGAAAATAGTTCTGTATGTTTTCCGAATATAACATACGAGTTTTATGAATGCTTTTGTAAAACTTTTAAAATCAAATATTATACAATTCCTATTAAAGAAGATTTTACAATAAACACCAAGGCTTTTATTGATGCTGATTCACATGTTATTTTAGCAAATCCAAATTCACCTACAGGAATATGGCTTTCAATTGATGAGACAGAAAAAATTATTAGATCAAATCTTAAAAGAATTGTCGTGATTGATGAAGCTTATATAGATTACGGAAATACATCCGTAATGCAGCTAGTTAATAAATATGATAATCTGATTGTGGTGCATACCATGTCAAAATCACGTAATTTGGCTGGTGCGCATATTGGCTACTGCATAGCGAAAGAGAATCTTATTAAAGAATTAAATAAAATTAGATGCTCTGTAAACCCTTACAATATGAGTGATATCTCGCTTGCAATAGGGATAGCAGCCATTGAGGACGAGTCCTATTACCAGAAAAAAATCATAAAAAGAATTTCTGTTCGCGAGAATTTTACATTGAAAATGAGGGAGCTTGGTTTTCACGTTGTCCAGTCTTCTACTAATTTCGTGCTTTTAAAGCACATGCATTTAGATGCTATCCACTATCAGAATACTTTATATGACAATGGTATTTTGGTAAGACATTATGATAACGAGCAGATAAATAATTATCTTCGCATCACAATTGGTACAAAGCAAGAAATGGATGAGGTTATCAATGTAACTAGCAAGTTGCTTTTTAGAAATGAAAAGTATGAGAGCAAAAGATGAGTTTATTGTTCAGAATACTACTTAATGAATTTATTTAAGAATAAAGATGAATGATATACTTACTTCAATTGATGTCTTCAGACTAGATGGGGAAAAATTTCTTTATACAATTAAGAAAGCATTTTGCTAAGGTTGAATGACTTCGTCAGTAAGCATCTTATAGATAACTCTGAAGAGTTTACCTGCGCAATGTCCCAATGCATTATAATGAGTCCTTCAGCCTTCTTAGTATCATAGTAATTTCTGAATGTTTTGTTGTTTTTGACAACGTTATTGGTTTGCATTAACTAATACATAACGAAGGACTCGTGAGCCACGTTTTGACATTCTAGTATTTTGTGTTTTAAAGTTACCCGACTGATAAACAGAAGGATCTAAGCCAGCAAAAGCTAGTAGTTTACTTGATTAGAAACAAGGAATTCAACAAGGCTGTTGCCGTAATGAGCCGTTGATTCAAGAGCAATGTTCTTATTGAAAGAATCAAGAGAAGAGGTCAGCTGAATAATTCGCCATCAGAAGATATAGCTGATGCAAAGTGGTTAAGTTTGGTATATCAATGCCAACATAAATCATAGAAAAAATCTTCTTTAGAATTTTAATACTATGATACCCACCAACTATTATCATCGTAGACTTGATTGAAATAAGTACTCATAAGCGAAAGCTTAAGCGCATCCAGCAAATAAACAATTCAGATAAAGGTAGCGACATTCCAGTCAAGTAGTTTAGCTACAGATTAAAATAAAAAGTACCACAGTATCTGGATGTATTATAGTCACAATAAAAAAAGAAAGGAAAGTATGATTATCGCTACTATATTAATCATACAAGAGAAAAAATGGATATTTTAAAAGAAGTAGTGCCTTCAGAAGATGTAAATAGTATTAAAAGCAATCTAAAAAGTGTTCTTTGCGGTTATAATAAAACTTATTTTTTGAGTGGCGAGGATCAGATGAAAATTGCATTATATTCATCTTACCTTATATCTATGGGATATCGTACCGTATTATATCCTAAGGAATTGAGTAACAGAACTCAGCATAAATTTATTAAGCAATGTAATATAGGAGAACTAACAATATTTGTATCTGAAATAGATGGCAATTGGCTAAGTGGTATGTTTACATCTGGAAGTACAGGTGCACCAAAACTTATAGTACATACTAAAGAGCAAATAGAGACAACCTTATCATGGTACAGAGAGATATATGGAATTACAGAGAATTCGGCAGTAATTACCTCTATGCCGGCAACATATAATTTTACATTTATTGCAGGTGTGCTTAATTGTTGCTCTTTAGGGAGCGCTTTTGCCTATATAAAAGCAGAGAAGATACTTGATTTTCTAAAGAAAAATATTAAGAAATATGATAAAATTATTGTTTTGGCAAATCCTGTTACTCTAGATATAATATCTGAGTTTTATGATCAAAATATTGATTACAGTGGAGTATTTATTGATTCTGGTGGGTCACCACTTTCATCTGTTGCAATTAGATGGTTTAGAGATAAAGGTTTTATTATCAGAGAAGGTTACGGACTTACTGAAACATGTTCCCTTAATCATTTTGATATAGAGGGAAACGATGAAAGTATAGGAACTGTAGGAAGTGAATTAAGCGGTGTAAGAAGTGAACTTATTCATGTAGACGGAAGAAATATTCTTAAACTATACTCACCAAATGCAGGAAAATGTATTGATGTAAACGGCTTTATTATAAAAGACTACTTAAAAGGTCTTTTAACCACAGATATAGCTAGAATGAAAGATGGAAGACTGACATTACTTGGGAGGGTTCCAGACTATTGTATAAACGATTATTGGCCTAAAGATACTTTAGAAATTATTGCAGATATTATAGGTCCAAAGTGCACTCTCATTCAGCATATAAGCCCCGAATCTGTAGATATAATGTTTTGGGATGAGTTACTTATGAAAGAGAAAGAGCAGGTTACGGAAGTAATTTGCAGAGCTCTTAAAATAAAAAAAGATAACGTGAAAATCTCAGCAAATGAAGCTCCGCTTCTCCATTCACTAAAACTTAGGAGGAAAAATAGCAAAAAGCGATAACCATATACAAGTTAATATTGTCAAAAAAGTTATATCAATAGTTCGTTGAATATAAGCAGTGATTTAGTAAGGATATTATAAAAATTCCACGCAAAGGTTTAGAGAAAATACGACTAACTCTCTAGCAAAATCAGCAATAATAAAAGCAATAAGAGACTCAGTTACGATGCAGTTAAAAATTAATATATTTCATAAAATATTCATTAAATCTTACATGGTTGGATAATTCAATAGTGCAAACTTTGTCAGCCAGCTGTTTTAAATCAACGCTGTTGGGATGAAGCATATAGATTTGCGCACCACGAAGCGAAGCATTTCCTATGGGTTTAACTTTGTGTTCTAAAGCTTCAGGCAAGAGTCCTATATGAGCTGCATGATTCAGATGCAGCTTAGATCCAAAGCCTCCAGCAATGTACACGGACTCAATGTCATCATAGCTGCAATTCATTTCCTCTATGATTATTTCTAACCCTGAACGTATCGCTGATTTTGCTAGCTGTAATTCTCTAATATCTTTTTGTGTAAGACCTATGGTGGTATCATCATTTTTATCAACCACAACCATTTCTTCAGAGGCTTTATCAATTTTTAATAAGCCTGTATTAGAAAGAATACGCTGTTCTAACAAAACGCTGACGATATCAATAATACCTGTACCGCATATGCCGATAGGTGGCTTGTTTCCGATAGTACTAATTTTAGCATGACCGTTATCCACAGCATAAGAGCAGATGGCTCCAGGTACTGCACCTGCACCACATTGAATATTAGCACCTTCAAAAGCTGGACCAGCCGCAGTTGATGCACATATCAGCTTATTTTTATTCCCTATAACCATTTCTCCGTTGGTTCCTATATCAATTAATAATTGTATCTTATCAGACTCATACATTTTCGTTAAGATTAGCCCAGCAGTTATGTCACCACCAATATACGTTGCCAAAGCGGGTAAACAGTAGATGGTACATGCACAATTAGAAGTACCAAATAACGAATGAAAAGGTAATACAATGGTATCCTGTGTAACCATAGTGAATGGCGTATAGCTTAAAGAAGTGCTGTCAATAGCTAATAACAATTGTATCATAGCAGTATTACCTGATAATATAATTTTCTCAATATAATCCTCTGGAATAGTTGAAGTTAATGCTTGTATGGCTTGTAGGAGACTTTTTTTAAGAACAGTGCTGATTTCAGAAAGATGATTATCAGACTTGGAAGCATATTGAATACGGGAGATTATATCATGCCCATAGCGTTGTTGAGGATTCATACAAGCGTAGCTATCTATAACATTACCATTAAGCAGGTTTACAAGAGTAAAAGCAAGTGTGGTTGTTCCGATATCGATCGCTATGCCATAAGCGGTTAATGGTTCTGTTCCCACATTAAAAACTGTGGAGCTATTATGTAAAACATATAGGGTTTGAGATGTACTTATTGTTGCTTTAATACTATGACCTAAAGCTTTTAAAGCTTTTAATGAATACACATAGGAGCCTTTTAATTCGTGATTGATATATTGGGTTACACTATTATGTCCATATAAATCTTTACTCATAGGTAAGGAAGATACCATCATTGGAATAGTGTCTAAGGCTTGGTCATAAGAGCTAGCTAATAGGAAGCTGTCTTTATCCTCATTGCATTTACAATGACTATTTGTTATATCAATCGTTAAAGAGGAATGAATGTGTGTTGTACAAGCCAGCCTCCAGCCAGATGCGAGTTGTTTTTTATTAAAATAAACCTTATCATATGAACTTGGTGGAACAAAACCTTGCTTCACTATGACTTTACACTTGCCGCATAGACCCTTGCCGCCGCATGGACTGGATATGTTTAGCCTTGAGTCCTGCAATACATGTAGTAAAGAGTCTCCAAGAGAGGCATTGATAATATACATTTTATTTTTTATAATAACGTTTATCTTTAGACTTTGCTCCATTTAATAATCTTTCCTCTCAATCACGATTTAGCTCATTTAATTCAATCGTTACTATCGATTTGATCCTTTATATGGTCTCTAAAAAGGCAGTTTTCAGTACACTGTTGACACTGATGCCTAGATATAGAGGTAGTATTTTTTTGAATAAGATAAAAGGCAGTCAATGATTTGGGGGGGCTGATAACAGAGGATTTATTAAATGTAATGGGGTATGGGAATACGTTTTTTTGAGCTAAGCGCTCTATAATCCACGTATGATAGGATAAAGGTATTGTATCATCCCCTGGTCCCACAGTTTTGGTGATTCCTTTTGAATCACAGCCTAGATGACTGCCAATATATGCAATGAGCTGGTCACTGTAGTTAAATAAAAGAGCATCACACATATAGTCTAACAGTAATCCTTTTAGATATTCATCTTCTGTAAAGAAGTTATGAATAGCGTCACTAGGTGAACTGCCAATAGATATCAAGCTGTAGCCAAGATATTGAAAATCATCCAACAGACCTTGGAAAGGAACGACATCTTTAGGAATAATATCAAAAAAATAGACGGGTAACACTAGGTCTTTGAGTTTGATATACAGTTCTTTGTAAGCAGCGTTTATTCGATGATAAGCTGGATTTTGCTTATGACATTGCATTGCGTGATAAACTCTATCTTTATCAATTTGGTAGTTTAAACTCATTTTAGTTAGTAGATGAAACATGAATTACCCTCTCTGGATTTAATTATATAGTACCAGTGTATCATAATATCTGCTATTTGCAATTAATAGTTATATGATTTGCGACATCACAATAAAAACAGTACTTGCATCTCATATTGCAGTAACTAGACGCAGGTTTGAGCATAATACTTAAAGAAGTCATACAGAATCCTCCTTAGCTTTTTTAAAAATATAGTTGTATTATAGCATGTGAATCCCTTACTTAGTCAACATTCCTCTATAAACAAGAGAATGAATTTAAAAAATGTAGAATAGAATGTAATAAGTTAGATGATTTGAGGTTTTACATATGGCGAAGAATAAATATTTGGATAAAAATCTTGTAACTCGACTTATTATTTATATCCTCATTATTATATTCTTTGGATTAATTGGTCGGTTGTTCATTCACAAAACAATTGAGACTCTATCTGAGCCAAAAGAATATAAGCTCCCCATATATTGCGTTGATAGAAATGATAATAAGGTCTCTATAAGCTTTGATGCAGCGTGGGGGAATGATGATACACAAAATCTTTTAGACATTCTTGAGAAATATAATGTTAAAACGACTTTTTTTCTTGTTGGTGGTTGGGTTGAGAGATATCCAGATGATGTTAAAAGAATTGCTGAAGCAGGGCATGATATCGGTAACCATTCGACTACACATCCACATATGACCAAACTATCTAAGCAGCAGGCTGTTGACGAATTAATGATAACACATCAACAAGTAAAAGAATTAACAGGCAAAGATATGAATCTCTTTAGACCACCTTTTGGAGACTATGATGAAAGACTGTTAGATATTGCAAACGAATGTGGCTATTATACCATACAATGGGATGTAGATAGCTTAGACTGGAAAGAATACGGAGTCGATCAACAGCTTAAAACGGTATTAGAGGATAAAGATCTAGGAAGTGGATCGATTGTTCTACTTCATAATAATGCAAAACATACAGCCGAAGCATTAGAACCAACCATTAAAGGGCTTATGGATAAAGGATTTGAAATTGTTCCTTTATCAGAATTAATCTTAAAAGGGGACTATTATATCGACCATACAGGTAGACAGATAAGCAAAAAAGATAAGAGTGTAGATGAGAAAGATGAAGAAAAGGACGAAAAGATATTTAAAGAAGTGGATGAGTATAAGCCTCCAAAGAAATAATTATTTCTATTTAGATAAAGCTGATTTCACGGAAAGTGATTTTGGCTTACAAGTTTAAGAGACTTTTTAATCTATTCCGAATATTACTAGCTTCCATCATTAAGACTTTGCAATAATTTGTCAAATAGAATTTAATTTTGAGTTACCTGTTTTAATGTTATAAAAAGAAAAGTATAATGTAAGTTTAGGGTAAAAAATAGTATTATGAAAAGGGTGCATTAATGGTAAAATATAAGAAAAAATGTTAAAGTTATATAGGTAGCAGTATGAAGAAAAGGAGAACTAAATGAAGAAAACAGTAAGAAACATATCATTTACTTTAATAGGTATTGTTGTAGTATTTTTAGTAGGTTTTTATTTATGGGCTGTAATACCATACTATGTTATGGATGAAGCTGTTCAAAAGATGAAAACTAATGAATTAGTAACAGTTAATAATGATGACAATATCTATTTTGAACCAGAAGATTATAATGATGAACTAAAAGGTTTGATTATTTATCCAGGAACTAGAGTAGATTCTGAGGCATACGCACCCCTTGCAATGGATATTGCTAAGGAAGGTAACTTAGTTGTTATAGCACATATGCCTTTAGATTTATCTGTGCTTGATATAGATAGAGCTGGAGAAATCATTAATAAATATCCTGAAATTGAAAAATGGGTTATAAGTGGTCACTCTATGGGAGGGGCAATGGCAGCTTTTTTTTCTGATAAGAATAGAGATTTAATAGACGGGTTAGTTTTTTTTGGCTCATATCCATCTAAAGATACGAATATTTCAGATTCAGACATTAAAGTGATGTCTATTTATGGAGAAAATGATTTAGTATCAGATATAGAAGAAGTGGGAGAAAAGAAATCAAATCTACCTGAAAATACAGAGTATGTGATGATAGAAGGTGGTAATCATGCTATGTTTGGTTGGTATGGTGAGCAAAAAGGTGATGGTGAAGCAGAAATTACATATGAAGAGCAGCATGAAATAATAGTTAAAAGTTTACTTAAATTTATAGGAAAATTATAAAAAGGGCAGTTACATAACTGCTTATCAGTCAGAAAAAATTTTATTAAATAGTATGGTGCTTGCACCATACTATTTTAATGCGTGTATACGAATGGGTAACGATATTACACATGTAAAATGGATTATTATCACTGTATTTTAGATATTATTAAATTCTAATAGAACTATTATAATGTAGATAACTAATAACACAAAAGGAAATGAGGAGTTTATATGATTTTTAAAATGTTAGCAGATGCTTATACAAAGCCAGGGCAGGCAAAGATATTCAGTAATCCTCAAGATTTTGGTTTAGAGTACGAAGATGTACAATTTAAGGCTGAAGATGGTGTAACCATCCGCGGATGGTTGATTAAAGGGGGTAAAGATAAGGTTATCATCCATTCACATTTCGGCTGTGTCAGTTGCCGTGTAGGCTATACACCAGAAGGTAAAGGAAGGCTGGCACCTTGGAATAAAGAAATTAATTTTCTTAGACAGGCGAAGTATCTGGTAGAAGCTGGTTACTCAGTGCTACTTTATGATTTCAGAAATCATGGAGCAAGCGATAAGGGTTCGTTACCATGGATAACTATAGGTCCTGAAGAGAATAAAGATGTTATAGCTGCTGTTAAGTACATTACCAATAATCCAGAGTATAATGAGGCATCCATTGGTCTTTTAAGCATCTGCATGGGTTCAGGAGCGACTATGTTTGCTTATGGTAGAAAAGATGGTCTCTCAAAATTTAAGAATATAAAGTGTTTCATATCCGTTCAACCAGTGAATTTTGACGTTTCACTTAGAACAAATGGAATTCCAAAGTTTGTTAATAGGAGAGTCAATAGGATTATGAGTGAACGAGTTGGTTATGATTTAACAAGTAAGTCATTTTTATCTTCAGTAGGAAAGATAACAGTGCCTACCCTTGTAATTCAAAATGAAAATGATCCGTGGACAGAAATTAATCATGTTAAACACATATACAATCGGCTTAAGGTAGAAAAAGAATTTGTCATGTTGAAATTGGAAAAGAAGCGTTTTGCAGCGTATGATTATATTGGTACACATTCAAAAGAAGTATTGGGTTTCTTAAACAAACGCATGTAAGTAAGGAGTGGTCTTATGCAATCTTCAAATACAATAAATTCAATAACAATCTTGCATGAAATGTTAGGTTGCAAAAAACCGAACCATCCTTTGGTTACTTGCATTTCTCTAGAAGAGGTTAAACATTTTGACAAACGATTCATCAGTGATTTTTTTATTATGGTATTGGAAAAAAATGTTGATAGAGATACAGAATTTATAAAAAATGTATATATATATGAACCTGAAGCTAATATTGATATGATTCGTTTTGTAAAGAGTGAAGGTATGATATTATTTATCTCATATGAATTTGTTAATGAAAATCATCATAATCTTTCAATTCTTTCTAATAAAGATTATAATAATATTATTCCAATCTATAGCCGAAAACAGTCGATGAATATCATCATCCTTATTGAAAAGCTACAAGTTGAAGTAAGTCAGAATCTTGATATATACAGTAATGATTTAATTAAGACAATTGTCAAGAATTTACTTCTATTACTTATCAGGCAAGAGGGTTTAGATTCTAAAAAAATGGACAAATAAAAGCAGGTGTAAAAGTGGAAGATATAAAAATAAAAAGTATAGAACAATTGCATGAATTACTTGATTATGTTAAACCATGTCATCCATTAATTACCATAATTGATCTTACAAAAATCGAAGCTCTGCTTGAATATAACCACCGTTCCATTAGTGGAGAATTTTATACAATCACTTTGAAAGATGGTAGAAACTGTGAACTTAGATATGGTAGAAAGCACTATGATTTTTCCGAAGGCAGTATGAGTTTCACAGCCCCTGGACAAAGCATAGCTGTAGAAGTAGCTGAGGATCTTACCGAAGGGTGGATGCTGCTATTTCATTCAGATTTGATTCGTAATTCTATTGTCAGTCAAAGGATGCCTGAGTATACATTTTTCTCTTATAAGATAAACGAAGCGCTTCATTTATCAGATAGAGAAAAACATATTATAACATCTGTTGTTATGAATATTCAAGAGGAATATGAGCAAACAGATGATTCATATAGCCATGAGCTTATTATTACATATATAGAGATGCTACTAGGCTATGCAAAGCGTTTTTATGGTAGACAATTTATAACCAGAAAAATGGTTTGCAAAGATGTAATGTCTCTCCTTGATAGTTTTCTTGAGCAATACTATAAAGCGGGTAAATATGAGTCAGAAGGAATACCAAGTGTGAAACTAATAGCAAAAGAACTTGGGTATTCAAGTAATTATTTTGGTGACTTGATGAAAAAGGAAACAGGTGCAAATGCTAAAGATCATATTCATCGATTTACTATTGAAAAAGCTAAGGATATGCTTCTTGGAACCAATGCTCCAATTTCGGAGATTTCTTTTAGGTTAGGCTTTGAATATGCAGCTAATTTTTCTAAGTTTTTTAAGAAAAAAGTTGGTGTTTCACCTACTGAGTATAGGAAGTAGAAGAACTACTTTGTGTTAATCTTATCAATGTTTTAATAGGAAGTCGAATTTACATGATGTGATTTCGGCTTTTTTAATATCTAATAAAAATGTACAATTCTATATATTTTTCTAATTGACTTGCTTAGTTAAATGATATTGGTACTTCTTATCTCAAGATATGTCCTTCTTATACAAATTATACAACAAAATAAGAAATTACTGATATACTATTCATAAGTAAAAGACTTGAATGAAAAGCAATATTACTTATTTGTGAAATAAATTCTATAACCAGTGTACTTATAATTATATCTATAAAGGAAGATAAACCCAAAGAATAAGGTGAAGCCTATGAAACTAAGTTTGATCTGTGAAGAAAGCATACGCATAAAAATAGTTGAAAGATTCAATAATATAGGTATTTATTTTTACCAAGATGCGGATCTCAGTATAGTTCAAAAAGGCTTTGAGGATGCTTATATTCCATGTATTGTATTTGACCCAAGTAATCTGGATTCACTCTATGCAATGGTTGAAAAAATAGTCCCTACTACAGCAGGTATATTAGGAAATAAACTAATCGGAGTATTAAATGAAGAATTGTGTATGATCAACTACGATGATATTTTATTTATTGAATCTATTGATGGGAAAAGTTGGTGTCATACATCTAATGAGATTTTTCTTATTCGGTCAACACTCTATAAGCTAGAACATTCATTATCAAAAGATGATTTTTTTAGAACAAGTAAATCCTATATCGTTAACATAAATAATGTATCAAAAATTATACCTTGGTTTAATCGTAGATTACTTTTAAAGTTTAATGATACAACTAAGGAAGTGGAAGTATCGAAAAATTACGTCAATCGATTTAAAGAATTTTTAGGGATAAGGTGATACAATGAAAAAATATTATCTTCAAATTCTGTTAGGCTCTGCTTTAATTGGCATTATTGTTCGTTTGGTAAATCAACACATGATGGGATTACCAGTTGACACAAATGTCAGTAACTATATAGAGTCCATCTTAATAGGTGCTATGTGTGGATTAACATGTATGACTACCTATCTTAAGTTCTTAATTCATAATAGATGGCGAAAATGGGTTAAATACCTTTTGAGCTATCTAATAATCAGTATTGTATACTTTGGATTAAATATACTAGTATCTGGTATTGACTATCTTAATGATCCATTCAATTATTTCCTTGGGATTATGATTCTAATACTAGCTACCCCTATTATTTATTTTGGTGAGAAAAATTATAGTATTTACTACGAAGGATTAACAAGAAAAAAAGCAATGAATAGATTAAAAAAGTAGAAGGGCAATGGTATTAAAGCTCCACATCCTATGTATCTATTGTTGTGAATTCAAAAAAACATTTGCAAACGGAATTATTCATAATAATCTTACTACTCATAGAGATTAAAATAAATATATTTATAATCGATAGTTACTATAATTTAAATGGATACTGTATTAGTTAGGTATTCTTATTTATGCTACAAAAAATTAATATATATGAAAGGAAGGTATGTTATGGATTCGAAAAGCGAATTTATATTACGTGTCGAAGAAATCTACAAAAGTTATGGTGTGGGAGAGGCAAAAACACAGGTTCTTAAAAGTGTTTCCATGAAATATGAAAAAGGAAAAATGTATACAATACTAGGGCAATCTGGAAGTGGCAAATCAACACTTATAAATGTACTTGGTGGTTTAGATAGTGTTGATAAGGGCAAGATATTTTGTGGTGAACATGAAATTACGAAAATGAAACCTAAGGAATTAGTAAAATATAGACGTGAAAATCTAGGATTTATATTTCAAATGTATAACCTTATATCTAATCTTACTGTCCGTGAAAACATACAAGTTTGTGAATATCTTTCAGACTGTCCTTTAAAAATTGATGAGATAATTGAAGTTCTTGGTCTAAAAGAGCATCAGAGTAAATTTCCTTCACAGCTTTCTGGAGGGCAGCAACAGCGATGTGCTATTGGTAGAGCGTTGATTAAAAACCCAAAGGTTCTTTTGTGTGATGAACCTACAGGTGCACTTGATTATAAAACAAGTAAAAATATTCTTGTTTTACTTGAAAAAATTAACCGTAAATATGGAACAACGATATTAATTATTACACACAATACAGCTATAAAAAATATGGTACATAATGTTATTACACTAAAAGACGGTATTATTTATGATAACTATGAAAATGAAGAAATAATAATGGCTAAAGATTTGGAGTGGTAAAAAATGAAAATATTAAGAAAGCAGACATTGAGAAATCTAAAAAACGAATGGTTGAAATATTTGTCCACTTTTTTATTAGTGGCAATTGGTCTTGGACTAATTATTTCAGTAAGTGCTGCTTCTGATTCAATAGATACTGCACTGAAAAAATTAGAAGAAAAAAGTAACGTAGAAGACGGTAATTTTTCTTTATTTGTGCCTTTAAATGATAAACAGGTAATGGCACTAACAAATAATGGAGTAACTTTAGAAGAAAATTTCTATGTGGATATTATAGATGAAAAAACTAATGCCACGGTACGTTTATTTAAAAACAGAGAATTGATTAACCTTGTTCAGATAAGTAAAGGTCGTAACGTAACTTCTAGAGATGAAATTGTATTAGAACAACATTATGCAAAGCTCAATTCATTGGATGTAGGCGATAAAATTAGACTTAATAAAAAAGACTATAATATAGTTGGGTTGGGATACTCAATTGATTATGATTCATTGTTTAAACAAGAGGATGGAGCATATCCAGATAGTAAATCATTTAGTACTGCTTTTGTTAGTGCAGAAGAGTTTTCAGATCTGAAAGAAAAAAATAAAGTAGAGTACTATTATTCATATTTATTGAGCGCTGATTATAACGATGAAAAGCTTTTTGATTCGCTTATTGAAATGAAACTTGATGAACAAAAAGTATCAGACAAGTATATGATGGAAATTATAGAGGAAATGAATGATGATATTGATGACTTTCGTGGTGGAGCTCAAGACATAGTTGATGGAGCTAAGGATATATACGAAGGTATTGATGCTTTAGAGTTACCTAAAGGTCAAGATGAGTTATATCTAGGTGCTAAAACTTTATATGAAAACACCAGTATTTTACGTGATTCAGTATATGAAGTTGCTGATGATTATCTAACGGTAGATTGGCAAAACCTTATTACTTTTATAAAAAGAAGTGAGAACCGTCGTATTATTGATTATAGAGAATTTGCAGCAACAAAAAAATTCAGTGCCTTACCTATGGGTGTTGCACTTATTCTTGCTCTTGCATTTCTAGTTGCGGTGATAGTTACTAATGATATCAAAAAACAGAGCAGGACAATCGGTACTCTTTATGCAATGGGATATAACAGTAATGAACTTACATCAAGCTTTATAGTATTACCTGTGATTGTTATAACTATTGCTTCTATTATGGGTACGGTTCTAGGATTTAATGTTGTGTCTTTGTTTACTTCTGATTATGTCGCAAATGGTTGTATAGTAGATCTACCTACAGTTTACCCTGTATATTTATTAATATATGGACTTATCATTCCACCTATATTTACATTATTAATAAACTGGTATGTAATAAAACATACACTCTCTAAGCCTGTACTCTATATGTTGAAAAATTCAAACATAGAACCTAAAAACATAGAGGTAAGGCTTAATAATATGAAGTTTAAGTATAAATATCAGTTTAGGCAGTTTTTGCGCGAAATATTAGGCTATACCTTGTTGTTTATATCCTTGATTCTGACTATATTTATGATGGTGTTTAGCGTAACACTTTATGGTACATTAAGTACATGGGTAGATGGTTGCGATAGAGATATTAATTATACATATAAGTATTACTATAAATTTCCATCTAGTGATATACCTGTAGGAGGAGAAGCTGTTTATTACAAGCCGATGAAGGCAACGTTTGACCTTGTAAATAGTCAAATGGATATTCAGTTATGGGGCCTACAAAAGAATAGTAAATACTTTGATTATGAACTTAGTGGAAATAAATCACACATCTATATATCAAACTCAGCACAGAGTAAATTTGGTTGGGAAGTAGGTGATAAAATATATCTTTCTAATCCTATGAGTAATGATGCTTACTGTTTTACAGTTGCTGGCGTGGTAGACTTTTCAACAGGACTCTATCTCTTTATGGATATTGGTAATATGAGAAAAGTTTTTGGAAAGAATGATGAATATTGGAACGTAGTTTTATCTAATAAAGTACTCAATATTGATGTAAGCAGACTTGCTACTACTGTTTCTAAAAATGACACTGTTTTAGCTGCTCAGAGGAGAACAGATTCATTGATGGTAATTGTTTATATGCTTATGGGTATGGGTATATTTGTTTTTGTTGGTATTTTCTATTTAATGATGAAGATTATAACTGAAAAATCAATTAATTCAATTTCTATCCTTAAGATTTTGGGATTTACTCAAGGTGAGGTTCAACAGCTATATCTGATTAACCCATTGATAGTGGTTGTTTTGAGTTCAGCTATTTCAATACCATTAAGTAAGTGGATTGTTTCTGTTATATATCCATATATTATATCAGGAGTAACAACAGGTATGCCTGTAGTGCTACCATTTAATCTATTATTAATATTAATAAGTATAATATTTGTATCATATTTAGTAGTACATTTGCTCTTAGCGAAAAAAATATCAAATATTTCTGATGTAGAGATTTTAAGAAGTAATGAATAAGTTGTTTTAGAATCCTAACACGAGGTTAGAGAATATTAGAAAAAAACTTAAGAATAGCCACCCCAGCAACATAGCTAGGGTGGAATTTTACACCTTAGTCTGACACCACATTAAATCATTACTGCTACCACTAATATAATAAAAATAGCCCACAATTAATTGCATTGTGGACTATATACTATGTATTAGAACTACATTATATTATTGTAATAAGGCATCAACATTATTTTGATTTTCAATAAGGTCAATTTCTTTGGGTACAACTCTATATGACCAATAACTTATTACATCTTTTTCTGCTTTCCATACTTTAGTAAACGTTACATTATAGATTTCCTCGCCGACCTTCTCAATATTAGTTGAAAGTTCAACTGGAATTACTTGATTTCCACCTACATTTATTTCTACTGTTTTTATTTCATTATCCTTTTCTGGGAACCCTACTTCTTCAACTTCTCTATTATGCGCTCCAAGCGCAAAAACAATTGCTGTATTTTCATTAAAATTACTTTTATCCCTATTAGTATAAGCATATGCAGTTACGAATGTTGCTACACTAAGAATTAGAACTAAACCAAAGATTAATCTTTTTTTAATCATTTCATTTTCTCCTTTATATACAAAATAGGTATTTTAAATGTTCATTTAGAATGTATAGAATTTAACCCCCCCCTTTCTATTTATAAATTTATGGTAACACTTACACATTATTGTGTATACAGGTAATTTATGTCAACCTAAAGGTTACTTATTGCTTGTTTTCATTTAGAGGTTGATGTAGATTAATTCCCAACCTATTTTTATGCAAAATAGTCTACACTCCGCTTATAATCAGTATATACAAAGATTTTTTATCATATCGTTAAATTTTATAAAACGCTTGGAAAAAAATCAGCTAAACCTTGTATATATCATCGTTTAATGGTATTATCTTTTTAAAGAAATGTGACTTTTACAGTAGTAGAACTTTACATATGATGTATTGAAATCAGTACCTTGGGAGATGAACATTATATAGATATGATATCCAATTTGGTAATGCAGAGTGACCAAAGCATAGAAGTACCAGTTAGCATTGAATAAATAAAGAATATAAGAAATGATAAATGGAGGTATTTATGAAAGCTTTATTAAAATTGAAAAACAGAATAATTATACTATTATTGGTAGGAGGTTACATTTTAGGATGCATACATTTTAGCAGTGTATCAAGTCGTGCTGAGTCAGTGACTCAACCTGTTCAGGTCAACCAAGATACAGGAAACGCAGAAGACGAGACAGAATATTTTCGACCATCAAGCCTGCCAATATTAAATGATAAAAAAATAATAGGTGAGCATTTTTCTGATTATTATGGTAAGGACACGACGGATATTATTGTTCCTAAATTATTACTAGCAAATCCAGAAGAGACTATAATTAATTATTTTAGTACCCTAAGAAATGCTGCTAACCCTGTAGAAGGGAAAATAACTGGATGTGGCACTATTGGACAAGGTAAAATACCTTATCCAATTTCTTATGAATTTTTATCGACCGATTACCAAGAAACATTAGGTTATGAGGATTATCTAAAATTATATGAAAACATACTTCATCTTAATCTTATAAAACTTCGGGAAGTACCTAGTACTCCTAATGAAATACAATATTTCATAGAATTTGAAACGATAGAAGGATCTGAAAAGGGTATCGGTTATTTTGCTTACTATTATGGTTATATCCGTTTAATTAATGAAAACGGTAATTATAAGATAAGTGATATCGATTTTGATGGAGAAGACTATTTATGTGCACCTTATCATGGGTGGGATTATATGGCTGAGAATCTAGTGGATGTTAAATACGGAACTTGGTGTTCACTCATAAAAGAACGGTATGATACTGAGAAAGATGGCTATGTTAAAAAGGTGTATTTTAAAGGTACTGATAATCATGATTATTTAATTCTATTCTATCAGTTAACCAATGGTAAGGATGTTGAAATAGCGCAGTATAAGAAAGATAATAAAGGTGAATGGCAATTCATAAATCTTAATGAAGATTGCCTAAATAATGATAAAGGAGTTACTACTACTTTCTCAATGTTCAACAGTTAACTAAAATACATGTATAACTTAAATTTTAATAGAACTTGTTCATAGAATGAAAATATGATAAACTATAGTAGTCAATACGTAATATAGAAGCAGGTGTTTGATATGATAAGAATTTGTCATAATGCACCAGTGTCCAGTTACGCTGTTGGCTCCGAGTTAAGATAATCAAAACTCAATCAGTGAGCTTTATCCGGAGCTAATAGTCTTTAGTAGCTGAAGCTGGAAAACAAAAGTTACAGGTGTTTAACGGTTTAGAACATAGACCATCGGTAAAGCATGAGATTACTCAAGCTTTATTTGCCGTACCTTTTATATTCCCTTCCTATATTACGAAGAACAAGAATGTATGCTTAAGTCTATCTTAAGCACGTCATAGATAATGGTTAAGTCTATAGCTCTGCGACTTTATAGTTGCAGAGTTTTTGTATATATTTATATACATGATGATTACCTTGTTATATAAGAGTCTTTTATATCTTTTTATATAATAACTACTCTATCTATTCTTATGTTCTCTACTTCGTATTATTTTAAAGTCATGCGATGGATAAACCATATGAAAGAGTGTATTTATCTCATGATAGTAATAATAAAAAAATACGGAGGCATTCATTATGAGTCTATTACACTTTCACAATATCGTAAAACAGTATAGAAACAAAAAAGTTTTAGATGGGGTCACTCTCAATATAGAGAAAAAAGAAAGAGTGGCTTTAATAGGAAACAATGGTTCAGGAAAAAGTACATTGCTTAAAATTGCAATGAATCAAGAATCACCTGATTTAGGTCAGGTGGTTAAAGCAAGAGGCATTAAGATAGGCTACCTATCTCAAAATTCAGATGAAGCCTTACACGGTCATCACCACGCGCTTCATTATGAGAAGATTTATCAGCTGGAAAAAAGTTTGAGAGACCTAGAAAACCAGCTAGAAGCAATGGCACAGGATCATGAAAGTGCGGTCTATCATGCAGTCATGCAGGAGTATGCAAAAAAACTACAGGACTATGAATGTATGGATGGCTATACCATTACGAGTAAAATCAAAAAGATACTACTTGGTATTGGGTTGAAGAAGGATGCCTTACTGATACCAATGAACAAATTGAGTGGCGGGGAGAAAATACGTGTAGCATTAGCTAGAATTTTACTTGAAGAGCCGGATTTACTGATACTCGATGAGCCAACCAATCATTTAGATATTAAAGCAGTTGAATGGCTAGAAGACTATTTGAAGAAATTTTCAGGTGGAACATTGATTGTCTCCCATGATAGGTATTTTCTTGATAAGGTTGCAACACGCATTGCTGAGCTGGAAAATGGAACACTGATTGAGAAAAGATGTAACTACACCTCCTTTATCCAGCAGAAAGAACGTTTGAGAGACTTTTATCATAAAGAACAGAAAAACTTAAAAATTAAAATCAGGGAAAAAGAAGCGGTGGTTCGTCAATTAAAAGAAAAAAATAAAATTAAGCAGGCAAACAGCCGAAAGCATGAAATAGAAAAACTAAAAGAGCAAATGAAAAATAATCAGATAGACCTAAGATCGAAGGAACATCTATCAAGAAAAGATGGACCAAGCTTGGTTTTTAACAGTCATGGACATATAAGCAAAAGAGTAGCATGGGCTGAAAACCTTAGTAAGTCATTTAATGGTCATGTTTTATTTAGTGATGTGACTTTTGAAATTGGAGGTGGCGAAAGAGTCGCTATTATTGGAAGCAATGGATGTGGAAAAACAACTCTATTAAATATTCTTCTTAAACGGGACACAGATTATCAAGGAACAGCAAAGCTGGGGCAATGGATAAAGTACTGCTATTTAGGACAAAATGTAAGTTTTGAAGTAATGAATCGCACTTTATTAGAAGAAACAATGATAAGCCATGATTTAGATGAAAAAGCATCAAGAGAACACCTAGCTCAATTCCAATTTTACGGAGATGCTGTAAACACAAAAATTGAGAGTTTAAGCGGGGGTGAAAAAGTAAGACTTTTTCTTGCTAAAATGATGTTAGAGCACCCACATTGCTTAATCTTAGATGAGCCAACCAATCATTTGGATTTGACATCAAAAGAAGCTGTGGAAAAAGCCATACGAGATTTTCGAGGAACAGTGATATCGGTTTCTCACGATCGTTATTATTTAACACATAGTGTCAATAAGATTATAGAAATAGAACAAAAAAAATCAACCACTTATCAAGGTAACTATATTTATTATAAACAGCAAAAAAGCAAAGAGCAAGAAAATGCTAAGCAAAAGAAAGCTCCAATCGATTCAAAAGTTAAAAAGAAAATACAAGCAAAGCCTGAAAAGGAAATGATGGCAGTTAAAGAACAGGAAAAAGACTTAGCAAGTATTGAAATGGAAATTTGTGTTTTAGAGGATCAAATTAAAGAGATAGAAAAAGAATTGAACACAGATACTTCTATCGATCATTACTATGAGTTAGAGCGGTTGAATAGGGAATTAGAAGCCTTATATGAGCTCTATGAATAATAAGAAAAATTACCTATTGTTCGAATATTTGTTTGGATGTTAACAGCTTGTGGATAAATTGTGGATAACTATAACTGACCATTTGATTGGAAGTGTTTTCATATCTATTCGTCATTTTTTAGTAGAATAAAATCTTACGAATTGTACAAAATATAGATGTTATACAATTTATATAGGAGCGTCTATATGAAAAAGATAATGATTACTGGCAGTCAAAATGTAGATATGTTAAGTCGAATTTTAAATGAACTCATCAAGCATACGAAAGCTGACTACTCTATCCGCAGGCTGAATACATCCACCCTTGAACTCGTTATAGAGAATAAGAAGGATAACGAAAGTTTTGTCGTAGTCAATATTGATACACCCCTAAATCATTATAATCAAGCGTCTCAGTATAAGCTAATTACTCTAGGATTTAATGGCAAAGCAAGTGTCACCTTATCTAGTATTGAAACAGATTTGGAAAGAGACAGAACGCTGATTTATTGTATACAAAAAGAAATTAAGAATAAGGATACAGCTATAGAACCTCAAGAATTTCCTATTAAAATAAAGGCATCTTGGGGAAATAATGTATATCAAATTTTATCAGCAGTTACTGCCGTTTTGCTGGTGGATAGATCCATAATGGGTAAACTATATGACAGTAACACTATAGAACAAAAAACAATGCAACCATTAAGTAGGAGTTATTAGATGGAGATATCTATTTAATATGGATAGGAAAATCAGACAAGCTCTAAATAAAGATCATGATTCTTAAAATCTACTTCTAAAATTCAGACTATCAGAATACAAATAATATAGACAAACGTTTAACATAGGATAGTTAGGAAGGGAGAATTAGTTTATGGAAGACAGCTTAATTAGAAACAATCAGGTAAATGTGATCGGTAAGGTTATATCAGGCTTTGAATTTAATCATGAAGTGTATGGGGAAGGGTTTTACATTTTTGATATTGAAATATCTAGGCTTAGTGAAAATGCGGATATTATACCTGTAACAATATCTGAAAGACTCATTGATATTCATAGTGATATGATAGGCAAAGAAGTAGAAATTGCTGGACAATTTAGATCGTATAATCGTCAGATAGACGGTAGAAACCGTCTTGTTTTAACTGTGTTTACAAGAGAAATAAAAATATTAGAAGAGGATGATGTAAAAAGAAATCCAAATTACATATATCTTGACGGCTACATATGCAAGAAACCCATGTACAGAACAACGCCATTTGGGAGAGAGATAACGGATATCTTACTGGCTGTCAATAGACCCTACAACAAATCAGATTATATCCCATGCATCTGCTGGGGTAGAAATGCTAGGTTTGCAGAAAAATTCGAAGTTGGAGATAGAATTAAAGTGTGGGGTAGAATTCAGAGCCGTGAATATCAAAAAAAGATTGATGAAGAAGAAAGTATTACTAAGGTGGCATATGAAGTTTCTATTTCTAAAATAGAAAAAGTAGAATGACAATGGTTAACCACTGAATGCTTTTCAGTGGTTTTTTGGCAGTTCATGAGCAACTAGGGTGCAGGTTGACAAAAAAATATCAACCTCTATAATAAGATATAACTTGTATTGTTACTTGTACCATGTTTAGGAGGTGGTCTATCTTTGAAACAAGGATTTATTCATGCTTATAGTGGTGATGGAAAAGGAAAAACAACAGCAGCAATAGGTCTTGGTATTAGAGCTGTAGGTGCTGGAATGAAGGTCATTATGATTCAATTTTTGAAAAGCAGACAATCTAGTGAGCTCAAAGCGTTATCAAAATTAGAACCAGATTTTAAGGTTTTTCATTTTGAAAAGAAGAGAGGCTTTTTTAATACACTTAAAGAAAGTGACATTAAAGAGTTGAAAAGTGAACTAAATAATGCACTCCAATTTACTAAAAAACTGTTCGATACTAAAGAAGCAGACGTTATTATTTTAGATGAAATATTTGGTGTTATAGAAAATGGACTTGTAGAAGAAGCGCATTTTCAAAGCCTTATGATAGATAAACCACAAGAAGTTGAGCTTATTCTTACTGGAAGAAAAGTACCTCAATTGCTCTATCACAGCATAGATTACATCTCAAATATCGAAAAAATCAAGCATCCTTATGATCAAGGAGTATTAGCTAGAGAAGGTATAGAGTTTTAAATTGAAATCTCAAAACCAAAAGAATGTGTTTACGTAGTGCTATGGTAGGTCGGAAAAGTTATTTAACTTTTCCTGCTACCCAGTTTTTAAGCATTGATAGTTTGAATCGTACAATATAAAGTATTGAAATCTTAAAATGATTATACTTTCTACCAATATTTTTCTAAATTTATAACTTAATAGTGTACTATTAAACGTTTATTCTAATTTCAGATTTATATACACCTCTAAATTATGCGCATTGAAGTTTCTATTATTTTTACCTGTAATGGCATGTGCAAACAATAGTACCTTATTATCAATATCAAAGTAATCAACATTAATATAGGTTCCATCGATTCCTGTTATTAGAGGCTTTTTTGAAGTATTGATGTACTTTGAGAAAAATATATGATTTTCTACATATAAACTATCTCCCCAGTTTTTCATTATAGGTATTGTTATTGTAGTACCTGTATTATCTAAAGTACTACTTACTGATATGAGGTATGGTTTCCATACACCAAATTTAACATATGTAATTCCAAAAATGCCATAGTACTCTTTGTTTGCTGCTAGCAGTACTTGAGTCATTTTTTTGCCATCTAAAGAATAGCCTTCAGTACTCAAAACATCAGATGTTCTGAGATTATTTTTATTTAGAATACTAGATGTATTATTATTTAAAATATAATAGATGATAATTCCTATAAGAATAAGAAATATAAATATAAATTTGTTTTTCATTGTTTTTTCCTTTATATTAAATCTAATCCCTATCTAATTAGGGATTAGATTTAAAGATAAATTATAGTTGATATTAGTATACTTGGAAAGGATAAAGTGGTGTTATAGGATAAACTTTGTGTGTAGCTAAAATATTACCATTATCATCATATTCTCTGAATTCAAAAGTATCAGAAAAAGATAAACTAGGCGCACATATCTCTACATATGAATCAACAGCTGCTGAAGTGCTTGCGTATCTATCAGCGTATACAACATTATAAGTAGAAACTGGATCAGCAAATGGTTTTCCATCTTTATACCCTGCATATGTATGAGACGCAGCTATATCATAGGTATTGGATATAAAACTTAATTCTTGAGGCTTTCCTTGTTCATTAACATAAGAAAAGCAAACTGTTGAAAGACTTCGATACGTAATATTTGAACTATTAATTGTAGCATTGTCTCCACTAACAAATAGAAGTTCGTATGGTAGCCATGATACTATAGGGATAAGTGATATAGCCTTTTGGGCGTATATACTAGCTATATTTTTAAGCTCATTAACTATGATCTTTTTATTAGAATACATAATGTGACCATCTTTACCTAAAGCTAAGCTAGAATTTCCATCCAGCCCTTGCGCGTAAACTTCCTGAACATCATATCTTTTTCCATCTCTATATACAATTATATCGTAATCATACCATTTAATACTATCGGTAGTAGGGGGTAAATCAAATCTAGTATTTTTCATTAGAGCCCTAACTTCAGTATCTGATATGCGATTTACACCTAAAGATGCAAGCCTTTTTTCAAGCTCTGTTTCTTTTCGCTCAAAATCTATATTACGATTTTGCTTATTATTAGTAATCGCTTGTTGAAGAAGATTCTTTGACCTAAGTTCGCTTAATTGAGCCATTATATCAATAATTTCTTGTTTTTCTATCGTTACTTTTCTGTTATCTAAATCTTGTTCAGCTGAATTACCAGTTGTTGCAGTAACATCTACTACTACAAAACATGTAAAAATAATAGTTGCTATTAATACTTTCATTATATTTTTTTTCTTTAATGCTTTCATTAGTTTCCTCCTGATATAGTATAGTAATAGCCACCAACCTATCAATCTTTTTATTTTAATATTATTATCTCATTACAAATGCAGTAAAGCATATAAATTGAAATATAACTATAAATATCTAAAAAATTGATATGTTATTGAGGGTTTATTAACTTTAATATGTTGCTAAATATAACATTGATGTACATCAATTAAAGTATATATTATTTATATATTAATTTCAACTTATTTGCACTAAACGGTCTATTTTTGTTATAAAACGGACTGTTATTGAATATTATATGAGTTGGTCGTTAATTATATCATAGAAAAAGCTAATGATGCAGATAAAAAGTATGGTCGCGTCTTAATAAAAGTTTCATAACATATCGTGATTCAGTGAAGCTTTATAAAGAATTAGGATAAATACAGGTCATGCTTTTTTAAAATGAAAGCATATATAGGAGAAAAATGTATGAATTTATAAAAAAGACCTAATGTTTTACTTATTTATACGGGATATTAAAAGGAATCCTGTAAAAAACATCGGTCATACCCCTTTTGGTATATCTTATCAGTGAAAGTCCAGAATTAAAGTACTGGGGGAATCATAAGATATAATGAGTAAAGCGGGCAGGGCTGGTGGCTGTCGCTAAAATTGGTGGTGGACCAGCACCTATAGAAACAACAGAGGGATGGCTTATGTTTTATCATGCTGTGGTACATGACCTGTAATGGGTATGTCTACAGTATGAGCGGTGTTATTTTAGAATTGCAATTGATTATGGAGCAGAAGATACATATGTCAGCATTGCATTTATAATAGTGGATGAGATAGTTAGGTTCATGAGGTGGTAGGAGAGGATCAAGCTTTAGGGAGATTATAAGAAAAAGAATATACCATATAATATAGAAAGATTAATTAAAATATTTAGAAAAAATACAGATAGACTATAGGTAGAAGTCATTTAATAAATGCATTTATCCAAATAACCTAATTCGATAAAGTTGTAGGGATAAGGAGTATTAGGATAAATGCATTCTTATTGTACCAAAAATCGACATAAAAATAAAGAGTTTTTAAATCACTTTTCTAAGTTAACACATTTTAAGATTGATAGTCAAAATTTTAGCTCTTCATATTCTAAATATAAATCGAACTCAATTAATCTTGATCAATGACATCCTGCATATCATATAAGCCAGAAGGCTTACTTCTCATAAATTTTGCTGCTTTGATGGCACCTACTGCGAAGATTTCTTTAGACATAGCACTATGCTTTAACTCAATCACTTCATCTTTGCCTGCAAATAGGATGGAATGTTCACCTACGATAGTTCCGCCTCGTATGGCATGAATACCAATTTCTTTAGTATCCCTTTTCTTGCGTTCTTGTGTTCTATCATACGTGTAGTGATAAGTATTATTTAAAGCATTATTAATCGAATATGCAAATGCTAGAGCTGTACCACTAGGTGCATCTATTTTTTGGTTATGATGTTTTTCTACGATTTCTATATTGAAATTGGCTTCGGATAGCACGGAAGCAGCTTTCTTTACTAAGTTCAATAAGAGATTCACACCTAAAGACATATTAGCAGAGTATAGAATACCCACTTCTTGACTTGATTTATGAATCATTTCTATTTGTGCTTGACTTAAGCCAGTAGTGCATAGAACAACTGGAATATTTTTTGCTTTTGAGTAGTTGAGGAGGGGTAGAATAGCTTTAGCAGTTGAAAAGTCTATAATAACATCAGCCTGTATGGGACAATCAAAAATATCTGAATAAACAGGATAATCAAAGAAGGATTGGGTATTAACATCAATGCCTGCAACAATCCTTATATTTGGATCCTGCATGACAAGATCTGAGATAACGTGCCCCATTTTTCCATTACATCCGTGCATAATTATTTTGGTCATTTGAATTACTCCTTTAAATTTAAAACATGTTATGCTGTACATTTATGATAAGTTTAGTTATTTCTATATCAGTAGTTATATGTATAGGATGTGGAGTCAGAGATGAACTCTGACTCTATTATATATTAATTCCAAAGGCTTTCATAGCATTTTTTAATAGTTCCAAATGTGCTTCTTCCATAGAAGTTAAGGGAAGTCTACATGGACCTGCGTTAAGTCCCATAAGATTCATGGCTTCCTTAACTGGTATTGGATTAACCTCGCAGAATAGAGCTTTCATAAGCTTAAACATCTTAAATTGTAAGGTTCTAGATCCTTCAATGTCTCCAGACATATACTTTTTGACAATATCATGGGTTTCTTGAGGTAAAATATTGGCAATCACTGAAATAACACCTTTCCCCCCAAGTGATAATAAAGGCAGTATTTGATCGTCATTACCAGAATACAAGTCTAATCTTCCATCACATTCCACCATCATCTGTGAAATTTGAACAATATTGCTACTAGCTTCTTTCATAGCTGTAATCGTATCTAATCGAGATAATTTCGCAGCTGTTTTTGGCATTATGTTGAGCCCCGTCCTTGATGGAACATTATACATGACTATAGGGATATTTACACACTTTGCAATCGCTGTATAGTGTTCTATTAAGCCTTTCTGGGTTGCTTTATTATAATAAGGTGTTACATGCAGTAAACCATCAGCTCCCAGTTTTTCAGCATCTTTTGATAAGCTGACAGCATGAGATGTACTGTTAGAACCTGCACCAGCTATAACAGGGACACGTTTATTAACTTTGTCTATTGTTACTTTAATACATTCTAGCTGTTCTTCATCAGTTAGTGCAGGCGTTTCACCTGTTGTACCACATACTACGATACAATCTGTTCCATTATCAATATGAAAGTCTATCAATGTTTCTAGTTGTTCATAATTTACACTACTATCTGTGTTAAAAGGTGTGACAATCGCTACACCCGAGCCTGTAAAAATAGACATATAACAAAACCTCCTATAGTATAATCTTTAAATGGTGTGCCAATGACGTGTCATTAAGTCAGTCAATGTATCTATCATTTATTGTATTTACTTCTGTTTTGGTTAATTATGACTTATGCTTCTGGTTCGTTTACCATTTTCATTTCTTCATTGGTATAGCACCTACAATAGCTAATTTTATTCTTTCCATGATCAGTCAGCCTCCCATAATCATTATATTATTATTATAACATAAGTTGATCCTTTAGTTATGGTAAACGTGGAATTACAAGAGCTATTTGCTCTACTGCTTTTTGTGAATCTACCAATAAAGTGTATTAAAAAAGCCGGCGTGTGCCGACAGTGAATATAGATCATCTTTAAAATTCACATGGAGCACTCCATAAAACCTATGATTTTATGACAGTTGAATAGTTGTTCACTATACAACCAGATAAGAAACCTACAGGGATTCATTATCTTCGGCATGTTTTCCTTTTAATAGTTTTCATATGCACCTGAATGCATCCAGCTATTTACTCTTAAAACATGCGCCTCTACCATACTAAAGTATTAAAATGTTAAGTAATAATAGCATTTAATGAGCAGTTTGTCAATAGATGATACGTAATTGAGTTACTCATTTTTTATAGTACGATAAAAATAAAGTTATCTAGTAAACGAAACTATTATTTGTTGAATCGCAAAATTCGACAATATATTTATAATACATATGCTAAAATAGTAAAACAGATAGAACTTCAAAAACCTATATCGCTATAACGGCATTACTAGTGTTAATGCAACGGATTGCCTTAATCAACTTTCTAATAATATTTTCAATAACAATTATAATAGAATCATAAACTAGGACTATTCTAAACGATATCCATTATTTTTTTTATCTTTTGGTGCAATCGGTTGCATTTGAGAAAAGGAGGAGATAATAAGGCTTAATTATGGTATGTTAAAATAAACTTGGGAGGTTTTATATGAAGGTATTAAGGAAGAGAAAAAAGGTACATATGGCTCTGTTTCTATGTGTTATCATGTTTTTACAGATGATATATGTTGCGTTTGTGCCGAATAGTGTAGAAGCAGCAGCTGGTGGGAGTAGTATTTCAACAGAAATAACGGGAGGTGTTACTGCTGATGTGTTTGATGTCCAGCCTGGTGGAGAAAACAATTGGTATCTAGTAGGGAGTTTCTGTGATTGGAATAATAAAGCCCTTCCATTTAGTCATCTAGTAGGAGATTTTTATGCCTACTCTATTGTGTTAGATACAGGGACTCATAAATTTAAATTAACAAAGAACGGAACATGGGATGGATTTAATAACAGTAATAATAATGATGATAGTAATAACTTTGTTCTAACTCTTGAAGAAAAGACAAAGGTTAATTTCTACATCAATGATGAAATTAATGAAGCCCGTATCAATGTTTCTGGCGTAGAGGAACTACCACAATATACACCAACATTAAGTGCCGATAAATGGCCTAGACTAGTTGGAGATATCCAATCAATTTTTAATGAAAGCCAATGGGATCCACCATCTGCCGAGCAATACTTTGTAGATTATTATTTTAATAGCACGGTGTACAAACTTCAAAGAAGTATTCCTGCCGGTGAATACGGTATGAAAGTTGTTTTTGGCTCCAATTGGGATGAGAATTATGGGAACAAAAAAGGTGAAAATGTAAAACTTGTGACTTTAGATCCAACGGATGTGACCTTTACCATTGATTATTCAGCTGAGCAGAAGGTTTTGTCTCATGATTATGTTGCTGGTGATTATGATGGTGTGATACAAAGTGATGCTATATATTTTGACAGCCAATCGATAACCTATAAGAAGCCATTCGGAGCAATTCCACAAGGCGAGCAAGATTTAACTCTTAGAATTGCAGCCCAAAAAGATGATGCGCAGATTGTAAGAGTAGAAATGATTAATGAAGAAGGTCTTGCAAAAACCTATGATATGAAAAAAGTCACTTCTGTCGAAGGCTTAGACTATTATGAAGTAACCATTCCTGCCATTGATTTCGATCATATTGGTGTGTGGGGATATCGGTTTATATTAATTGATGGTCCTACAAAGGTAGAATATGGGGATGACAGTGTTCGTGGTGGTACTGGAAGAGCTATGGAAGAAGGTGCTGTCCCATTTGACTTGACTGTTTACGCTCCAGATTTTCATACACCAGATTGGATGAAAAATGCCATTGTGTATCAAATTTTCCCAGATCGTTTCTTTGATGGGTATGAGGGCAATAATCGCGCCAAAGTGGATGATGGTTACCGAGGTAATCGAGATGAGAACAAGAATACCGAGCCCATTATACCTCATTCTCTTCAGTACTTTGATGGTGGTGTTATGAATGATCCCACACCTAGCCAAGTATGGGGGGAATGGAGTGATATTCCAGAAATGCCAGATCGATGTACAGTTGAGAATGCGCCTTACTATCCAGATGCTAAGACAGATGGCGTATGGACCAATGAATTTTATGGAGGAGACATACAAGGTGTACAGGCGAAGCTTAACTATCTAGAATCTATCGGTGTTACAGCAATATATTTTAATCCCATTGCTTGGGCAGGCTCTAACCATAAGTATGATGCTACGGACTATAAGCACTTAGATCCAATGTTTGGCGAGCCAGTTTATAATACACCTGGAGATCCAGCGTCAGGACTTGACTATGATGCTACTCGAAAAGCATCAGATGCTATTTTTATCCAATTTGCTAATGAGGCTAAAGATCGAGGTATTCACATTATTACAGACGGAGTATTTAATCATGTGGGGGATGATTCCATCTATTTTGACCGTTATGAAAAATACCCTGAGATTGGTGCCTATGAATACTGGGCTAAGGTTTATAATTATGTTAATGATGACGGTATGACGCTTGAAGATGCTAAGCAGACGGCTATCAACTCATTTACAAGCCTGATTAATCCAGCTACAGGCGTTAATTATAAATATCCAGAGGACTTTGAATTTACTACTTGGTTTACCATTCATAATAAGAAAGTCATAAGTGGTGATAATGTAGCCATGTACGACTACGATGCTTGGTGGGGCTATGATTCTTTACCAGCAATGGATGCAATTGAACCTGTTGAGGGGGATAAGGATGCTATTAGCGGCGTACATGAGTGGAATGTAGAAAGCTATCGTAACCATGTTATTGGGTATGACCTATCATCCATGACTGAAGAAGAGCAGCAAGAAGCCATGAAACATACGGCTTCACAAGTTTGGAATTGGATGGGTGCAAGTGGATGGCGGTTAGATGTTGCACCAGATGTATCCTTTGGAACATGGGAAAAATTCAGACAAGCTGTTAAATCACAAAAGGGTTTAAAGAATGTTAATGATGAAACTATTGACGATCCTATCATTTTAGGAGAGGAGTGGGGAGTAGCCACTCATTACTTACTAGGAAACCAATTTGATTCCGTTATGAATTACCGCTTTAGGGGAGCTCTGCAAACCTTTCTTACTGGAGGAAGTGCGCAGGATTTACATGCCGCTTTAGAGTCTGTTCGTGAAGATTATCCTAAAGAAGCTTGGCAGGTCATGCTGAACTTAGTAGGATCTCATGATACAACTCGAAATATAACCAAAATGGATTATCCAGAATACGAAGAAAACAGAATCGGTATAGCACCTAAGGCAACAGATAAAGCATTCAAGCTGCAAGCATTAACAGCTATATTTCAAATGGGATATCCGGGTGCCCCTACCATCTATTATGGTGATGAAGTAGGAATGGAAGGTACAAAGGATCCAGATTGTAGAAGAACATTTCCTTGGGAACGCATTAGTGAAACAGATGGTGAATTTACTGGAGCAGGGGATTATGCTGACCTGTTCTATGTCTATCAAAAGGCTGCCAAAATTCGTCATGATCATGACGTATTCAAAACAGGGGATATCAAAGTGGCTTATGCACAAGGCAACGTTATAGCTTATGCTAGAAGAAACACAACCAAGGCAGGGCTGGTGATTATCAATAAAGGAGAAGAGGCTCAAACCATTCAAGCGGATGTTACAGGATTTATTCCAGATGGCATTCAATTTTCTGACCAGCTCAACGAAACTATCCAATCGACAGTAACGGACGGTAAACTAACGATAACTATGCCAGCTTTAACAGGATTAATGATGGTTAATGACGGAGAGTTAAAAGAGATTCCGACGGTTAAAGATGTAGATGTTGATCCGGGAAATGCCGAAGTTTCATTATATTGGAATTCAGTGGAGGGTGCTGAAGGATACAATGTATATCGAGCTCCAATAGAAGGTGGTGCATTGACTCTATTATCAAAATATCAAACAGATTTATCTTACGTGGATAATGATGTTATCAATGGAATCAAATACTATTATGCAGTAACGGCTGTTATTGGTAATAGTGAAAGTGATATCCTTAATATGGTATCTGCTACGCCTGCATTTCCAGTTAATCGTGTTGCTATATCACAGTATATTGATGATATGACCATTGGTGTTGGTAAGACAACTGAAACAGCAGTTGCAATTGAGGTAAAAGGGCTAACTGATGCGGAAGAACATGCGGGAGTTGAAGCACCCAACCTAATTGCTAGATTGGCGTATTACTTAGATAGTAATGATAAAGAAGAAGCCTTAAATACTAAGCTAAGATATAAAAAAGATCTTGAAGACGGAAGCAAAGTTTATTATGCTTGCTTAGAACCTACAGAAGCTGGAATCTTTCATTACTTTGCAAAAGTTTCCACAGATAACGGTGAAACATATACAGAATCAGAAGAAGCAACTTTTAATGCAGTGGTAGATGCTGTTCATACTACGACATCTTCGGTTATTGTATTAAAAGATATTGAAGTAGAATCAAATTTAGCTAGTCTATCTTGGACTGCCGAAGGGGATAATATATCAGGCTTCAATATTTTCCGTAAAAAAGTATCTGACGGTGGCTTTTCTAAAATAGCAACATTAGCTGATACAGTTAATAGCTATGTGGATTATACGGTAAGCAATGATACAGAGTATATCTACAAAATCGCAGCTTTTGATGAGTACTATAACCGAAGCTATTCAGAAGAAAAGTCTGTCACACCTAAGCTGGTTATGATTGATGTGACATTAAGACTGCATTTACCTGCTTATACACCATCTGAGGATGATATTTGCATTGCTGGCAACTTCAATGGATGGAATTCGAGCTCTACTAAACTGCATATTCCAAGTGGTGCTACCAATAGAGATGTTGTAGAATACAGTTTTTCAATGATGGCTGGTAAATCCATTGAATATAAGTACACTAGAGGTTCATGGGATACAGAAGCCTTTACTTCACATACTCGTGTCCAAAATGATACGGAGGATTATGGAAACTGGGCATACAGTTCTACAGATACCAACATGAAGCTTACCATCAAGAATCAGGGTGGTAATAAAATGATGGTTGATGATTATGTGCTTCGATGGGTAGATATGCCAATGATAATGACCATGCCACGTATATCTTATGGAGAAGATGTTCAGTTTGAAACTCAAGAGGATAGCTTTACCTTGAAAGCAGAGGTTCCTTATGGCGTAGCATTTACAATTAACAATCAGCCTATTGCAAATGCTGACATGGATGAATATGGTCACGTTTACAAAGAAAATATTCCGTTAAGTCCAGGTACCAATGTATTTGCACTTCACATAGAGCCTACACAAGAAACCTTAAATCAGCCTTGGTATACCGATAAAAGTCGTGCGGAGCAAGCAACTAAAACCATTACGCTGACTATTACCACACCAGAACCATCGACGCCATCAGATCCATCGTCACCTTCATCATCTGACGATAGCGAAGAAGACGATACACCAAGTGATGAAGAGCCTTCAATCATTTATCCAATGGTTAATGCTGAAGGTAAAATCTCAGTAAAGCTTCCAGAAGGGGATAACAAGGTCTTACTGTCACCAAATGCTAATGCTATAAATAAAAATAATGAATTAAGGATAAAAAGTGACAAAATTGAAGTCACTATCCAAGGGCAAACGTTAGAAGCCTTGAAGTCCTTATTGACTGCAGCTGAGTTAAGTCAGGCTCATATTGTTTATCGAGCAGATGCATTGACGATTGAGAATACAAAGCAGTTAGTTGAAAAAGCCACTATTAAGTCTAAAGCTGAATTAAAGGTAGCAGGAGATGTCTATGATTTTGATTTAGCTATTGTAGATAAGAGCGGTAAAGAGCATAAACTGAATAAGTTTAAGGAGCCAATTCATATAACACTTAATGTTAGTGAGTCAGCTAACAAAGAATTGGTTGGTGTTTACTATATTGCTGATGATGGTTCAATGGAATATGTAGGTGGTAAGCTTACTGGCAATAAAATCACTGTTTGTATCGACCATTTTAGCAAATATGCCGTACTTGAATACAATAAGTCATTTACAGACGTTAGTAAAGACTATTGGGCTTATGATGTTATTAAAAAAATGGCAGCACAACAAATAGTAACAGGTATCAATCATACGGAATTTGCACCATTAAAGCCTGTAACAAGAGCTGAATTCACAGCAATGATCGTTCGTGCATGTGGATTACAAGCATCCAAAGAGGTACCGTTCATAGATGTAGAGACATCTCAATGGTATGCATCTGCCATATCAGCAGCTTATGAAGCAGGTATAGTATCTGGTCTAAGTTCTAATACTTTTGCACCAAATGAAACAATTACTAGAGAAGAAATGGCAGTAATAACGGTCAGGGCTTTCAAAGTCCTTACTGGTAAAGAAATGCCATCCAGCATCGAAGCAGGATTTCCAGATGAGACCGATATAAGTAGTTGGGCTAAGAAAGCAGTTCAATCAGCTTACGAACTTGGGCTCATTCAAGGCAACAACCACCATGCATTTGTACCACAAGGTGAGGCAAATCGTGCAGAAAGCGTACAAGTTATTTCAAATCTATTAGACGGTATACAATAGTTATTTGCCGAAAGCTACAATAGAGCTACAATGACTTAAAGAGGTTTTTGAGGGTAAATTTATCCTTATAAACCTCTTTTTGTCTTCAGTAATATTAAATAGAACAATATTATGGTATACTATGGCTATACTGTGTTTATATGGATTTATGATTATAGGTATTATGATCATTAGTAATTTAGGTTAGGTAACATATGAGTAATTATATTCTTACAAGGACTAATAGTTCTGATAGCATTAGATTGTTTTTTTGGATTAACCATAAATTTTAAGATAGTTGATAAGGAGAATGCTATGAAAGAAGTTTGGGATTTGTTTATCACTTTTTTTCGTATAGGATTATTTACTTTTGGTGGTGGTTATGCTATGCTTCCTCTGATCCAAAAGGAAGTTGTTGAGAGCAAAAAATGGGCGACAGAGCAGGAAGTTTTAGACATATATGCCATTGGACAATCGACTCCTGGGTTAATCGCTGTTAATACCTCTACTTTTTTAGGTTATAAGAGAAAGGGGATATTAGGGGCAGCCGCTTCTACACTTGGGATTGTTACGCCTTCTCTCATTATAATCATGTTAATAGCTACAGGGTTATCTTATCTACTGGACTATGCTATTGTAAAACATATGTTGGCAGGCATAAGAGTAGCTGTTGTTGCTTTGGTTTTAAATGCAGTCATACGTATGTGGAAAAGCTCAGTTAAAGATTGGATAGGTATTATCATATTTGCAGTCACGTTTATAGCCGTTACCTTGTTCAATTTTTCTATGATATTAGTGGTAGCTTGTGCTATTGTACTCGGTATGGCTATTTATTTAAGGAAAGTTAAAGAACAAAATCAATAAGACTTAAGAATAAAAAAGACCTACTTAGGATAAGAGGACGGACGATTATGATTTATTTAGAAGTATGTATTACATTTTTTACAATAGGATTGTTTTCTATTGGTGGTGGATTGGCAACTTTACCTCTGCTTCAAGAGGCTGTAGAAAGATATCAATGGCTAACCAATCAGGAATTTGTAGACATGATTGCTATATCCCAGTCCACACCAGGACCAATAGGTATTAATATGGCGACGTATGTTGGATTTAATACAGGAGGTATTTTAGGGGCTTTATTGGCTACTTTTAGTATCATACTTCCATCATTTATTATCATCATTATTATAGCGCATTTCTTCATGAAATTTAATGAACAGCCACTGGTTAGATCTGCCTTTATGGGACTTAGACCAGCAGTAACGGCACTTATAGCAGCCGCATGCTTTGAAGTTGTTAAGGTTTCGCTTGTACACATTGAACAATATGTAGAAACTCAAGAACTCCTACAGCTCTTTGATATCAAAGCTATTGTTTTATTCTTAGTACTGTTCATAACGATGAATAAAATTAGAAAGCATCCCATAGTATATATTATAATAGCTGCTGTTATAGGAGGGATATTTCAGTTTTAATTAACGAACTCTAATTAATTAACCCAAGGTACTTACTTGAACTCAATACTATTCATTTTAATTAATAAGGGACTGTCTATGACAGCCCCTTTCAATTAGCTAAATGAGTCTTGCTAATATTTCGTTGTTTCTCTGAATAAATTTGGTCATTGCTTCTGGTTGCAAAGGTTTGTGACTTAGTAAGGCAAGGTCATAAATCTGTTCGCAGAATAACTGGATATCTTCTTTTTTATCCTCTGATTCTTGATTATCTAAAATATATTGAACCAGCTTATTACTTTTATTAAGTACTAAGGTTTCATCATTACCCATATTAGGTGCCATACCCATCATACCATACATTTTACTCATTTCCTGCATTCTTCTTGACTGCTCAGATAAGAGGATCATGCCTGCTACTTCTTTGGATTTAAGATTTTCTACCTGCACTTTTAAATTGTCATTATTAAGAGCAGCTTTGAAAGATTTTTCCAAGGATTCTAGCATCTGTTTATTATCTTCTTCACTAGCATCATCTTGATCCTTGAGTGTGTCAGTTAAGTCGGCATCTATTCTAGCAAATTTTGTTTCTGTATTTTTCATTTCTATATGTGAGATAAAAGGCTGATCAATGCTGGATTTCAGTATAACGGCTTCCATATCATGATCTTTAAATAACTTAATATATTGCGCTTGCTGTGTTTCATCTGTTACATAATAAACCTTATTTTCATGCTTATCTTTATTACGTTCTAAGTACTCATTAATAGTTGTATAGCCGCCATTAATTGTTTTATATAATATAATATCTTTGACTTTATCATAGAATTTATCTTCTTTTAAGCAGCCGTACTTAATAAAAGGATTAATGTCATCCCAGAATTTCTCATAGCTTTCTTTTTCTTTATTGTGAAGTGATTTCAGTTTATCTGCAACCTTTTTAGTAATATAGCCTGAAATCTTTTTAACAAATCCATCATTTTGTAAAAAGCTTCTTGATACATTGAGTGGTAGATCTGGGCAGTCTATAACGCCTTTTAATAGTAATAAGAATTCAGGAATGACTTCCTTAATATTATCCGCAACATAGACTTGATTATTATAGAGCTTAATACGCCCTTCTGCTGTTTCAAACTCATTATTGAGTTTAGGGAAGTATAAGATACCTTTTAAGTTAAAAGGATAATCCATATTTAGATGTATCCAGAATAAAGGTTCTTTGAAGTCCATAAAGGTTTTCCTATAGAATTCTTTGTACTCTTCATCGGTGCATTGGTTAGGGCTTTTAAGATAAAGTGGAGAGGTTTCGTTAAGTGGCTTAGGTTCTTTGATTTCTACTTCTGTTTCTGTATCTTCTGTTTTTGCTTGCTCATTTTGATCTTTGACTTCCTCTTCTTTTTCTTCATTTTCATTGGTTAAGAAAATGTTGACAGGCATAAATGAGCAGTACTTTTCAATAGTGCTTCTTACTGTCCATTCATTAAGGAAATCTTTACTGTCTTCACTGATATAGAGTGTTATGGTCGTACCACGCTCTGAGCGGTCACCTTTATCCATAGTAAATTCAGTACCACCTTCACATTCCCAGTGGACAGGCTCTGAGCCTTCGTTATAGGATAAAGTATCAATAACAACCTTATCAGAAACCATAAAAGCAGAGTAGAAGCCTAAACCAAAATGACCAATAATCTGTTCATCATTGGTTTTATCCTTATACTTATTAAGAAAATCTTCTGCTCCAGAAAAAGCAATTTGGTTAATATACTGCTTAATCTCATCCTCAGTCATACCTATACCGTTATCTATAAACTTAAGGGTTTTTTCTTTATCATTAACCATAACATCTACCCTATAGTCGGTACCTTCTTCAAGCTCAACTTCACCCATACTGTTTAGCTTTTTCAATTTAGTGATAGCATCACAAGCATTTGAAATAAGCTCTCTTATAAAAATATCATGATCCGAGTAAAGCCATTTTTTTATAATTGGAAAAATATTTTCGCTATGAATTGATAAATTCCCTTTTTCCATACCCATGGTTGATTGCCTCCTTAAATATTTATAATAATTAATAAGCTGAACCAATGGCTACTAGCCTTAAGTCTTTTTAATATTAGTTTGTCCAACTTATCATTTCATGGTTTTATATGTAGTTGTTTTTTTATTACACTATAGTTATCTTATTACTTTGATGAGGTATTGTCAAGAGAAAATTAGCACTCAATGCATATGAGTGCTAACAACTTTATATGTGTACCATAATATGATGTTTTTTAAAATAGGCTTGAACAGAATGATCCCATAATTGCTCTAAAGATTTATCTAATGTAAACACCGATAAAGAAGTCCCAGTGGTACATTTTAAGATTTTGTTTTCATAGAGTAGATTCATAAAAAGACCATTCACTTGTTCAATAGAAATAGGTAGTTGATGTTGATGAATAAAATCAGAAACTTTTGGTTGAGGTAATGAAAAAATAATTTTAAAATAAGATGGAATTCTATTTCCTTTGATGATACTGTAGATAAAAGGTTTAATATCTTTCCATAAAACTAAGGAACGATCTCCTATAATTTCTAATTCATCTGAGTTATAATAATCAGAGTTTAAGCTGCCTGAGATAGTATATTTAGTATTGGCTATAACCTCTGCATGAGAAACCAAAAAATCATCTAATAGCTGTTCTAACAATAGTTTTTGCATAAAACCTTTTATATCAGATATTTCTAAAGCAATCATATATATTCTCCAGTTCTAATCCTAATATTGAAGTGTTTAATAGGGTAAAGCTCTAAGTGCAGAATCAAAATTATTATTTGTGATGCTAATAGCTTTACTTAATATAACATACAAATATATCATACAAAATTGATATAGAACTTTCAACAGTTTTATTGTAAGATTAATGAAGTATAATATGAATCAACAATAGAATTGACTAAAGAGTGTCCATGAAAAACTTTGGTACTGAGGTAAAGCGAGGATGAAACCATGAATAAACTGTTAAGTGACTTTTATAATAGAGATACGTTAGAGGTAGCTAAAGATTTGCTTGGGAAAAAATTAGTTCATAACATGAACGGAGAGAAACTTACCTGTCGGATTACAGAAGTTGAAGCCTACTGTGGCATAACGGATAAAGCATGTCATACCTATGGTGGTCGCAGAACAAAACGCACTGAAGTCATGTGGGGATCTGCTGGTTACGCTTATATCTACTTAATCTACGGTATGTATTATTGCCTTAATGTCGTAACTCAAGAGCAGGGGCAGCCTTGTGCAGTACTTATTAGAGGTCTAGAGCCTTTAGAATCAATTGATAGGATGGCTTTTAATCGATATAATCAATCATTATCCACATTAAGTAACTATCAGCTTAAAAATTTCACCAATGGTCCAGGTAAGCTATGTCAAGCATTAGGGATTAATAAAAACCATAATGGACTTAATTTAGAGGGTGATGTATTATATATATTGGATGACCACATAACAGATTTTAAGATACATCAAGGAAAAAGAATTAATATTGGTTATGCTGAAGAAGCGGCTGACTATCTATGGCGTTTCTATATTGAGAAAAAATAGGTAGCTTAGAAAGCGTGCCAATGTATCATACATTATTGAAATTAGGAGGTTTATGATGAATAATAGTTTAATGAATGAAGTGTTAGAATATATGGAAAACAGTACATCTTCTTTTCATGCGGTATTAGAAGCTGAAAAAATGCTGGTGAGTCGTGGATTTGAATTATTAGCTATGGATGAACCATGGTCGATTAAAAGTGGTGGTAGCTACTATCTGATACCCTATGCGTCTTCCATCATTGCATTTACAGTTGGAAAGAATTTTATGCAAGAGGGGATCAGAATTATTGCATCTCATACGGATTCACCTTGTTTTAGAGTGAAGCCCCAACCAGAAATGCAGACTGAAAACTATCTCATGCTAAATGTTGAAGTCTATGGAGGACCTATTCTAAATACTTGGATGGATAGACTCCTGTCAATGGCGGGTAAAGTAGCACTTAGATCGGATAATCCTTTTAAACCAAAAGTAGCCTTTGTGGATTTTAAAAAGGCTTTGATGACAATCCCTAATCTAGCTATTCATATGAATAGAGAAGTTAATAAAGGTGTAGAGCTGAATCCTCAAAAGGATATGCTGCCTTTGATTACTCAGATTAAAGATGGCTTAGAAAAAGATGGGCTGCTCATGTCACTAATAGCTCAAGAATTAAATGTTAAAGAAGAAGATATATTAGATTTTGATCTGTTTGTTTATCTTGCTGAAAAACCTCAGCTTGTAGGTTTACATAATGAGTTTGTATCAGCGTCAAGGCTAGACAATAAACTTATGGTCTATTCAAGTGTTAAGGCATTGATTGATTCTCAGAAAGAATACGGACTTAACATTGTTGTTGCATTCGATAATGAAGAGGTAGGAAGCCGAACCAAGCAAGGAGCAGATTCCATGCTTTTTAATATGTTTCTAGATAGGCTGGCGGATACAATGGGTGTAACTAAATCAAACTATTACAAAGCCTTATCAGATGCTTTTATGATGTCAGCAGATGCTGGACATGCTTTACATCCTAATATTCCTGAGAAAAACGACTTAACCAACAAGCCTTTATTAAATGAAGGTATACTAATCAAATTAAGTGCTAATCAAAGCTATGTCACTGACTGCGAGACTACAGCTGTTATACAAGAGCTGTGTCGTAAACAAAACATATCCTGCCAAAAATTTGTTAACCGTTCAAATATAAGGGGGGGTCAAACACTTGGGCCAATTGCCTCAGCTTATTTACCAATAAAAGCAGTCGATATAGGTCTTCCTATGCTTGCTATGCATTCAGCGAGAGAACTGGTTGGATCTAAGGATGTTGAAGATATGTTAAAACTAATGAAGCAATTTTTCAGTGAGAATTAATTAGCATATTACCTTATTCTCATAGATAGTGATTAAGGAGTATCTATAATAATTAATTACTTATAGATAGTTTAGCTCATTATACAGTCAAGGGTGAATCGTATTAGCTAATACTTTCACCCTTTTTTAAGTTAATTCTAAGTATCTAAAATTTTCGTCCCTAATAAGTTGATTGATCTAAATGAAGTTATGTTATGTTCTATACATGAAAAGACATGCCAGCAGTTAGGAACTCTACATATTATATCTGCTGACTTTCTTTTCTAAATAAACAATGCCTTGATAGAGTCCTGTCGCTAAGAGTGCTAGCAGGATTAAGCTCATCATAACCCAATCCATCTTAAACACTTGGCTTCCATAAATGATAAGATAGCCTAATCCAGCACGAGCAGCTAATAATTCTCCGATAATAACACCAATTAAGGATAATCCAATATTAACTTTCATAGTACTAATAATATTAGCATAATTGGCTGGAATAACTACCTTTCTTAATACATCCATTTTTGAACCACCAAAAGTATAGATGAGTTTAATTTTGTCCTTGTCGACACTATGAAATCCATTTAGAGTATTTAAAATAGTAACTACAATAGACACGGTCAAAGCGATAATAATAATAGATTTTATGTTATGCCCTAACCATACAATGAGTATAGGTGCAAGTGCTGTTTTTGGAAGACTATTCAAAACCACAAGATAAGGTTCTAGGATTTTAGATACTTGATGATTCCACCATAAAAGAATGGCTATCAATACACCTAGGAAGGTACCTAAACTAAAGCTAACAAGTATTTCAAATAGAGTAATACCCGTATGATAGAAGATCGAGCCATTAATAACCATTTCTGATAAAGTCTGCAAAATTCGAGAGGGAGAACTGAAGATAAATGCATCAATGAGTTGATAGTTAGAGGCACCCTCCCATAGAGCAATGAATAGTATCAATACTAGAAGTCTCAATAAAGTTATCATCATTCTCTGCTTTTTATGGTTTTTGATAAAAGCAGCTTGTTTTTCTGACGACTTAGTGATCATAGGATGCCATCTCCTTCCAAATAGCATTAAAATACTGCCCAAATTCAGGTGCACTTCTAGAAGCTAAAGGTGTACGATTTCTTAGGCTTAGATCTATCGTAAAGATCTTAACTATTTCTGCAGGTCTTTGCCCCAGTACAATCACTCTATCTGCCATACTAACTGCTTCTGGAATATCATGTGTAACGAGAATAGCAGTTTTTCCTTCTTTTTTTAATATTTTGCCTATATCATCAGCAGTAGATAAGCGCGTTTGATAATCTAGTGCTGAAAAAGGTTCATCTAGAAGCAGTATTTCAGGTTTTAGTGCAAGTGTTCTTATCAATGCTGCTCTTTGACGCATACCACCCGATAATTGGGATGGCTTAAAATGTTTAAAATCTTGAAGACCATAATTATGAAGTAATGTTTCTATGTAATCAAGATTTTCTCTTGTCTTTTGCCTTGCGACTTCTAACCCTAATAAAACGTTAGAATAGACACTTCTCCATTCAAATAAGTGATCTTTTTGAAGCATGTACCCAACACAATGTGCTGTGTCATGTATCAAAGACTTATTAATAACAACCTCTCCCTTTGAAGGCTTTAGGAGACCAGAAATTATAGAGAGTAAGGTTGTTTTACCACATCCACTTGGACCAACAATACTAATGAATTCACCTTTATGAATGGACAATGAAATCTTTTTTAATGTTTCAGTTTCTCCTTCAAGAGAATGATAAGAATAATAGACCTCTTTTATATCTAATAAAGGAGACATAGAACCTCCCCCTAAACGTAAATGTATAGTATATCATATTAAATGGGAGATCTATGTGTTAATACTTTTAGGACAAATTATTTATTGAACATTTTCTGCAAAGCTATTATTGACAATAGTTTCATAGTCCACACGCTGTTCAAGCTCACCTGCGGATTCAAGTATGTTTTGTAATAAATTCAAACCTTGCTCAGGAAAGGTGGGATCGGTTTTCCATGTATCTTGCTCTTTATACCGCTCAATGATTTGAGTTAATAAGGCTTGATCAGTATCCTCAAAGAATGGATGAATGACTTCAGCAATTTCCTCAGGTGTATGCTCATGTACCCATTGCTGACCTTTGTAAATTGCATTAGTAAATTTTTGAATGATTTCTGATTGATTGTTGATATAGCTTTTTTTAGCCATATAGGATGTATAGGGAACTTTTCCGCTTGCAACACCTAGGGAAGCTACTACATATCCTGTACCTTCATTTTCTAATTTAGATGCAGTGGGTTCAAATTCGGCAGTATACTGCCCAGTGCCACCAGCAAAGGAGCCAGCAGTTGCAGTAAAGTCAATATTGGTAATTATAGTAACATCTTCGAAGGGCTTAATACCATTTTGCTTTAATATAAATTCCAGTACCATTTCAGGCATACCTCCAGGTCTACCTCCGATAATGGTCTGTCCTCTAACATCTTCCCAAGTGAAAGCTTCATTAGGTTCTCTGCTTAATAAGAAATTGCCGGCTCTTTGAGTGAGCTGAGCAAAGCTTACGGCATGGTCTTCTTTACCTTCATTATAAACGTAAATAGATGCCTCAGGTCCCATGAGAGCAATATCTGCATTATTTGAAAGTAATGCAGTCATACTTTTATCTGCACCCCAGCCAGTGGTTAACTCTATTTCAAGTCCTTCTTCCTCAAAAAACCCTTTTTCTATTGCGGCATATTGTGGTGCATAAAAAATGGAATGAACAACCTCATTAAGCCTTACTTTTGTTAATTGAGTTTTTTTCCCACATGCTGAGAGTATTGTACTTGCGATTAAAGATATAAGTAGTAGAATGCTAATGTACTTTTTCATTCAACAAGCCTCCTTACACTTTACTATCTTATTTTATTCCAGTTAGGTTGTATCAGTGAGCATTCAAACTTAAAAGATACCAATCAGTCTCTATAAAACATATGCGATGTGTAAGATATCATGCTTCTTTGTATAATAAAAATCTCATATATAATGGACTAAATTTTTAACTAGCTTTTATAATACTAAAATGGTAATCCATAAAGTGTCAGCTTATTTTTTTATACGTTATTACATTAATGCTATTGAATAAAATTTTTAGCTCAGCAACTTAATATATAATCTTATAGATTTTAATATTTGGACTGATAATCTATATGAGCTAAAATTTGACTATCTTTCGTAAAATGTAAAAAAGGGGAAATCAAAAGATAGAGCTTAACAAAGCTGTTTTCATATGGTACAATGGTTTAGGTTTGCAATCAAGTGAATTAAGTATCTAGACCTAGATATGATAACAGTTTTAAAAAAATCAATAGAGCAATGGATGATTTGTAGCCTTATGAATAAATATACTCCGTGAATATGAATAAGAGTGATGAAAAAGACTCTTTACTGTGAGAATTTATCATGTTAAAATATGACTATAATGATAAAAGGAGAAAAAACAGACTATGAGTAAGAGTATTAAATCAAAAGAAGTGGATAGATTATTTGAAGCAATTTTAAGTTTGAAAGATATGAATGAATGTTACGCTTTTTTTGAAGATGTATGTACGGTTAATGAAATTCACTCACTTGCTCAAAGACTTCAAGTAGCAAAGATGTTAAGAGATCAAAATACTTACTTAGAAATAGCTGAGAAGACGGGAGCTTCTACAGCTACAATTAGCAGAGTGAACCGATCTCTAAATTATGGTAATGATGGATATGATATGGTTTTTGAGAGAATCAATCAATAGTTAACACTAAACCAATAATGGAATGTTTCAAATATACCTATTAATTAGAGCAAATCTGTTCTAATTATTATCTCGGGATATAAGAATAAAAAGTAAAGAGCTGACAAATGTCAGCTTTTATTATTAGTTTGCCCAGCATGGGCGTAATCTAATCGGTGCAAGACCGTAGTGTGCCTTGATAGTGGGAAACACATAGTCAAAGACAAGGGTGTCCATCGTGAG
>JANQFZ010000024.1 GCA_028277605.1 Vallitaleaceae bacterium | reverse complement strand
TTTTTTAATAATTAATACAAAATATTTTTTTAGCTGAACATCGTTTTTGTCAGCGAAGAGAATTATATCACCCTTTATAGTTAATGTCAAGATTTTTTAAAAATAGGAATGAGTTTAGGGGGTACAACATTAAAGAAAAGAAATCCCTATTATCCACTTAATTGATTTTAAATTTATTAACTAATTGATTTAAAGACTTTGATGCCCTAGCTAAATGTTCAGCCGTTCCTGAAACTTCCTCAGTAGATGCCAATTGCTCTTCAACAGAAGCACTTATTTTTTCTATGCTATCTTCAAACGCATTAATCATGTAAGCTATATCTTCTACATATTTCTTAGCTTCTTCACCATTATCCAAAATTCTCTCTATACCACCTCCTACTTTATTCATTATTGATGTGGTTGACGCTATGGATAATAATATTTTTTCAAAGGTCACACCCGTTTCATTGACAACCTTTTTTCCTAAAGATACTTCTTCACTCGTATCTTTAATTGAAGTAACCACTGTAGATATATCATTCTGCAAATCATAAATAAGAGAATATATTTCTTTTGAGGATACTTGAGATTGCTCTGCTAATTGTCTAATCTCATCTGCCACCACAGCAAATCCTTTTCCATATTCTCCTGCTCTAGCTGACTCAATGGCCGCATTTAGTGCGAGTAAATTGGTCTGCTTTGAAATACTAGACATAACTGTTACTATCTGCTCAATTTTTTCTGATTTTTTATTTAGAGCTTCAATGACTATCTTTGAATGCTCTGTCGTTGTATCAATTGTATCCATTTGCTTTGTTACTGTGCTGATAGCCTCTTTTCCTAAATTAGCATGTTTGGATATATTCATAGACAAATCCATCATCTTTTCAGCGTTTTCATTAACAGTATGAATAACACGCATAAAATCACCGATTAATGTATTGGTTGTTATGATTTGCTTATTTTGATTTCCCGCTCCAATAGCTAACTGCTCCATAGTAGATGTTATTTCTTGTGACATCATTGAGTTTTGTTCAGAGATTGTAGCTAGTTGCTGACTTGACACTGATACTTTATCACAGTTATTAAGAACTTTTTTAACCAACTTTTTTAAACTATCCTGCATAAGCTTTATAGATTGAGTAAAGTGTCCTATTTCATCCTTTGAATCTATCTCAATGCTTTCTGTTAAATCCCCCGAAGCAATTACTTGAATTCTATGTACCATTGTATGTATGGGTTTAGTTATGAGTCGTGATATGTAAATTGCGAATACAATCCCAATAACGATGGTTATCGTTAATGTTAAAATCATTTTCTTCACATCTTTTTCTGCATCTGTATTGATAGTATGAATAATGCTTTCATTCACTTGATCTCTAAGAGGTTCAAAATCATGGATATGATTTCTATAAACTCCTGTTAATCCTTCTGTCTCTTTAAGACCAATCTCTTCATCTATAGCGACCACAAGATTAAAATGGTTTTGATACACTTCAATAGATGCTTCAATATTAGAAATGATCTCTTCATTATAATTTTGCTCTTTTAATGTAGTTTTAAACTGAGTTACAATATCATTTAATTTAGCAGCATATTGAATGTCTTTTCTTAAGAAATAGTCTTTTTCTGCCCGCCTAGCCTGTAAAAGCAAGATGAATATACTTTCATTGTTAGGCAAATGTTCGATCATATTCTCAATATTATGAGAAGCATCTCTTAGTTCTCCAATTAATCCATAGTCTTTAAAACCTTTATCTTTAATTCTATTTACTACATCAAGAAAACAATCATGATATTTCGTTGATAAGTCTATCATCTGATCGAGATTTTTAATATTATCTTCATTACTATAAATAATATTTGTTTTTTTGATCCACTCCATCTTTTCTATAAGCTTATTATAGTTTAGCATGAACTGATTGATATTTGAGCTGCTCCCTGTTTCAAAGAAATCTGTATCTATAGTATCCCTAAGAAAGAAATCCTTTTCATTTTTTCTCATTTCTAAGGTTATTCTATAGACATCTTCTACATGTTCAATTAGAGGTATTTTATGATTATTTATCTCTTGAAGCGATAAATAGGCAGAAGCAGCAAATAGGATAAACAATAAAATAATCCCACAAAAACCACCAAGAATCTTTTTCTTAATTTTCCAATCCTTAAATCTAACAAGCATTGTCTTCTACCTCCATAGAATGTAACTCTTTAGTATTGGAATTATATGCCATTTTACTATACTCATATTATATATGATTCTTCCCCTTTTTTCAATCATTCGGCTTTTTTTGAGTTGCCCAGTTATTCAATTCTATATTTGAAACAAAGAAATAGGTTTTTTATACATGTCATCTCTTTATCTCTAGTATAAATATAAATCTAAATGAAATATAAATGTATAATTTTTGACTTTTTAGTTAAAAATTAAGACTATCCATAAAAAATAGGCTATTACCATACCTATGCATTAAGCCATTTCCTATATTTTCTACTCAACTGGAGTGGTTATGAATAACAATTATGAGGTGAAAATTATGAAAAAAATTATATATGTTATGATTGCTATTGTATGTTTAAATACTTCAACAACTCACGCAGAGCAAGTATTTCATACACCAGCTAACCAAAAAACAGCTTCCTATATCAACATTTATGTTAATGGCAGTAAATTAAGTCCCGATGTTCCATGCTTAATAGAAAACAGTAGTATTTTTGTGCCTATTCGATTTATTGGAGAAGCTATGAAAGCTAAGAAAATTCAATGGTATGCTTATACAAAAATGGTTTATATGGAGATTGGTACACAACAAATTACATTATCCATTAACTCCAATGAAGTGATTGTTAACAACAAAAAAATTCGTTTAAAAAAACCAATAGAACTATATCAAGGCAGAACCTTTGTATCTGCACAGTTTATCACGGATGTGCTTGGTTATAACGTACAGTGGAATAAAAATCAAAACGTTATTACAATTCATTCAAGTTCTCACTATTCACAGGAAGATGTTTACTGGTTATCAAGAATTGTAGAAGCAGAAGCACGTGGTGAAAGTTATGATGGCAAGCTAGCTGTTGCTAACGTTGTTATTAATAGACGTAACAATAGTCAATTTCCAAATACAATAAAAGGCGTTATATTTGACAAAAAATATGGCGTTCAGTTTACACCAATTATTAATGGCAGTATCTATAATGCGCCATCTATTGAAAGTATTGATGCTGCTAAACAAGCCTTATCAGGTAAAAATAATATTGAAAAATGCCTTTACTTTTGTAATCCAAGAATTGCAGGTAACTCTTGGATTATAAGAAACAGAGCATTTTATAAAAAAATTGATAATCATTGTTTCTATAGTTAATCTAAACTATAAATTTATAAATTAAATTAAAAAAGGGTGTTGTCTTAAAAACAGCCCCTTTTTATTTTATATCAATATTCCAGTAATTTAATGACATAGCTTGTTTTTCTGCTAAATCATAATCATCTTCTACCTTTATTAATGCGTTAGGATAATAAGCATATTGACCATAAACATCTAATATTTGAAGAACCATTAAGTATTCTTCCTTTATTTTATCTTTGCTTTTGCTTAAATCATAGGATACATGCATTAAATACTTGTCATGAAGATCTCTTTTTTTAATAACTACTATGTTATCCTCAATCGTATCTATTTCATTAGCTTTAGAAAAATAATCTCTAGCACAAACGACTGCCATTTTATCCATTAATCCAGTTTCATATTCTGCCTTTATATCATTCAATTGAAATCCAACTACAATAATTAAGCAAAAAAACAATAATAAAATGATACCTGCACACTTGCTTTTCATTTTATCACCTTCTTTAAATATTAATAAATACCCGATAGCAGAGCATCGTATAAGGCTTACTCTAAGCCGCTTTTTTTTTCCTATCTTTAAGTTCTATGGTCTTATCTTTAATAAAATTTGCCTTGTATCTCTGAATGAGTTTCTTAACAACATAAGATAATCCAAGGGTGAGTATAATTAGTATTGAGGATAATATAGGACGATGAACAAATTCTACGATATTATAACCAATAACACTAATAGAAAGTATCGTAATCATTTTACCAAAAATTAAAGCATAAATGTATTCTTTCATGCTAACACCAGCTAAAGCAGATATCCCACATACAATAAACGAAGGCGTAAAAGGAATTGCAAAAAGAAAGAAAATAGGAAGAGCTCCCTTTTCATTGATCCAAAGAAATATGTGACTGAGCCTTTTATGCTTAAGCATATATTGACTAAATTTTTTATAGCCTAATCGTTTGATAAGATAAAATACAATGAATGAACCAAGACATGTTCCAATCCATGATGCTAAATAACCTTTCCAAAATCCATAAGCAGCAATATTTATGGTAACAAAAACAGATAATGGGAGTGGAGGAAAAAATGCTTCAATCATGGCAATACCGATTCCAGCAAAAAAACCTAAAAATTGAAATATTCCCATAAAATCTAGCCAAAAATCGGATGCTAGGAAATTTTCAATGAACCTCAACATGTATCCACTCCCTTTCAGATGTTCATTATAGTCTTATATTAAGTATATCCATTCGTTAATAATTTTATTGCATTAAGGCTAAGACCTAATCAAGTCTATGCTTAATCTCTAATCCGCCAAACATAACCAATCCTTTTACAATTAATACAGGTGGATCATCACTAGAGATGTTGTTTTTTTGGGTTTTATTACTCCATCCACCAAAAAGAGGAATTCCTTTAACTTGTACCTTCCAATCCACAGGAACAATAATATCGACACCTCCAAAAGCAACCATAGCATCTATAATGGCAGGCTTTGTACTTGAAATATTAGCATTCCTTAGATCAGCATCAATACCACCAAAAATAGCTACCAAATCACCGCCTGCAAAATCATGAGATTGGTTTAAAACTTTGGCACTTGAAAACAAGGCAAAATTATTCAGTGTATTAGTTGATGATACTCTATCACTATATTTTTTTTTAGGAACCAACAACCAAACACCAATAAGAATAAGAATAATAGGCCAAATTAAGTTCCAGATATTAATATCTTCAAAATAATTAAGGTTAGTTAATTGAAATGCAATTCCCAAAATAAGTGCAATCATACCATAAATTTTAGCACTTGACTTGTCAAATAGATTGATTACTCCAAAAATAATTAATACCATCGGCCAATAAGTACCTATAATATCTCCAAAATCACTATAACCTAAAGTATCTAGTAAAAAAAGCACACCAATCAAAACAACAAAAATCCCAAACAAATTTCTTTTATTCATATCAACCCTCCAATTATAAATTTTCCTATTTATTATACCATATCTTACTAAACTGCATATACATTCCTTACTAATTTCCTGACTATTAAAAATTATACTGAAATGAATCTACTCTTCTTAATAGTTGGTTATTCTATGGTATCTATTTTTTCAAGAACTAAACGCTCTATCAATTCTACATTTTGTCTAGCTTCTAAATCCGTTGGTGCTTTGGTATAGATATAGATTTTAATTTTTGGTTCTGTTCCTGAGGGTCTTAGTGCATACCAGCTACCATCATCTAATATGAATTTGAGAACATTTGAACTAGGAATATCTTCGTAGCCGTTAAGATAGTCAATCACCTTCGCAACTTTTTTAGATCCAAATTCGGTTAAGTAGTTGCTTCGGTAATGTTCCATAATACGCCCAAAACGTCTCTGTCCATCAATTCCTTCTAAGATGATAGAAATTTGTTTTTCTTTATAGAATCCATACTTTTCATAAATATCCTTTAATATATCCAGCAAGTTCTTACCTTGTTTTTTATAATAACCTGCCGCTTCACATAATAACATAGATGAACTTACACCGTCTTTATCTCTTACTATTGTACCTGTCGCATAGCCTATGCTTTCTTCATAACCAAAAATGTATTGATAACCTTTTTCAGTTAGCTCAGGGATTCGTCCACATATATTTTTAAATCCTGTTAAAGATTCAAAGGTAGTTACACCATACGATTCGCAGATTGCCTTTCCTAAATCTCCAGTCACAATAGATTTGACCATAGCTGGATTTTTAGGAAGTTTTCCTGTTTGATACAGACCTTCGACAATATATTTGAGTAAAATAGCACCAATCTGGTTCCCGTTTAGCGGAATATACTCACCTTTCTTATCAAGAACCTCAATAGCTAGACGATCACAGTCTGGGTCAGTTGCAATAAGAAGCTCAGCCCCAACTTTTTTCCCAAGATTCTCTGAGTATCTGAAGGCTTTTGGATCTTCTGGGTTAGGATAGCCAACTGTTGTAAAATCAGGATCTGGCATTTCTTGTTCAGGTACAACATGAATACCTTCAAACCCTCTTTCACGCAGCACTCGCTGTACTAATACACTGCCAGCACCATTTAAAGGAGTATAGACAACACTAACCGACTTATCCACATTTTCATCATCATAAATACTTAAATCTTTAACTTTTTCTAGATATTTGCTGTCCATCTCCTCACCAAGTATAGTTACAAGTCCTGCTTCAATAGCTTGATTTAAAGGTAATCTCTTAACACTATCAAACATGTCCACACGGTTGATTTCTTCTGTCATACCATTAGCTATATGACTTAATACTTGAGCACCGTCTTCCCAGTAAACCTTATAGCCATTGTATTCTTTTGGGTTATGACTGGCTGTAATAATAACACCTGAAGCTGTATTTAACTCTCTTATGGTAAAGGAAAGCTCTGGTGTTGGTCTCAATGATTCAAATAAAAAAGCCTTAATCCCATTAGCTGCCATAATTTCAGCAACATAAGCAGCAAATTCATCGGAAAAATGGCGGCAATCATGAGCAATTGCTACACCACGCTCCATATAGCTCTGTCCTTTAGAACGGATATAGTTTGCAATACCCTGAGTTGCTTTTCCTATCATATAAAAATTCATGCGATTAGTTCCAGCACCTAATTTACCACGAAGACCTGCCGTTCCAAATTCAAGAGATTGATAGAAACGATCTTCAATTTCGCTTCTATCATCCCTAATGGATTCAAGCTCAGCTTTTGTTTTTTCATCTGCAACCTCTAGCCATTGTTGGTAAACTTCCATATAATTCATATAATCTCTCCTTAAATTATGTCGTTATCTTCAGAAAGCAGTTCTACAATAATCCTATAATAGAATTAGAATGTATTGTAAGCACTCCTTCTTGTATTAATTTCATTCACTTAAGCCTCTGTTCTTTGATACACAATAAGAATATCATACCTTCTGGATTAATAAAAGATGCATAATAGAAAATATCACCTACACATCAAATCGTCTATGCTAGTCAAATCAAACTCAAAAATGGACATTAGGAAGAATAGCTATCTACTAATATTATTAAATACATAATAATCAAAAAAAGCTATAAAATCCACTAAACTGATTTTATAGCTTAACTTGTTGTATCTACAACTCTGTTTTTCATACTCATGAAATTCTTTATTTTTTGCTAACCTATCATTTGCTGGATATCGTTATCAACAGTTGTGATTCCACCTATTCCAAATGTTTCAACAAGCACATTTACCACATTAGGTGATAAGAATGCTGGAAGTGTTGGACCTAAATGGATATTTTTAACTCCCAAATAGAGCAGTGCTAATAAAACAATGACCGCCTTTTGCTCATACCACGAAATATTATAAACGATAGGTAGTTCGTTAATATCATTTAGATCAAAGACCTCTTTTAGTTTAAGAGCAATAACCGCTAAGGAATAAGAATCATTGCATTGTCCTGCGTCTAATACTCTTGGTATACCACCTATATCTCCTAGATTAAGCTTATTATAACGATATTTAGCACAGCCAGCCGTTAGTATAACCGTATCCTTAGGTAACTTCTCAGCAAACTCTGTATAGTAGGATCGAGATTTCATTCTACCATCGCATCCTGCCATAACAACAAATTTCTTAATAGCACCAGACTTAACCGCATCTACAACCTTATCAGCCAAAGCTAGTACCTGTGCATGAGCAAAGCCTCCAACTATTTTACCCGTTTCAATTTCTGTAGGTGCTGGAAGATTTTTAGCTTTTTCAATAATCTCAGAAAAATCTTTTGATCCATCTTCATTTTCTTCAATATGTGGACATCCAGGAAATCCTGATGCACCTGTTGTATAGACACGGTCAATATATGATTTACTTGGTGGTACAATACAATTGGTTGTGAAAATAACTGGTCCATTAAAGCTTTCCATCTCTTCTTTTTGCTTCCACCAAGCATTACCATAGTTACCCACAAAATGATCGTATTTCTTAAATGCTGGATAATAGTGAGCTGGTAACATCTCACAATGGGTATAGACATCTACGCCAGTGCCTTCTGTCTGCTTCAACAATTGTTCCAAATCACTCAAATCATGACCAGATATTAAAATAGCTGGATTGTCCCTCACGCCAATATTGACTTCTGTTATTTCTGGATTACCATACGCTTCCGTATTAGCACTATCTAACATAGCCATAGTTGTTACTCCGAATTCTCCTGCTTCTAATGTTAATGCTATAAGATCATCTGCACTAAGTGAGTCGTCTAAAGTTGCTTCTAAGGCTTTAGTGATATAAGCATAAATATCATCATTTTCTTTTCCTAAATTATATGCATGATAGGCATATGCCGCCATACCTTTAAGACCATAAATAATCAATTCTCTTAGTGAACGGACATCTTCATTCTCAGTAGCTAATACACCCACACTCATACTTTCAGCTTTTACTAAAATAGCTTTATCTGAATCAGCATACCATACAGCGCTATCATGTAAATTATCTAAGGTATACCCTTTATCTTTAAGTACATCTATTATTTCTTCTCTAAGAGAGAAGCCCTGCTTTATGGTTGAAACAAATTCAGCAGCATCAAAATTAGCATTGGTTATGGTCATAAATAAAGCTCTCATGATGTAATGATCGAGTTTCTTTAATTCAATAGTTTCTCTTCCTTTATTAGCTAATATTGAAAGTCCCTTAACCGTGTAAATAAGCAAATCTTGAAGATTGGCTACCTCTTCAGTTTTCCCACATACGCCTGCTACTGTACAGCCTGTACCCTTTGCAGCTTCTTGACATTGATAACAAAACATAGTTTTCATAACCTCACTTTCGTATTTTAGAATTATCATTGAACATACTTGATGTCATTTTCGTGTTTTCTTAACCACTGAACTAAGTATATCATGTGGAAATTATAAATTCTGTAACTTACGTTACCAATGAGAGATTTTGAGCAAAAAAAGAACTACCAATTAGTAGTTCTTATATTTTACTATAACATTAGAATCTTATATTAATGCAGCTAGTCTTATGGATTAAGCAATTATAATTGCAGAACGGTTGATTTTACTATATGCATATGATAAGTTGTCTCAAGCTCAGCAAAGGCTTCTTCTGTACTTGTTTCATAGCCAGGAATGGTAGACATACAATCTTCAAGGATATATATATCCTTTATACAATTGCGTTCTTCTTTAAAATACGCTGCTATTTGTCTAGCACTTTCTAATACACAATGAGATTTGGCTTCTCCTGCTATAACAATCTTATCATATTTTTCAATCATGTTAAGCAAATCCATGTTTATAGATTGCTTTTTATCGTAATCTGGTTTTATGATGCCATACATTTCTGATAGTGGATCTTGTCCTTTTACAATGGGGTATAGGTCTTTTTTCTTAGCAACTGAGAAAAGATAGAGCATATTATGTAATTGATTTTCTAATGATGCTCCATCTGTCCCTTGTAAGCAGTGATACGGCCATATGGTTAAACGCTTCTTTCCTATGCTTTATTGACAATATCTTCAAATCTTGTTTCCATATTATTCACCTCATACTTCTAAACTATAAAACTATAAATTTGATTTAATATCATGTAATTTAAACAGTAATAGTATTAGGTCTACTGCATAATAAGAATGGACATTTGGCTTCAATGACTTTATCATAACATAATTTCTAAATAAGTCATAGGATTCTTAATTCTTATTCTAAAAATACTAAAGACAGGCAAAGAGGTTTTGCCTGCCTATAATTACTGATATAAGAATTACTGGTGAGATGCTCTAGATCTCCAGTAAAATGAGTAAAAGGTATGGTTGGAATGCTGAGTAGGTTATCACACTTATAAATTCCTATCTAGTAAGTTTAGCTTAAGCTGTTCACCTAGTCTTAGATGATTTCTTAAGTTCTGCATCATCCTGTCCACTTTTTCAAGCTCAGTTAGCATACGTCTTTCTTCTTCATTGGTTTCTATCACCTTATTAATACCACCATTTTTAATGACAATACGTTTATCTGCCATTAGAGCTAGTATAGGGTCATGAGTTGCCATTAGAACTATTTTATCACTGCTGACTAATAAATTAAGCGCTTTCTTTCTATCTATACCTGCATTTTCAATTTCATCAATTAATACAATGGGAGAAGTACTTAAAATAGCAGTATCAGCAATCATCAACGCTCTAGATTGCCCACCGCTTAAACTAGTTATAGGGGTATCTAAGTCAAAGCTTTCACCTGCCAGTTTGTTAGCAGCTTCTATAATCCTTTGAATGGTCTCCTTTTCGTTTTCCACTAAACGGCTTTGAGCATGCAGCTCTAAGAATTCCTGCACCGATAGATCCATAACAAAATTCATATTTTGAGAAAGCTGTGCAACCAGTTTATTACCAGTGGAATACCTCCACTTTTTGTCGGGTGTCTGATCATTGATAAGTATAGCTCTATCGGTTGGTGTATCTTTACTTGCTGTCCATTCAATATCAGCCAGTAAGCGGCTTTTACCAGAGCCTGTTGGTCCTACTATAGAGACTATCTCACTTTTATTAATCTTAATCCTGTCAAATCCTTCAGATCTACCGTCTTTATCTTTCCCAGCAATGATGGTTAGAGATTGAACCGTACTCTCTTCATCCAACCCTAAAAAACGAAGCATTTCATTAATATAAGCGACAGAAGCCTCCATTAAATTATCTGTATCAATTGTCTGTTCTTCTTTTGTTTGTTCACTCATTGAACTAAGAAAATGATACCACGTCTCTTCTTCATAACCAGCAATATCTAACTGATTATCTTTTAAGAAAGAAACTATAAAGGGGTACTGGTCTATCATCGATTGAATCTTCATCTTTGCTAGTATATCTTTACTTAACATCATCATCACCTAGTTTAATTTTTCTTCTATTTCCCAACTGATACGCCTCTCCAATTCTAGTTTCACCTAGACAATAAGAACACATGGCTGAAGGCATTGAAAATCTCAACTGTTTGCCTTTGACGGTTTGAATATTTTGTTCTTCGTTATATAGTACTGTGCTAAATTCATAAGCACCTTGACCTGTTAACCCATTCATATGCATCGTAATTGCTTTAGGATTAACGGTTCTAACTCTAGAAGCAAAGACCTCCCTTTCAGCTTGAGAGACAATATCTCCTTTAGTTATAACGATAATATCAGCAAACTTTAACATAGGTCCTATTTTCTTAGGTGTGTTAATTCCACTTAAGTTATCCAAAACACAAACTGCTGTAATCCCTTTAATATGAGGAGAACATCGGTTACATAAACCAGCACTTTCCGTAATGAGTAAATCCAGCTTCTCTTTAATCCCCCATTGCACGACTTCTTCTATATTACTAACGAAATAATGATCGGGGCAGAGTGCACCAGATAAACCTTTTCTTACTGGAACACCAGCCTTATCATAAAGACTGTCATCATCCGTATACAAGCAATCAAATTTTACAACACCAACCCGAATCCCTCTATTTTTCATAGCATGAACCGTCTTCAATATAACTGCTGTTTTACCAGATGACGGTGGTCCTGCGATTGTAACAACATTCATAATCATGCTCCTTTCCTAGTCTTAACTTCATACTACATTCTTAAAAATATTCATGCAATCGCGTATCAACTCTCCTATATCATGCTTATTAATGAAGTCCCATCCCAGCCAAATATAAGAATGTTCTTTAGACAGCATATTGTCTACTTGAGGATGAACACTAGGGAATTTACCTGTGTAGGCTAATATTTCTCCAACTTCTTTTGATGCAAAGAAATCAACGATAGGTTTTAGTTGCTTTTTCTTATTCTTTTTGCTTAACAAAAATATAGGACTGATAATAGCACCATCCAACGGCCATACTGCTTTCATAGGACCTCGTTGCTTTGCCATTTTTGAAAAAAAATATGGCATAATGGTAACAGCAGGTCTATGACCCGCTTGCTTATGGGAGTGAACCATTTCAGCTGGATGCATACTCTTAAATAGATTTTTAGCCAGCTTGACGATACCTTCCTCACCATAGGATTTATAAATATTTAAGAGAATAGCATTAAACAAATCTAAATCTGACATTGGAAGACTAATGCTATTTTCATAATCAGGCTTTAAAAGGTCCGACCAGCTTCTAGGTATCGGCTTACCCTTCAATTCCTCGGTATTAACTAAGAATATCGCAGGCACAACACCTATCATAGAATATTGCCCCATAGGATCTCTTAAGTCAATACTATCATTTTCAAAGTCGATATTAAAGTGTTGAAGATCTGTAATATCTTCAAAAATACCAGCGTCCTTAAATCTCCCGATTAGAGCTTTATCAAAAAATAAATCAAATCCTGCGGACATAAAAACATCTGGAATTCTATCTGGATTATCCTCACCTTCCATACATTCTCTCAACCAATCAATACCTTGAGAAGCAGCCTTTAAATCATAATATAAAGATGATTTCAGTTCTTTTTCTTGACCATCTAACCACTCATTAAAAGCATCGATCAGAGGAATTTTAATCGGGCATGGTAAGATACCTTCTACTCGTATACTATTTCTATCCTCTTTTACCGCTTCTTTTCCATCCTCTTCTATTACTTGACTGAGTCTCTGCATAAAGCCCTCACTATCGATATGCTTTAAGCTTAAAGCGGTCTTAAGATCAATGGATTTTCCAAAGGTTTTTCTTAACTGTTCATCCTTCAGCGTCTCGAAACCTATGGAAATAAAAAGCTCAATGGTTTCTGGATATTTTTCTGTAATATCAAAAATAGTACTATCTATAGTTACATAATTTTTTGACATAGTAAAACCTCCTTAATGTATATAGACCAATAGTTAATATTCATCATCTATCTATCATTATATCTACAATTAAAATATAGTCAGTAACATATGTTACAAAAATTGAATCTTAAAAATATAGAACCACCCTTTATATAAAAAGGCGATTCTATACTCGTATAGATATATTTATTATTATACTATTGTACGTTTTTTATTAAGAGGTATCTATCTTAATCTTAATAATACTCATTTTACTTATGACTACAATATTAAACATATGACTATAATATAAAACACAAGTTCAATATATGAATTTACAAATATAACTTACAGCAATTTTATCGCCTTATCTGGACGATCGGTTATTATTCCTTCTACACGATGTTTTATCAGCTTCTTCATAATGCTTTCATTATTAACTGTCCAAACATAGACTGGATAGTTTTTCATTCTTTTTAAGAAGTTCAACTTAAGCAGCCTATAATGTGGGGCTACAAAGTTAGCCTTTGCTTTTCTGAGTCTATAGCCCGGAAAAAGCTCAGCAATCCGTGTTAATATGCCATATTTAGGATTACCTACACCTAACAGTAGTCCTGTATGTATATTGGGATCCAGCTTACTGATGGCTGCCACTGTATCATCTAAAAATGATTTCATGTAATAAGTATCATAAGTTAAATATTTTTTCACTAGCTTCACAACTTCAGCTTCATAACCAGATTCTTTTAGTTCAATATCTAATTTAATCTTCCCAACGCTTAATTTCAGGACATCTTCAACCGTTGGTACTTTATACCCTTTAGATTGTGTTTTATCCAATAACGCTTGATAGGTTAAATTTGCAATAGGTATACCATCAATCCCTTCATCATGAAAAGTGATGAGCTTTCCATCCATGGTACGCCTAACGTCAAATTCTATAGCATCAGCACCTATTTCAATAGCTTTTTCAAAAGATTCAATGGTATTATCAAGACCTACTAAAGCAGAGGCTCCTCTATGAGCAATTACAATGGTTTTTTTATTTTTCATATTCTTTCCCCTTCTTATCAATAACCAATTTCATCTAAAAACTCATAAATTTTGTTTTCATACTCATTCGAATTCTTAATGTAAGATTCCACATGCTCTGCATCTTGAGCAATGTAGATTTTTTAGGTACATAATCGTCTTTTATCCCCATGAATAAAAAAATTAAAAAGTCTCGTAATCATTGTTCCTTTCATCAATTTCCTTTTGCAGGGTTTCTTCGGATGTTAATGTTCTAGGATTAAAAGCTCGGTTAGATAAGAAGATACGCCCAATCAATAGGATTACTATCAGAATGATCATAACATAAATCCCAACCATAATGAAAGGACCTCTCCCAAATTTAATACTACTATTAGTGTAATCAAACAATACCCCAATGTAAAGTAAAGATTATCTGATAAATGTTAAAGTCTTATCAACCCTTCTTCTAGCTGAAATATTTTTGAAATAGTTGTTGTTGGCGTTATTTGGATGAGCAAAGTAATAAAGGCAGCTATACCTCTGGATCCTTCAGTAAACTGAAGCACAAACGGGATGTTGTTAGATACCAGAATATTGATAGCAGCCTGTACCTGAGCCATATTAGATATAGCTAATTCATTACAGTCTTTGAAAATCTGAGATGTAATCAGTTGAAGAATATCCCATTTACATGCATCACCCATCCTTAACACTCCTTTAATATTTTTTGTCCTTACATCATTATATGATGCATGTCATTCATTTGACCATAGTAATCTATTTGAGATCCATCGTGAGTGTCACTATTAGGATCAGCAAACATATGATGAAGTAGAAAGCTCGCAAGACAAGCAAAAGTTTTGCATAAAGTAATGGAGGTTAATGACTTGAAAATAAGTGTCATTGGTGCAGGATATGTAGGCTTAATTACAGCATTGGTACTTGCAGATATGGATCATACGGTTGTATGTGTCGATAAGGATGAATTAAAGATAAATAAGCTCAATCATAGAATTCCACCCATATACGAGGAAGGATTAGAAGAACTATTAGATAAATGCTTAAATAGCAAAACAATTACTTTTAGTACAGATATTGCCACAGCAATAAAGACATGCGATGTCCTTTATATTGCCGTTGGTACACCTGCTTTAGAAGATGGTCATGTTGATATGTCTCAATCAAATGTTATTGTAGACAGCCTCGCAAAACATCTTGACCACTATGCAGTTATTATTAATAAAAGTACTGTACCTATAGGTACACAAAAACATATAACACAGACTCTATTAGAAAAAGGGGTTTCGAAAGAGCTATTTGATGTTGTCTCCAATCCTGAATTTTTAAGGGAAGGTAAAGCCATTCATGATTTTAAATATGCAGATAGAATTGTGCTTGGCTGTGAATCAGATAAAGCAAAAGCCATATTAAAGCAGATCTATGACCCATTCGTTAGTCCAAAAATCTATACAACACCAGAGACTTCAGAGCTTATTAAATATGCTGCTAATGCTTTTTTAGCTACCAAAATATCTTTTATTAACGATATAGCGAATCTATGCAGTAAAACCCATGCAGATATAGCAGTCATAGCTTATGCCCTTGGATTAGATCATAGGATATCTCCAGAGTTTTTTAAAGCTGGTATTGGATACGGAGGATCTTGTTTTCCTAAAGATACACGTGCCTTAGTTAAAATCGCCGAACACTATGAAATTCAATTAAAAATCGTTCAGAGCGCTATAGAAATCAATGAATCACAGAAATTAAAGCCTGTAAAACTATTATTGAATCATTGGGAAGAAATGGAAGGTAAAATTGTTACCATTCTTGGTGTAACGTTTAAACCTGAGACAGATGACGTACGGGACGCTCCATCCATTGCGATTATTAATAAACTCATAGAGCTAGGTGCCCAAGTTAGGGTTTATGATCCAATAGGAAATAAAAATGCCCAAAAAATATGTCCTAAAGCTCAGTACTTTGAAGAATTATATCATAGTATTGATGGTGCTCACTGCCTTATCTTATGTACAGAGTGGGAAGAATTCCATGATCTTGATTTTAGATTTATATTAAAACATATGAGAATACCTATGATTATAGATGGTAGAAATTTCTTAACGGATAGAGATCCAGAAGATGATGGTATCCTATACTTTACTGTAGGCGGCTCAATTTAATAAGGAAACAGCTTTCCCACGTAAAGTGATCAGAAAGAGTGAATAGTATTAACAGCTAAGACTATTCACCCTTTGGTTATTATTGGTAGACCAGCTGCCATAGCCTCATAATGAACCCTAGCTAACTACGATATACTCCTTTTGTGATTGTGCTGGCAATCGAATGTGTCTTATTCTATCCTTAATTTCAAAATCAACCTATGTCTCATGCTGTCTACTAAAAACTGTGATTTCATGCTCTTGGAATAATAATGCAAGATAAAACACTATCATTCTTAATATCACTATATGTTGTCTATAGGTGTAAGAGAAGTAATTAATTTTTTTCTATACGCACGTTTAAATACCATAAGAATATTATATAACTATAAAAAGGGATACTTTCAGCTGCAATAAAGGAGATGTGATTCATGTCTGCACAAGGAAATTATGAAGGTATGGTTAGAACCATCGTGACGCATGCTGTATTCGGTCATTCTAAAAAAGAGAATCAAACAACAGTTTATGTCAATTCAGATAAAAACGGACTACCAACTAAAATATTAGGTACGACAATCAAGGATACTAAGATCGATACCGCAAAATTCGAAAGCTTTACGGATGCTACCATTAATGTTAAATCCGTAGGTAAACTTGAACTCCATACATGGTACGAGATTGATGGAGACACGCAGGTTACCAAAAGTCAAGTTAAACTCTCGGATATTATACCTGTACAATGCTATGATTCAACCATGAAACTAAGTAATAAAAAACTAATCAAAAACATAGCAGTTTCTTTCACAAGAAAACCTGAAGTTGTTGGTAGCATGATTATCAAAAAGACTGGTGTGCCTACAGTTGCAATTCAAATTGAATATGAAGTAGAAGCAGAGGTTTCGGGATTAACCAAAATGAATGTATTATCCTATCCTCAGGAAGAGCCTGAAGACCAAGGAATACTCGATCTTGATTTAGAGCAATTTGAAACAGATTTAGATAAATTTGATTTTGAAGACGATGACTAAACCAAGCTTATTATCTTTAAATTGGCACCTCTAATCTATTACAGTAGAGATAGGTAGAATCTCTACTTTTTTATTTCCTTCTTGTTAATTAAACTCTATCAAGCTCTAAAAAGCTCTTAATTCACTCCATATTACCAAATTTTACTTATCCTTACAAATATTTAACAACACCTTAACTTTCATTTAAGATACTGCCTTTACTATATAGTGGTGAAATATAAATAAGGAGGCAATACAATGAACATCATAATGAAAAGAATTTCAGTTTTATTATTAACAGTTGCTTTAATGACATCTTTAGTAAATACTTCTGCTAAAGCTGAATCAGCTTCTGGTACAAGCAGTAAACCAAAATATGTTTTTTACTTAATCGGTGACGGATTAGGTGCATCTCAGAGACAGTTTGCTGAATATTATCTTCAAGAAAAAACAGGTAACAAGTCAGCTAAGCTAACAATCAATACTTTTGATGTTGCAGGCTTCAATACTACTCACTCTGCTGATACATTGGTTACAGATTCTGCAGCAGCAGGAACAGCATTAGCTACTGGTCATAAGACCAATAATGGTGTTATTTCTCAAAAACCAGATGGCACAAAAGTTAAGTCACTTATAGAATGCGCAGAGGATGCTGGAATGGCTACAGGTCTTATTTCAACAACTCGTTTAACTCATGCTACACCAGCAGTTTTTGCTGCACATAATGCCAACAGAAATAATGAAAGCGAAATTGCAGCTTCATTTGTTGAAAGTGACGTTGATTTCTTTGCAGGTGGAGGATTAAGATATTTCTTGCCTCAAGGTTGGACTGAGTCTCAAACAGATGCAATGGGCAAAACAATTAAATCAAAAAGAGAAGATGATAGAAACCTTTTCAAAGAGTTTGCAGACAAAGGTTACACTACTTATTATGGTAAAAACGGTGCTAAGAATTTTATGGCAACAGATATGACCAAAGTTAATAAAGTTTTTGCTACCTTTACTTATTCTCATATTCCTTATGAAATTGATAGAATAAATACAGAAAACAACGTTCCTTCTCTTGCAGATATGGTTAAAAAAGGTATTGATGTTTTATCTCAAGATAAGGATGGATTCTTCTTAATGGTTGAAGCAGGAAGAATTGACCATGCGTGTCATGCAAATGATGCTTCTGGTACTATCTTAGATACATTAGCTTATGATGATGCTGTAAAAGTAGCTTATGAGTTTTATAAGAAACATCCTGAAGAAACACTTCTCGTTTCTCTTGGAGACCATGAAACAGGTGGTATGGGCTTAGGATTCGGTACTAACTATTTCTTGAAAATGAACAACTTATTTGATGTTAAAGTTTCTGTAGCCGATGTATTACAAGGTGTATATGATGGAGATAGAGCAGCTATCTACACTTATCTTGCAGAAAACTTTGGTTTAAAAGATCTAACAGATAATGAAAAATCAAGACTAGAAAAAGCAATGGATATTATTGATAACGAAGATGAAGATACTGCAAAAGCTTTATATGCTAGTTACAATCCTTTAGCTATGGAAGCATCACACATTTTATCAGAGAGAGCTAATGTTCAATGGACAACTTATGCTCATACAGGTACAGCCATTCCAATGTCAGCTCATGGTACAGGTGCTGAAGTATTCGGTGGATTCAAAGACAATACAGAAGTTGCTAGAACAATGGCTAAATTAATGGATTTTGAATTAACAAAATAGTAAGGCACAGTAAAAAAGGAAAACGCTTGTCGTTTTCCTTATCCTTATACAAAGTGGTGATTAAATGAAAAAGTACGCAACAACCATATTCTTTGTAATAGCTATTGCATTTATTTTTATTTTATTTCTCTATCAGCCATCTAAAACAGAAAACAATGATAATAACTATGAGGTTAAAGCAAATGTATTGACTGTTAATAATGATGAAGTTATACAATCTGGACTTTCAAAAATTGGTTTTCAGAAATTACAGGTTAAAATACTTAACGGTGAATTTAAAGGAGAAGAAGTAGAAGCAGTTAATACTCTTTTAGGTAAACTTGATTTAGATAATTTTTATGATGTGGATGATAAAATTATTGTTGCTTTACTGGTAAATGATAATCAAATCCAACAGGCAAAAGCAATTGATTTACATAGACAAGATACACTATTAATATTATTTCTTTTATTTGTTGTATTATTAATAGGTTATGCAAGGTTTGTAGGTGTGAAAGCAATTTTTTCATTTGTTGCCAGTTTGTATATTCTCTGGTATGTATTGATAAAAGGCTTATTAGCTGGTCAAGATCCTCTAATACTAACCACAATCACATTACTACTGTTATCGGCTATTATTATTTTCTCTGTAGCAGGAATAACTAGAAATGCAGTCGGTGCTTTTTTAGGCACAATTACAGGCTTGCTCATTACCATTATCCTTATCCTTATTTTTGGTAGTCAGCTTGGATTATTTGGTATGACACAGCCTTATGTAGAAACACTCATATTTAGCGGTCACTTTGATTTGAATATACAACATATTTTCTATGCTGCTGTTATTTTGGGTGCATCTGGAGCTGCAATGGATATATCCATGGATGTCTCAGCTTCCATGAAAGAAGTTAAAGAAAAGAAACCTGAAATCGGCAGACTGGAGCTTATACAATCTGGATTTAACGTCGGTAGAGCTGTTATAGGTACTATGGCAACAACCTTATTATTGGCTTATTCAGGAGGTTATCTAACGCTCGTTATGCTCTTTATGAGCAAGAACTCGAGCTTTATGAGAATCGTTAACTTAAAAATTGTAGCAGCAGAAATTATGAGAACCATAATAGGTAGCATTGGTTTAGTACTTGTAGCACCTATTACGGCTGTTATTACAGGATGGATATTAACCACACAATTTGGTAAGAAGAATAAATAAACCTCCCCCTTAGGCATGGCTTGAGTCCATGCTCTTTTTTTTCTATTAGTTATTAATTATTAAGCAAATATGGCTATTACTTATTAAAATGGCGATACATGCTCTATATAATCCGTATGTTCATGACTTAAATAATGTAAATTCAACTCAATTTCTACCATACAACTATCCTTATAATCATGAAGCTCAATATTACAGGGTTTACCATCATCATCTCTTTTTTGTAAATACTCTTCTACTATCTCACCAGCATTCTCTTTACTCATGGTTTCTCCATAAACTAGGGTATACTCATTTCTAGGTATTAGTAAGGAGACATGAAAACCATCTTTAATCCTTTTCCTTTCTTCATAAATACTATTCAGCATACGATTCCCCACTTCCTTTTCAAGCTTATACTATTATTATGACCATTAAACAAGTCCTTATGAGTATGGATAAATGGGTTATATAGCAGAAAAAAGTGCGTATACTATGGTTATGAAACTAAATAAACATTGGAGGAACACATGTTAATTAAAACATTTAATGACTTTAATGACCACTTACTAAGGGACCATAAGCCATCAGATTATTTTAATGATCTTGTACAGAATCACAAGTATCCTAAATATCCACCATTTGATCGTCTGCTTTCCTTAAAAGATATTCATCAATCTCCTATCCATCACCCAGAAGGTAATGTCTGGAATCATACGATGCTTGTTATTGATTATGCAGCAAAATATAAAGCTTATAGCAGTAATAAAAAGGTATTTATGTGGGGTGCTCTTCTTCACGATATAGGTAAATTTTCTACAACAAAAGTTCGTAGAGGTAAAATAACCGCCTATGGTCATGATAAAGTAGGAGAATTAATGACTTTAAAATTTTTGGTTGATATTACAGATGATGTAACTTTTATACGAGCTGTTTCAAAACTGGTTCGTTGGCATATGCAGCCACTATATGTAGAAAAAAAACTGCCTTTTGCTAATCTGGCAGCTATGAAAGAGGAAACATCTCCCTATGAAATAGGTCTATTATCTATTTGCGACCGTTTAGGAAGAATTGATATTGCTGATAATGAAAAAATCAAAAATGAACTTCAACGCATGACGCTTTTTCTGGATCAATGCTATGACACGGTTCATAATAAAAAAGATCATGAATCCATACAGCAACTTATTAATAAATTATATCTACTTCATGAGTAATCATGTACAAGTATAATTCTATTATCAAAAATAACATAAATCGTATAGAAAAGATGTCTTTTCTATACGATTAGCCAGTCATATAACTAACGTTATATGGAAAGACTTTACTTATTCATAATCATCTGGATTGACATTGGTTTCATATTCTTCATCAGAACTTAATATACCTTCTTCTTCACTTTCCTCTGACTCATAGTTTAGTAGTTCTTCTGAATACTCCATGTTCTTATCATACTTTTTGTTTTTATTTTTATTATGCATGATACTATCACCTCCAATAATAGTGTGATATTTTTTAATCAAATTTATACTATCAAAGGTTGGTATAAAATGATGCTTTTTATTTCATACTGATATAGAGGTGTTCATCATGCATAAGCTGCATACATTATCTATTTTATCCTTATCTTTACTTATTATCATGACAGGTTCTACTGTATCTCCTGCACTAGGTAAAATTCAAGCAGCTTTTCCAGAACAATCACCAGATTTGATTAAAATGATTATTACCATACCGTCTCTTGTCCTAATTCCATTTAATTTATTGTCAGGTAAAATTTCTCAAAAAATTAGTCATAAAACCCTTGTATCACTTGGTATCGGTCTATATTTACTTGGTGGTGTAGGTGCTGCTTTTTGTGGACATATCTATAGTTTACTCCTTTTCAGAAGTATACTTGGAGCTGGTATAGGACTGCTGCTACCTTTATCAGCATCTTTAATTGGTACATTTTTTAAAGGTGAAGATAGGAAAAAAATGATGGGCTACTCAAATGCTATTGCTAACTTTGGTTCCATCCTTGCTTCACTCTTATCTGGATTTATTGCACTTTATCATTGGCGATACATCTTTTTTATCTATTTATCAGCAATTCCAGTTGGGTTACTTGCTCTAACTCATTTACCAGAAGCACCTAAAAGTAAAACTATATCCCATCAAGCACATTATATTAATGGAAAAGTTCTTCTCCTTAGCTTAGTTAGTTTTATATTAAATATTGGCTTTTATTCAGTAATCATAAACCTTGCTTTATTCCTAGAAAATGAAAATTTAGGGACAAGCAGTACAGCAGGTATAGCAACTGCAATATTAACCTTAGCCGGATTTATAAGCGGTTTTATGCTACATAGAGTAACTCGTATTTTGAGTAAGCTTACTGTGCCTACTTTCATTGGAATCATGGGCGTAGGCTTTACAGTTATAAGCTTACCCTTATACCTTACCATGGTTTATATAGGTGTTTTTTTAATTGGATTTGGATTTGGAATTTTAAAACCTTTACTCTTTCTAAAAGTGACAAATATTACAGAAAAAAATTATCAAGCTTTCTCTTTATCTATTGTTTTAAGCGCTTTTTATTTGGGTAAATTTGCGTCCCCTATCGTATTAAGATATGTTAGAGAATTGTATTGCACAGAATGTTTAAGGTTTCAGTTCAGTTTTATAGGTATCTGTTTCTTCATGGCCTGTTTAGCGGCTGTTGGATATGGTATTTATAAAAGATATAAAATTAAGTACAATAGTTCTTAATCTAAAAAAGAAAAGTTGTCATCTAACCAACAAGTATCCTCTTTTATCTCTTGTAAAAAGACACGACCTATTCGTTTTGGATCTTTTGCTTGATGGTATTTGAATACCATTTTATTGTTAAGTAACCCCACAATTTCAATTTTCCCAGTTATATGTGATAAGACATAACGAAATCGTTTTGCGTGACCACTCATCCTTTTTTTAGCTTCTTCAACTATTTCTATACCCTTAATAAACGGAACCTGAAAATTAGCTGCTACCCCTTTAACAGGTCTGCATTGAAAAACATAGTAAGGTACAACACCAATAGAAACTAAATCTTCTTGCAGTTTAGCTAAGACTTCACCATCATCATTAATACCTTTTAGTAATACGGTCTGGTTACTAACCACAATACTCTTCTCTAAAAGTACGGATATTGCTTTTTTGGATTCTTGAGTTATCTCATTAGAATGATTAAACTGAGTAACAAAATAAATCTTCTTCTTTTCATTATATTGGCTCAGAAGCTCAAGTAGTTCATCATCCTCATAGATTCTCTGAGGAAGTACAACTGGAATCCTTGTTCCAAAACGGATAAACTGAAGGTGTTCAATTTCTGTAAGCCCTATCAACAGCCTTTCTATCATATCATTACTTAACATAAGGGGGTCTCCACCCGATATAAGAATATTTTTAACTTCCTTATGTTCTTTTATATATGCTATCGCTTGGTCTATGCTATCTAAAACTTCTTCATTACTAGAACCAACAAAACGCTTTCTAAAGCAGTGTCTGCAATACATCGCACATCGGTTCGTGGACAATAAAAGTACAGTTGGTTCGTACTTATGTTGAAGTCCTTGCATTTTTGTGTTTTCGCCTTCTCCGCTTGTATCCAATCGACCAAGAGTATTGGATTCTGTAATATTCGGAATAGCCATTTTTCTGATAGGATCAGATGGATCATTAAAATCAATTAAAGAAAGGTAGTACTTAGTAATAGACATGGGAAATTGTTTTATTGTAGTTAAGTATTGAGCTCTTTCTTCTTCACTAATATCCATATATTGAGCCAAATCATCTACGGACACAATATTATCTCTGTAAAAATTATTCCAACTCATTTTTACCTCCTTTTTTTCGTATTGTAGAGCACTGATATTTTTTCTCTTAAAAAAAGTGCTCATATACTATTATAGTATAAGTAACACATATAATCAAACATGTTATAGAATATTTATTCCATATTTTGTAAATTTATTTTTTTTGAAGCTCTAATTCATAGTATATAAAGCTACAGTAGAAATATGTATACTTTATATTGGGTAGTTAAAAATATAGGCTTTTTTTATCGTTTTTCTTACTTCCCAATTACATTTAAGTCCTTTTGGAAATGAAACCAGCATGTTTTCTTTAATGGTATAGGTTTGACCATTAGCATGTACTAAGACATCTCCTTCAAAAACATAAGCTGTTTCCTGCTCATCATAGAACCAGTCAAATTGGCTTGGCTCACATTCCCATCTACTCCAACTATCAACACCTAGTAATTTTGCCTCTTCTAGACTCATTTCTTTAGTGACAATAGACATAACAACACCTCCAATCTTATTTTTCATTTAATTGATATAATGATTTTTATGTTAATCTATTTTTTCTATTTTCTATTATAGTCATAATATTTATTAATATCAACCACTTATTATTTATTTCGTATGTAAGCAGCCTTGTTCATTAGAAGTAAAAGATAAGACTGGTGGTGATAATTACCACTATACAATGCTTACGTTTTTTTAATTTTTTTAGCACCCTCTACAAATAATATTGATGAGGTGATTGTTATGAAACCATTTATACCTGATAAAGCTTTTGTTGACCCTAGAAGTTTAAAATATGAGGATGGACAAAGAATTATTGAAAATTTAAAAAACTATCAAGTTCCAATTTTTCACTCAAGAAAAGTAGAAATTGAAGGTAATTCAAAAAAAGAAGACTACTTAAAGGCAAAAAAAACAGTTTATGTTACGGTCAATAAGCAAAAGAAATTAAGGGTATGCCGACCATCTGCCGATTACCAGTTTGCTTTGACCAGCTCTTGTCCTGGTCACTGTGAATACTGCTATTTACAGACCACTCAAGGTGAAAAGCCTTATATGAAAATATATGTTAATATAGACGAAATAATTGATGTTATCAAAGAGCATATTGATAAGCATCTACCAGATATAACTACCTTTGAATGCGGTAGTATTACAGATCCAGTTGCTTTAGAACATATTACTCACTCATTAGCTAGAATCGTTGATTTCTTTGGCAGACAGCCAAATGGACGTTTACGTATAATAACAAAATTTGATAATATTGATACCCTTCTTTCTGCCAAACATCATAAACATACGAAGTTTAGAGTTAGTTTAAATACAGAATATATTATAAAGACTTTTGAACATCGTACATCAAGCTTGGAAGAAAGAATACGTGTTGCAAAAAAAGTAAGCCAGGCTGGTTATCCCATTGGCTTTATTATTGCTCCCATTGTTATTTATGAACAGTGGAAGGAAGATTATACGGACCTCATTCAACAACTGAGTGATTTATTCGCAGACTATGAAGAAGAGATTACTTTTGAACTGATCCAGCATAGGTATACTCAAACAGCTAAAGAACTGATTCTATCTAGATTTCCAAATACCAAATTAGATTTAGATGATAAAAAAAGACAGCTCAAATGGGGACCTTATGGCAAATATAAATACGTCTATCCAAAAGAAATCAGCAGTAAAATGAAGCAAATGATGTACTCTCTTATTGAAACGGAATTTAAAAATGCTAGGATTGAATATTTTACTTAGAATTTAGTTCTCATCAAATCTCATCAAATCAGACCATTCAAACGTCCATTCTGGTGTTCTTAATTCATCACTATTTTCGAATTGATACCACGGACTTATTTGATCATTCATTGGATTGTTCAAGATTTGAATATCTTGTGCTGGCATATAGCTTTGTGCTAACAGAAACAGTTTATCTCCTGTTTCTTCGTTAAGAGCCATATCTACTATGATAACCGTATGACCGGGTGTTCCCCCTTGAATAAATACATCTCCAATCCTCATATCTTCTATATCAGTGGCTTTTAATTCTTTTGATAAGGATAGAGTCCCAGCATAAGCAAAAATAATATCCATGTATTTTCTAAAGGTTGTATAACTGTTATCTGCATCCGTTACCTTTTTCCAACTGGTTTTATTGCCTTCTATCTTAACTCTATAACCTTCCATCCATTGACTATAATCTACTCTAAATCCATTGGTAAAGTTAAAGTGTATGGCATCATAGCGTTCTTCTCCATACAGGTACTCTGCCCTAAGCAGCATAACAGCGTCAGCACACTGCAAAAGATTCCTATCCCCTATGTCCATGTCCACAACTGCACAATAAGCATTTGTATTAGATTTTAATCGTCCATCGAAATAGAACACTTGACTACCAGAAGGCTTTAAAGGCAGATTCCTAAGATAGTCACCAAAAGACGATGGTTCCTGATCTACCCTTGTAAAATTTGGTGGTGTCAAAATCCTCTCTTGTATAGTACTTCCCTCTTCATTCATAAGGCTATAGCTTGTATCCTCATGTAATACAGCTTCATGTTCTATCACATCTTCAATTACTTCTGATTGTTCTACTTCATTGCTCCAATTATTATTATCATAGTTATGTTGTTCATTATCCAAATTTCTTTGACACCCACATAGTAGTACAATCAAGAGTATAATACCAATATTTTTAATTATCATTGTATCCCTCCCTACACAACTATTTTAGAATACCAGTTTACCACACATTTTTTGATAATATAGTAAAGCAAACCATTCATAATAAGGTAATAGCTCATGATAACTAAATAAGTTTCTATAAAAGATAAATTTAATGTAACAATCATTATGGCTACGGGTATACCCGCCAAAAAAGGAAGAAATAAACCAATAACAACATTGATGTTCTGTTTGACTGCTTGTTGCTCATTATCCCAGTATAATTTCGGCCGTAAGATATCCACAATAATATTTAACATATTAGAAGAGAAAATAATCAATACAAGAATACTTAAAAGCATAAGGACATCACGTATTGACAATTTTAAAAAATAGGTCAGAAAGAATGTAAGAATCAAACCACCCGATAGATTGAGTAAAAACCCTGATAGTACTTTTCCCATAATCTGTTGAAAATAAGATATGGGGATATATTTACTAACTATAATGCTTTTACCCTCTCTTGAAATCGCTGTTGAAGCTATGGGGTTCGTAGCTGTAAATAATAGCATAGTCCCAGTAAATCCTATAAGAAAAACTGGCGACTGTATTTGTAAGCTTATCTGACGGATGAGTTGTGTAAACCCACTACTTCCACTAAAAAATAGAGGCATTATTAAAAAAATCAACCATATAAAATTAAAGATAACGCAGTTCAAAAAGTAAATCGGTGTTCTAAATAATACTCTTAAATCCTGTATCATGTAACTGGTAACCTTACCAAAGCGCTTAGATTTCTTGTCAATATATGAATGGGTCAACATAACCCTTTTTGCTGATATCTGCTGGCTTCCTACAGCACCCTTTAAATATAATAATTTACCCAAACCAATAAATAAAAATAAAACAGCACCATTAATTAGAAAATATAGAATTAGATTCCATACACCAAGTAAACGATTGTAATAGAACAAAGCTCGAACAGCAAAATGTATATTAGGTAAAAAATACTTGAAAACGTGAACAACTCCATTTTTTTCTTGAACCAATTGCTGCAAAGCACTTGGTTCTACACTTGCTGCAGTGTTAAATGAGTAACTCACCCATAATACAATAATTAAAGATAAAATACTGGTAATCATATGAAACCTATCTCTATTATAAAAGAATTTTGTAAACCGCATAATCACCATTACAAATAGTGTTATCAGTATGAGTGGAATAATTGGAAGTAACAAAGTAATAAGGATTAAATAAATCCAATAAACCACACCCCCTTGACTTAAAAGACCAAAATGTATTAATACTGGTCCAACAAAAGGTATCAACGTTAAATATTCATAAACTAAGACAACACTAAGCTTAGAAATTAGTATTTGCCATGATTTTACAGGAAGAGGCAACAACAGTTCTAGATCTCTAGATAAATAAAGGGTCCCCATAACAAAGAACAAACCAAAAACAATAATGACTATAAAAGATGCTACCATTGTAAGAACTAAAATCACTTCTTCCATGTGTAATGGTGCAAAAGCATCATACAAGTTCTTAGTTAAATCCCATAAAAAAACCATCAATGGCAAAATAGATACCATGATTAAAACAAAGAATATGTAACCGTAGGTTTTACGTTTTCCATATTGACTCGTACTAAATATTGAATTTGTTTTAAGCAAGGTCTTTGTAAGGCTCCATAGTTTATGCATATTCCGTCATCTCCAAAAACATTTTTTCTAGGGATTCATTCTCCTTAACATGTTTTCTCAACTCTTCTAATGTACCACTAATTAGTATCTTTCCGTTATTTATTATGGCAATTCTATCACAAATTTTTTCTGCTACTTCAAGAACATGGGTGGAAAAGAATACACTATTTCCTTTATCCGCATGTTCTCTCATCATCTCTTTGAGTAAATAGGAAGATTTTGGATCTAAACCCGTCATAGGCTCATCCAATATCCATACAGGGGGCTGATGTAGACCTACACCCATAATCATTATTTTTTGCCTCATTCCATGTGAATAACTTTGAATTTTATCTCCTATTGCTGTTTCCATACCAAAACGCTTTGCCAATGTGATAATTCGTTCTTTTCTTAATTCGGAAGGAACCTCATACATATCCCCGATAAAGTTAAGATATTCAATCCCCTTTAACCTTAAAAACATATCTGGACTATCTGGTACAAATCCTATTTGCTTTTTTGCTTCTAGAGGAGCTTTGATAATATCAATAGCATTAATGCTGATATCTCCTTCATCAGCATTAAGAATACCTGTCATAATTTTGATGGTTGTTGTTTTTCCTGCACCATTCGGACCAAGGAAACCAAAGATTTCTCCATCTTTTATTTCCATGGAAATAGAATCTATAGCTTTAATCTCACCATTGTACGTTTTGGATACAGCCCTTAATGAAATCATTATACTCACCTCAAATTAATATTTAACCTTTTCTATAATCTGAATTATTCGCTTAACGTTCACTTGATATGAATTTCTAAAATACACTTTTTTTATGTATCTTTTGGCTTGTTGAATCGTGCCTACGTTATCATGCTTGATTTTAACATCCGCCTTCTCATTAGAGAAAACCACATAACTAGAGATAGGTACTGTTTTTAATCCATTTTTCATTAGATGATAGTTTAAGCACTTAATATGCCCCTCATTCTGTAATAACGGATTATATAGACGCTTTTTCTCATAGGTTTTATTCTGCTGCCAATACTTATCCCTATATTGACCTGTTATTCTACCCGATACATGTTTGTTCTCAATACATAGTATGCCATGAGATGAAACTATAAGAATATCAATTTCTGTTGATGTTTTATATAAAGGAAACCGAATATTCTTGTATAGAATTCCCCCTCTACGTCGAACAATTCCTTTAATATAAAAATAGGTCAGCCATTCTCCTTTTTTTCCAACCAAACGCCTAGACCATTGAGATATTATTTTTTCAATCATGATAATTATAAAAAATATTATAACCATACTGCTTATGATAATTGTTTCCATGGTGTCCTCCAAATTGGCAAATCATTGCATACCATCTGTTAAATGAATGATTCATATAAATTACTTTTGAATCATTATAACATAAAATAGACTATCTTCTATATAAAACAATTGAGGATGTCTAACTTATTTATGAGTAACTTATGTATACTGGTATTTTTAATACTACTTCTGTTCCCTTACCATGATTACTTTCAACAAGTAAATTTCCTTTATGTGCCTCAATTATACTTTTTACAATGACAAGTCCTAGACTTCTAATACTACTAAAATAGCAAAATAAATATATAAAATTTCTTGTCAATGCATTTCATCCTCTCAAACGTGCATTTCGTCAGAAATCATTGAAAAAATATAAAGAAAGTTATATCATGTATTTAAGATGAGCCAGTCAATATT
>JANQFZ010000019.1 GCA_028277605.1 Vallitaleaceae bacterium | reverse complement strand
GATGGACACCCTTGTCTTTGACTATGTGTTTCCCACTATCAAGGCACACTACGGTCTTGCACCGATTAGATTACGCCCATGCTGGGCAAACTAAAAAGGGCTATTGGAATAATTCTTCCAACTGCCCCTTTTTTAATTTTCTAACTGTTTATGGTTATGAATTGTTTAACTTTAACCTTTCACAGAACCTGCAGTAATACTACTGATAATATATCTTGAAAAAATAATAAAGAAAATAATGATAGGCAATACGGATATAGATACCGCTGCATATATCACACCAAAATTCTGCTGAATGACCCTTGCCCCACGCAACGAACCAATTAATACAGGTAGCGTTTTTTTATCTGGAGTGAATATTAAAACCAAAGGTCGAATATAATCATTCCAATATTGCACAAACGCAAAGATTGACATGGTTGCTGTAGCTGGCGCTGATAAAGGAAGGATAATTTTATGAAAGATTCTTATTTCAGAGCTACCGTCAATTCTTGCTGCCTCAATTAATGAAAAAGGGATAACAGACGCCATGTATTGTCTAATTAAGAACATACCAGCTATATTTGCCATTGAAGGAATAATTAATGGTAAATAATTATCTAACAGCCCAAGCTTTAGATTGAGATCATAATAACCCAATAATCCCAATTGTTGAGGTACCATCATCATCAAAATTAGAAAACCAAAGAGTAGACTTTTTCCTTTAAATTTATAGAATTGAAACCCATAGGCTGTCATCGTACTAAAATAAGCGGTTAAAATTGTTGAAGTTAAAGCAATGATAGCACTATTACGCATGCCTTTCCAAACGTCTATATAATCCTCTAATGCTTTAAAATTTTTTGAAAAGTGATGGGATGGGATTAAGGTAAATCCATTATTTATAGCTTGCGCTGAGCGTGTGGCATTAACAAGCATCATAATAAAAGGAATAATACATAAGATCGTTAGTGCAATAAGCAACACATATAAAATGGCTCTTGAGATATAGATTTTTTTAAACCCTGCCGTCTTTTTATTCATTCGTTAACACCACCCTTACCATACATTAGCTTATAGCCAATCACCGAAAAAACAGCTGTTAATATAAACACACCATAAGCAATGGTTGATGCATAACCGAAGTTCTTAAATCTAAAACCTTGATTATACATATATAGAATCATAGTATTTAATGAGTTACTTGGTCCTCCCAAACCATTATCAGTGGACATGAGTAAAGGAAGCTCAAATAGCTGCATTCCACCGATTAATGAGGTAATAAAAACATATAATAGAATAGGTTTAAGTAAAGGTAATAAAATACCAAAGAAAATCTGAAATCTATTGGCACCATCAACACGTGCAGCTTCAAAATAATCTTTACTTAGCCCTTGTGCGCCTGCCATCAAAATAATAAAGGAATTTCCAAACCACATCCAAGCCTGAATAGTAGATACCCACATTTGAGCAGTTATAGGCTTACCAAACCAGTTAATTTCAGTATTGGCGAGTCCCAAAGTAACTAAAATCTGATTGAGAGAACCATATTTCCAATTTAATATCGCTGTAAACAACATAGCTACTGATGCTAGGGTAATAAGATTAGGTAAATAAAATATAGTCCTAAAAAAACCTAAAGCTTTTATTTTCCATTTTAAATCAACAAAAATCACAACTAAAATTAAAGCTAAACCAAGCTGTATTAGAATATTTGGCCCCCATATTTTCCATGTATTTAGTATAGCCTGACCAAAGAATTTATCAGTAAGCATCTTCCCCCAGTTATCCAGACCGACCATTTGATATTCGCCATATCCCTTATAATTGGTTAAAGTATAGAATAACGTTAATAATATAGGGTAGATGTTAAAAACGATAAATACAACAAAAAAAGGTGCTATAAACAAATAACCATATTTATCTTTCTTTTTCATAGTCATCCTCCGGCTTTCTTATTAACTATAGAGGAATATCTATTGAACTTATCAATAATAAACCTAAAGCTTAAGTTCAATAGATATAATTCATCTATATGAATACAAATCCTATATTATTTTATACTAATTGATTTGAATATCTGGATAAGCCGCTTTTGCAGCTTCTTTAAACCCTTGTATGGCTTCTTCTTTAGTTTTTAATCCATTAATATAATCATCTCTTGCTGAATTCCAATAGTTGTCAAGATCTTTATCGTATTTTGTCATTCTCTTAGGGTCGATAGCTTTACCGCCTTCTATAAAGAATTTAACATGATTCTGTCCTCCTAAAAATGATTCTTCAAAGCCTTCTGCATATTTCTCTTGTATTGATAGAATTGAAGTGACATCACCAGTTTCTTTTAACCAATCGTATAAGAAAGGTTCTTCATCGTGTGCGATGAATTTTACAAAATCCCATGCCATTTCCTTTTTCTTAGAATTCTTGTAAACACCTAGCCAAGTTCCTCCCCAATAATAGGAGCAAGGTCCTGAAGTAACAGCCCAATCACCCCATGTAGGATTCTTAGGTGTTTCGCCATCTGCAGTCTCTTCAGGTGTAGAGGTTTTTAATACATAATGCAATCCCCAAGTAGGTAACGCATAGGCAAATACAGTAGTTTCTTCACCACTTTCACCAACTTGTATCGGTCCGTACATACCACCAAACCACGCTGGTGACCATTCTGTTGCTAAAGCAGTCAGTTCTTCATCTCTTAATCTTTTAGAGTAATCTAGATAATCAATTCTTGAATCTGGTATTGTTAGTCGATTATTTTCATCAACCCATGGTATCTGATCAGGATTGGTAAACCATCTTAAATCTGCTTCACCTGAAAATATTCTATAACCAGCAGCATTTAGTTCTTCAGCCGTTTGAAATAGTTTATCTAAGGATGAAAGCTTATCACCAATGGCTTTTGGATCATCAGTTCCGAAAACCTCTTTAGCAACACTTCTTCTATAAAAAATACCACCCGTTGTCATCTGCCATGAAAGTGCTCTTACATTACCGTCATAATCTGAACCTGTCGCATAAACATAATCTACATAATCATTTTTGAGAGCATCAGCATGATAAGGTGGTTGTGATAGATTTTCATAATAGTCTGCATTTACGAAGTCTAATACATAACCAGCTTCAGCTGTAAAAACATCTGGAGCACCTTGCCCACTCTCTAATACAGGCTTAATGGTTTGTGGATAATCCTCATTCGGCGTTATAGATACCTCAACTTCACATCCATATTCTTCTTCAAAAGCTTCCTTTGCTGGTAATAATTCATCAGTAAATGACCATACAACTAGTTTTTCTCCTTCATACTTTCTTTCTGTACCATTGTTCTCATTAGAAGCCTTTTGCTTACTCGTTGGCTTATCGGACGAACCTCCGCCACAGCCTGCAATACTAATAACCATCACAAAAACAAGTAATAAAGAATAAATTTTTCTAAAGCTCATGAAATGTTCTCCTCCTTAAAATAATTAATAATATGTAGAGAATTTCATAATCGCCTATGAAGATTTTAATTAAGTTAATCTCTCTCATATAATGAATGCAACTGAATTATAGAAATATTTAATACTATAATCATTAATTTCATTATGAAATTCTCTTATCTATGTTATCGCATAAAGCGAAGACATATCGCCAAAATAAACACGCGTTTATTTTGTTCAAAAAATATAATAAGTCATTCATTTAACTTAAATCCATTAACAGAGTTATTACATAACTTATTTTATATAATTATAACAAATGTTGGAAATTTTTTCAAGTGTTTTATTATGAAATATTATTAAACATCTCACTATAAACACGCGATTAAAAGTAATTGTGCCAGTTATAATTTTGCTCAGTAAACAGCTGTTTATTAAAAACGATTAGTCAAGAAATAAGCAGTAGTTCTATTTTAAACATACTGCTCATTCCTTAACGTAAATACTACTTATTATTGGTATGGTTACTCATAATCTATGGTTTTATAGTTTCTGACGAGCACTAAATTTAAAATAATTCTCTAGTTCTCTATATAGACGCTGGTATAAACGATACCCCTTATCATACTCATTACTACACTCTAGATTTGGTTCAATAGAATTTATCACTTGAATAACACTTTTACAAGCAGAATCTACAGAACTATAAACTCCTATACCAACACCAGCCAATAGAGCCGCTCCTAAGGCACCACCCTGATTCGTATTAATCATTTGTATTGGTGTATTAAAAACATTTGCCAATATATGTATCCATAGCTTGCTTTTTGAACCGCCACCAATAACACGTATTTCACGAATCGGTATATGAATATCTCTTAAAATCTCAAGTGAATCTCTCAAACCATAGGCTACGCCCTCTAAAACAGCTCTTGTCATTTCACCTCTGGTTGTATTCATAGTCAATCCAATAAAACAGCCCTTGGCATCTGGATCTGAATAAGGTGTTCTTTCACCCATGAGATAGGGTAAAAAGATTAGCTTAGGTTTAGATTCTGTGTTCTCAGCTTCTTCTAAAATCTCTTCAAAAGCAAGATCAGGATGAATATCTTCCACCCACCATTTTAAGCAGCTTGCCGCAGATAGCATAACGCCCATAGAATGATATTTACCATTGGCATGGCAAAAGGCATGAAGGCGATTTTTTGCATCTACAGCATATTGGTTATGCGCCGAAAAAACTACACCAGAAGTTCCTAATGTAACTGAAACCATTCCTTCTTCTACGGTTCCAGTTCCAATAGCACCAGCCGCTTGGTCAGAAGCTCCAGCAATAACAGGAATATCTCCCTCCAACCCAAGTTCTGTCATAATATCATTCGATATCCTTCCAGTAATCTCATAAGAGTGATATAATTTAGGTAAGACTGTTTCATCTATCTCTAAGTGTTTCAGGAGTTCTTTCGACCACTTTTTATTTTTTACATCTAGCAACGCCATACCAGATGCATCTGAAAAATCAGTTGCATAATCTCCTGTTAATCTGAATCGAATATAGTCTTTTGGTAATAAGATATGCCTTATTTTCATATAAATACTGGGTTCATACTGCTTAACCCATAGTATTTTTGGCGCTGTAAAGCCTGGTAGCATTTTATTCCCTATATATTGAGTGAGCTTTTCCTGTCCAAAGAAAGCCGTTATGCTTTCACATTCTTTTTCTGTTCTTTGGTCACACCATAGTATAGCCGGTCTTAATACTTGATTATTTTCATCTAGAATGACCAATCCATGCATTTGACCACTAAAACTAATAGCATGAATCGTGTTTTTCAATATTGGATAGTTTTGAATCAGTGTTTTTATAGCCTCTTTTGTTCCTTTCCACCAATCCTCTGGATTTTGCTCCGCCCAATTCTCTTTAGGATAGTTAACCATATAACTCTTAGAAGCCTCACCTATAATTGTACCGTCCGCTTCAACAGCCAGTACTTTTACCGAAGAAGTACCTAAATCTATCCCCAGTAAAGCCATAATCTACCTCCTAACTATATGATAATTCTTGTAAAATGAAATAATTGATCAAAAGGTAATAATGCCGCTCCTACTAATGATCCCTTATCGCCTAACTCAGAAAATATAATTTTATCCTTTTTATGTTCTATAAGCGAACATGTAATAGGATGGGTCTCCAGCATTTCTTTTAAATCGTTTTGATAGAGTGCAATTTCCCCACCAATGATGACATATTCAGGGTCAAGAGCTAATATCAGATTTTCTATACCAATCATAAGATAATGAATATATTGTTCTAAAGCCTCACTAGCAAAGTCATTTCCCGATTGGTATTTTTCAAAAAAAGCACTCAGTGTTTCTAATTGTTGACCTGTGAGTTCAAAATAATTATCTAAAAGAGCTTGTTTGGATGCATATAATTCCCAACACCCTGTTCTGCCACATTTACATAATTTAGGTTCATCAGTAATCCTCATATGACCAAATTCGCCAGCCATTTTTGATACACTTTTGTAGATGGTGTGTTGAATAATAATACCTGTGCCCACACCTTCTGTAATAGAAACATAAATCAGATTATCTTTATCAATAGCTCGACCTAAAACCAACTCTGCATAAGCTGCTACATTGGCTTCATTTTCTATATAAATAGGTAAATTAAGTTCCTTTTGAATCGTAGTAAAACTAAAGTTTTTAACACCAAGATTGGGTGAGCTGAGTAAGATTAGGTTTTCTTCGTCTATTAGTCCAGGAAGAGAAAACCCTACACCTAAAACCTTCTCTGATTGTATAGTGAATTTTTGCATACAAGTCTTTATCCATTGTAAAATACGATTTAAAATCTGTTCAAAACCCATCCCAATTGTATGAAAAAATGATTCTTCTATAACCTCAGAATATAAATTACATAAGATAAGCTTAACGTCTTTTGGTGAAATATCAATACCAAAAGAATATCTTGCATTTTCAGACAGCTTCAAAATAATTGGCTTTCTTCCACCAGTTGACTCTGCAATACCAGCTTCCTCTACCAATCCATCCTCTTTTAGAAGATTGATATTGGTAGTTACGGTTGGTATGCTGATGTTCAGCATCTTAGCTATCTCTAATTTGGTTATGGTTTTATGTTTTCTTAATACATTGAGAATGTTAACTCGATTAATCTGCTTAATCTGTTCTTGGTTTACTGTATTGATTTTTATCATAATAGCCACCTCTTGTAAGTAAATTCTTATCATCCTTTAATATCTTAACACACATCTCGACTTAATTAGCTTTTTTTTGATAATATTTGTTATAGTTGCTATAAAACTTACATGATGCAATTATTTCATTGGTGGCTTAGCTTAAATACTTCATATAAATAAGTTAGACTGAGTAGATCGCTCGATTAATAATCTCCTCTAACAGTTCCTGTCTTCCTGATTGATTAATAATTTGATCATGCTTGAGAGCATAACATGCTAAATCTTCAAAGTCTACTTCATTATTTATTATTTTTTTGCCAATACCCGAATGGTAGCTTTGATAGCGCTTAGTAACAAAATCCTCTAATACTCCATCTTGCATCAATTTATCTGCAACTAAAAGTCCTCTAGCAAAAGTATCCATTCCTATTATGTAGCTTATAAATAGATCTTTAACTTCGAATGACCCTCTTCTCACCTTTGCATCAAAATTAAGTCCACCTGGCGCTAAACCATTATTTTTAAGAACCTCATACATCGCTAAAGTTGCTTCATATATATTCGTTGGAAATTGATCGGTATCCCATCCCACAAGAGGATCTCCCTGATTAGCATCTATACTTCCTAATGCACCGTTTATCCTACAAACATTTAATTCATGTTGAAAAGAATGTCCTGCTAATGTCGCATGATTTGCCTCAATGTTAAGCTTAAAATTATTGTCAAGATGATACTTTCTTAAGAATGCCAGAACAGTCATAGAATCAAAATCATACTGGTGTGTTGTCGGTTCTTTTGGTTTTGGCTCTATTAAGAACTGACCTGTAAATCCTATTTTTTTTGCATGGTTCACCGCCATTTTTAGAAATCGTGCATAATTATCAGCTTCTAGTCCTGTATCTGTATTTAAGAGCGTATCATAGCCTTCTCTACCACCCCAAAACACATAGTTTTCTCCGCCTAGCCGATGTGTTATTTCTAATGCTTTTTTTACCTGTGCTGCTGCAAAAGCAAAAACATCAGCATTAGGAGATGTGGCTGCACCATGTACAAATCTAGGATGACTAAAGGCATTTGAAGTTCCCCATAGACACTTGATACCAGTTTCTTTCATAAGGTGCTCAATATGATCTACCATTTCATCTAAGTTATCGTACTTTTCTTTTAAGGTATGACCTTCTGGTGCGATATCCAAATCATGAAAACAAAAGAACTCCACGCCTAGCTTACTCATCAATTCAAACCCTGCTTCAGCTCTGGACTTGTATAAGGACATCCCTTCCTGTCCATCCCAAGGTCTTAGCATAGTTCCTGAACCAAACATATCCACACCTTCGCCTGTCAATGTATGCCAGTAACTCATAGCAAATCTTAAATGTTCTTTCATAGGCTTTCCAGCCACCAGTTGTTCTGAATTATAATACTTGAAAGCCAGATCATTGGTACTGTCTTTGCCCTCAAATGCTATCTTCTTAATATCACTAAAATACTCTTTCATAATAAAGCCCTCCTAACTTTTTAAATAGATTTTAAAAACTTATATTTATATTATAGAGGAATATCAAAACTTTTTCAATACATTTTAAAAAGTATTTTAGTTTTTACTCCTACCTTCCAACAAAAGGTAGGAGATAGTTTTTTTACAAAAACTGTATCTATATAACTCTATTTCTCTTCTCATTAGTATTAAAAGCTTCTATATTCTGATACACTTCATTTATCAACGTTTGTCTGGACTCTATACTAGCCCAAGCAATATGGGGTGTTATTAATAGCTTCGTACTATCTTGTATAGTTAATAGAGGATTATCCTTATTGATGGGTTCGTGCTCAAGTACATCTAGTGCCGCTCCACTTATTCTTCCTTCCTTTAGTGCCTGTACCAAGTCTTTTTCATTGACTATTTTACCCCTTCCTAGATTAAGTAGAAAGGCATCTGTTTTCATTTTTTTCAATTCTTCATAGCCAATCAACCCCATAGTATTAGCGTTTAGTGGAGCATGAATGGATACAATGTCCGACTTCGTGAGCAGAGTTTCAAGATCAACACGTTTGTAATACGTATTATTATTCTGACCACTCGTTGAATAATATTGAATTGAACATCCAAAAGCCATAGCGATTTCTGCTACTCTACGACCAATATTACCTAAACCAATAATTCCCCATGTCTTATCCTTTAATTGGTGAAAAGTTCTTCCAAAATGAGTAAATTGTATATCTTCTGTATAGGTACCACCTTTTACATACTGATCATAGTAAGATAGCTTTTCAAGTAGGTAGAATAATACAGCAAAGGTATGTTGAGCTACACTCTCTGTTGAATAACCAGCAACATTAGCAACACCTATACCATGTGACTTAGCATAATTCAAATCAATATTATTGGTTCCTGTTGCTGTCAAGCATATAAGTTTTAGGCTCTTGGCATACTTCAATCTATCTTCATCTAAAATAACCTTATTGGTAATGATAACATCTACCTCTTGTATTCTACTTACAACTTCATGAGGTGCTGTATAACCATAGATCTTAACGTCTCCAAAAATATCAAAAATTGTTAAATCAATATCCATTCCCAATGTATCCGCATCTAAAAATACAAGTTTCATTCTAATACTCCTTTCATGGTATACCTAAAGTTCAATTTATTTTATATCTTATATCATACCATGATGGAGGTCAAAACAAAATGGTACACATAATTGTATGACGTTTAGGGGGATAGAGCAAATACTATCCCCTCATTATTTACCAATCAGCACAATTTTGAATGTGATTTGTAATTGTTCCTATTTTGGTTTACACATTGAGTTCATATTTTTTTCTCTCAGTGTAATGAGTATGAAGTAAATGATGTGATTTTTCTCCTAAAGGCTGTTCTAAAAAATCATCATATAAGGCTTGGATTGCTGGATTATTATGTGACCGCCTGAGTGGCATACCTAAATCAGCTTCGTATATTGCTTTTATTCTTTTTTCCCTTATCTCATTAGTCAAAGGCTTAGGCTGTCCACCGCCACCTATACAGCCACCAGGACAGCACATAATTTCGATAAAATGATACTCTGCTTCACCTCTTTTTAATCGTTCCAATAGTTCTCTTGCATGACTTAAACCATGGGCAACCGCAACTTTAACCTTTAAATCACCCACAGGTATTTCACTTTCTTTTACTCCCTCAAGACCTCTCACCTGCGTAAAATTGATATTATTCAGTTCCTCATTGGTCACAACCTCATAAACGGTTCTTAGTGCCGCTTCCATAACACCACCAGTAGCACCAAAGATAACTCCAGCACCTGTTGTTATGCCTAATGGTACATCAAATGCTTCTTCTCTTAATTCATTGAGCTCAATTCCTGCTTTTTTAATCATAGAGCCTAATTCCCTAGTGGTTAAAACATAATCCACATCTTGATAACCACATGATTTCATTTCATCTCTAACAGCTTCTGCTTTTTTTGCAGTACATGGCATAATAGAAACCACTGTCATATGAGCAGGATCGATATCTTCCTTTTCTGCATAGTAGCTTTTAGCTATTGCACCAAACATTTGCTGTGGTGATTTACAGGTTGAGAGATTTTCTAAAAATTCAGGATAAAAATATTCTATATACCGTATCCACCCTGGGGAACAAGAGGTTATCATCGGCAGCTTTCCATTATTATTTAAACGGTCAATAAGTTCATTGCCTTCTTCTATAATGGTTAAGTCTGCTGCAAAATCTGTATCAAATACTTTATCAAAACCAAGCATCCTAAGAGCGGTTACTATTTTTCCAGTGATAATACTGCCAGGTTCCATACCGAATTCTTCTCCAAGGGAAACTCTTACAGCCGGTGCTATCTGAACGACTACATGTTTCGTTTTATCTTCTAAAACATCTAATACCTTATCAACATCGTTCTTCTCATAGATAGCACCGACGGGACAGACATTAATACACTGTCCACAGTAAACACAGGGCACTTGATTAAGGGGCTTTTCAAAAGCAGGTGCAATATGCATCAACGAACTTCTACCTACATTATAAATCGCCCCTACGGTTTGGATACAATTACAAACCTGAACACATCTTCCACATTTGATACACTTACTCATATCTCGTTCAATAGAAGGGTTACTATCGTCAATAGGCAATCGTTCTGATACATTATCAAAAGGCACACTATGAATGTTTAAATCAGAGCATAAGTCTTGAAGCTCACAATTACCATTTCTAACACATGTTAAGCATTCCTGATTATGTCCAGCCATGATAAGCTCTACAACAGTTCTTCTTGCATCGCGTACACGTTTAGAATTCGTCCTTATAATCATACCCTCTTTTACAGGTGTACAACAGGCTGCTGCAAGATTTCTCATACCTTCCACTTCAACAACACAAACCCTGCAATTGCCTTTTACTATTTGGTCTGGATGATAACACAATGTTGGAATTTTGATATCTAATTGTTTTGCTGCATTTAATATCGATGTTCCTTCTTCAACACTTACATTATAACCATTGATTGTTACTTGAACTGACATTTAATAGCCCTCCTTCCCAAATTTACAAACACCCGTTCGACAATAGCCGTGGATATGCTCTTCAATTTCATCTCTAAAATACTCAATACATGTTAATAGAGCAGTAGGAGCTGATTGACCTAAGCCGCATAGCGCGGTTTCAATCATAGCATTACATATACTCAGTAATATTTTAATATCGTTCATTTTACCCTTGCCTTCAGATATTCTATCTAGTATCTTAACAATATGTCTGTTACCTTCTCTACAGGGCGTACATTTACCGCATGATTCATGCTGAAAAAACTTCATAGTTGCTTTTAGAAAATCTACAATACATATGGACTCATCGGCAACAAAGACAGCTCCTGAGCCTAATCCTACGCCGTATTTTCTAAAAGACTCATAATCTAAGGCTATATCGAGCATATGTGCAGGAAAAACACCTCCAGATGAACCCCCAACTTGAACAAATTTTATTGCTTTATCATCTTCAATGCCGCCACAATACGTATCAATTAGCTCTCTAAGCGATGTTCCAAACTCTAATTCATAAACTCCCTTTTTATTGACACATCCTGAAACTGAGAATAGCTTTGTTCCTTTACTATTGTCAGTTCCTAACATTTTATATTTTTCTGCACCTATGTTCATCACAACACAGAAGTTAGCAAGTGTTTCAACATTATTGACCAACGTTGGTTTGTCCCACAGCCCTCTTACAGCAGTATAGGGAAATTTCAATCTTGGGTCGCCACCTTTGCCTTCAATAGACTCTATCAGTGCTGTTTCTTCACCACAGACATAAGCACCTGTTCCAGCTCTTAATTCAATGTTAAAATTAAACCCAGAATCCATGATGTTGTTACCAAGATATTGATTCTTTTTAAGTTCTTGAATCGCGCGTTTTAGTAAAGCATGTGTATCGGGATATTCTCCACGAATATAGATATATCCATAATGAGCTCCAACTGCATATCCAGCAATAATCATACCTTCAATAATTTGAAAGGGAACATGATTAAGCAGATATTTATCCTTAAAAGTACCAGGCTCACCTTCATCAGCATTACATATTACATACTTGATTTCATTTTGCTCTTTTGCTACCACATTCATTTTTATACCTGATGGAAAAGCCGCTCCTCCTCTACCTACAAGCTTAGAATCGGAGATTTCCTTGATAACATCTTCTGGGGGAATCTTAAACGTTTTCTCTAAAGCAGAAAAACCACCCTGCTTTGTATAGTCTTCAACAGATAATGGATGAACCAGCTCGCATAACTCAGATATTAGCTTCGCCATTATAATTCCCCCCTTCTTATAGATGTTATCACTTTATAAATCTTACCCCTATCCAAATTGCCATAGACTCTATCATTAACTCTAATAGCCGGTGCTTGATCACAAGCCCCAATGCAACTCGTGTATTCCAGAGATATGAGACCATCTTGTGTTACTTCGCCCATTTTAATTCCTAATATGTCTTCAAACATATTTACAATTTCTTTACCTTTGTAGAGGTAACATGGCGTACTATTACAGATTTGTATCACATATTTGCCTCTTTTCTTCGTTGAGAGCATTGAATAGAAGCTGGCAATGCCGTAAACCTTGCTAAAGGGTATATTCAGCAATTCAGCTATCAGTATCAGCGACTGCTCCGATAGATAATGATGCTCTGATTTTTTTTGGACTGAAATAAGTATCTCAATAAGCTTATCCTCTGAGTTACCGATTTCATCAACAATACCCATTATTTGATCCCGTAATTCCATCTTGGTACCCCCTTGATTACAATATACATACTCAACGTTTTTAGAAGTCTGCTTGTTCTAAAGGTACACATTTCCATTTGCTCTAAACAAGAATCTCTTCCATGTCTTTTTGAACAAGATCTAGTTCTTCTTTAAGCTTTAAGATTTCTTCGTTATGATGCTTAATCAGATTTAATATTTCTAGTTTTCTTGTTTCAAATTCAGATATTTTGGGTGCTGTTAATGCTTTTAATTCCTCGTTAATGTTTTGAAGCTCCTCGCTGATGTTATGCCATTCTTTCTTCAAGCTATTATCACAGTCACCGCTATGGATATACCTCCTTATTGAGTTCATTTCATAGATAATCTGCTTCTTTCTTTTAAGCAGCTGAATCATTTTGTCCATGCTACAACCCCCTTAAATAAAATGAATTATGAAATGAAACTTATATAAATATAATGAAGAAACCTTCATTAATATTTATTAAAAAAGGTTAGTAAGAGAGGATTAATAATGTTTAAACTATTGTAGATAATTTAACATAGCTTAGTAAAACTACCCCATATTATGTATATTACGAGTACCTGTTGAAGATTCATTAAGAGCATGCATTAATCCTAAAAAATAATAAGAAGTTGATTTTGCTGATACAAAATCAACCTAATACCACTCTTATATAGTTTTTGAATTTAAGTTTAAGTTTTTTGTTGGATGGGTACAAAAAGCTGTTTGATTTTATGTTTGACTGTAGACCTCTTTAAGTAGCCTAATGAAGATATGTCTCTTTTGTAAGAAAGATTAATGTATAGGATTACTTGAAATATTATAATCAACTACTATAATTATAGCTTAATTACTCAAGTTTTTCAACACAAACCATTATAATAAGGCGTTTGTCCTATGTAATTATATGAAAACACTTTTGAATTTGTTCATTTTTACCAAAATATATTTGCTTAATTATTTTCTTGATAATCTTTTAATGATAGCCTCATGCTGAGGGAATTTTACTAGAAGTTCATGTGTATTAGGTAATAAGAAATCATCAAACTCAAATCCCGGAGCAACCGTACACCCAACTAAACTAAAGCTATCCTTGTTTATAACACTAGCGCCAAAGAAACAGCCTGCTGGAACTATAAATTGAGGTCGCTGACCTTTTTCTAGTTCATGACCTAATTGAATAGATGAATAATGACCCTTTTCATCAATCATATGAATATTTAGAGGGGAGCCTTGATAAAAATGCCATCCTTCATCTTGATTGATTTTATGAAAGGCGGAAAAACAATCCGATGTTAAAAGAAAATAAATAGAAGTAGAAAAAGAACGGCTTCCATTAAACCGCTTAGGTAAGTAATGACCGTCTATTTCTTCATTAGAACGATAAACTTGTCTATAGTAGCCTCCTTCTGGGTGTTTAGTAAGCTTCAATAATTCTATGATTTTCTTAGCTTTAATCATCATGGGTAGTTATCCTTTCTAAGTTATATGGCTCAGTTGATTACTGCTTACTGATCAATTCATACATATATACCACTAAGCTGTCAATCACCCTTTGATTAAGATGGTAATTAATATAATTTCCATCTCTCTCCTTGGAAACTATACCTGCTTTATACAGTATTTTTAAGTGTTTTGATATACAGGCTTCTGTTAAACTCAATTCAATAGCAAGCCCTTGTGTAGACATCGGTCTATCATATAGATACTTGATGATAGTCAGTCTCGTTCCATCCGCTAAACCTTTAAAAATATTTAAGGTATCCTGAGGTAGATGATTTTCATTATAGGAGGTTAGATATACAGGTGTTGTAAGATCTATTCTTGACTGTTCTATGCCCAATAATAAATGAGGCATGATATAACTATCCACGTGAATAATGACCTCTTTGATACTTGACTTATTGATTTCAAATAATTGATACTTATAGAAGTTAATCTTTTCATTGGTTACTTCAATTCGAGGATGAAGCGCGTGGATATAGCTATATAGACCTATTTTCTGACAGTAATCATATTCTTTTTTTAATTTTCTAATTAAAAAGGGTTCTGCATAACTTATATCATTAACAAAATAATCGTAGTAGTAGGTCTTAAGGAATGACATACATCTTTTTTGAAGATCCATACCGTTAGCTTTATTTTTGAATTGTTCTAATTTTTTTCTTTCATTTGCCATTATATAAACAAAGGTATGATAGTCTAGCGCCCCAATATGAAATAGTATCTCGGATAAACTAGATTCCCATAGTTTCTTATCCTTTAAAAACCCATAGAATCTCAGATAATCTTCAGATAGAGATGAGAAAAATTTTATTTCCTCAATAAAATCTAGTTTCATTTTTCCTAGCATCTTATTCGCCCATTGAGGGGGCGTTCTATTGTCAATGGGGGACTTTCTATTCCAGCTTTATAGAACGTTTTGTATCTACTATTGAGCTTAACTCTATGCTCTCATTTCATAAGTTCAATAGCGAATCCTCAATAATATAATCTAAATAAAATTTCATACAGTTTTAATACACTTTCTTCTAAATTTTCTCATAGGTATGGTTTATTCTATACTTGTAACCAACAAAACTATTAAAAATTGAAGGAGTGTTAACAATGAAAAAACTATTCAAAGGGATTATTTCAACAGCATTATGTCTTATGGTATTAACACCTACATTTGCTCATGCATCTGATTTAAATGAAGAAGCGTCAACACCACAAGTAAAATGGCAGCAAAAAGTAGAAGAGAAGAAACAGAACATTCAAGACAGAAGAGAAGAAAAAAGAGCTGATCGTGAAGAAAGGAAAGAAGTGAAAGAAGAACGAAGAGCGGATTTTATGGAAATGGTTGAAACGTATGCTCCAGAGCTAGCTGAACAATTTGATGATAAATTTACTGAACATCATACATTACAGAGCTCCATTTTTGAAGCAAGACTTGATAAGAATCAATCGTCCTTTAATGATGCTAAAGAAGAACTTAATGCTTTAAAAGAAGAATTACAAGAGCAGGTCAAAAATGAGGAAATAACAAAGGAAGAGTTAAAAGAAACTCTTAAAGCATTTAGAGATGAAAACAAAGCAGAACGAGAAGCAATAAAAGAAGGCTACAAATCTGATTTAGCAGATGAAATAGAGGCACAAAAAACCAGACATGAAGAAACTAAAGCATTAAGAGAAGCGTTAAAAACAGCTGTAGAAAACGAAGATTCTGAGACTATCGTTAGTATCATTAACCAGTTATATGATAATCTATTAGAGCATATAGAGTTTGACTCTACGAAGTTAGAGTACATTGAAAACATGAGCTAATAATAATACAAAACATAAGCTAATATAAGACTTTTACTGATAAGAAGGAATTTGGAAATCAGCCAAGTTCCTCTTTTTTTGTAATTTGGAATCAATGATTAGTTTAGCAGTTTTAAGGATCAAACTAAAAAAACAGTTTATTATTGCATAATAATGTGCAATATAATAAAATAATTACATAAGGGAGGTTCTATTATTGGTTAAAGAATATTTGGATAAGATAGAATTGTATATTATATCATTATGGCTCTTGTTCTTATTATTATTAATCATAAGTATTAATATCCCCATTTGCTTTGGAGAGAACTGTTACTTCATCGGCTTTTCAGAGTTATGCAAGCTAAACATTGTACCTATTATATCAATATGCTTTCTACTCTTAGTTCTGTTATTGGTTAAACGATTGGATTATAAGCTAAGCGGCAGTCATAAAACGCCAATTACTATAAAGAAAATAGAAAATAAGAACTATGAACATCTAACATTCCTAACCACTTATATCATTCCTTTGATTTGCTTTGACTTAAGTAAGACAAAATATGTACTTATTTTATTTATACTCCTTATCATCATCGGTGCCATCTATATAAAAACAGATATGTTTTATGCCAATCCTACTTTAGCTTTATTAGGGTTTCATATATACCAAATAGATGGGGTGTTTATTAATAATGACATAAAAGAAAATATTATTATAATATCCAGAGGTAAAGTAAAATTAAACTCACGTGTGTTTTATAGAAAACTGGATGATAAAATTTACTATGCGAGGTGTACCAATGAATAAGAATGATTTATGTTTAAAGCTCAATGACTTATTCACTCAAGAAAACGAGTTGATTGGAGAATTCTATTTTGTACTTAAGTCAGATCAACAGAAAAAAGTTAAATTTGCAGACATTGATTTCAAGGATCAAAAAGAATTGACCTACCAATTTATTGCTACATTAAAAACAAATATTACAGAAAATGAAGACCTATACATTATGGAATTATCCCGTGCTGATGATAGAGCTAATGTCATTTACGAATATGATATTAATAGTATTCCTGATGACCTCCTTATACTTAATGAAGTAAAAACAAATAAAAATCTTGACACTTTTAATTATAAGAATGACAGCTTTTTTAATATTAATGGCATAATTTTATTACTATCAAATGGCACAAATACACTTACGATTTATCAACATATATATCCTGTATCATGTCTTAAAAAAGATAGTAGTTTTAATTTGGTTAAATTTGGACATAACGAACGATTAGTCAAGCTCGAAAGCGATATATTAAAAATAAGCACTAAATATGATTTCTTTGATCTCAATGGTACATTGTTTATCAACAATATCAAGACTTTAGAAAAGTATTTTAAATTCCATGATGTGATTTTAAATCATGCTAGAGATAGTATTAACGTCATAAAAAAAGCTGGTTTAGTAGAGAATCCAGATGAGCTAGAGGTTATGTTATCCAATACAACCTTTGCTAGAAAACTCGTCAAAGCAGCAAAAATGTCCCCTGTTTTAGGCAAGATACCTAATAAAGAAATTATACAATTTATCATAAACTACCCATCATTAAAGGGTAAATTGGAGCTTAATGATACTCAAGATAAGATATGCCTTAAGACAAAAAAATCTAAAGAATTACTCATAAAGGTGTTAAATGATGATTACCTGTATTCCCAATTAACTCAATTTTACTATTCAAGTATTGCGAAAGATGCAATAGAAGAATATCAGGTTGGATAAAAGTTAAAAAAAGAGCCTCTAACCAACGTTCGTTATCTCTGGTCAGACGCTCTTTTTATTAGTATTTTAAATTGTTTAATTCTTACTTTCGATTTCCATATTAATTTTTTCTAGTTCAACATTAAGGTTTTCCCATTCTTTTTTCAAGCTGTTGTCGAAGTCACCATCTTTCATATACTTCCTAATAGAATTCATTTGATAAATAATCTGTTGCTTTCTTTTAGTTAGATCCATTGTTTTTTCCATGTAAAAACCCCCTTTAATAATATATATAATGAAGAAGTTTCATTATTATTTTTTAAGCTATAGCATTTCTTAGATATCTCTGCTCTTGATTAAAATTCAGTGATGATATGTATATCTTTTAAATGTTTCAATTATAGCTATTCTACATTTTACTTAATTAAAAAAGTGGTTTGTTACATAAATTATTAATTAGGGACTATAATATGTGATATATTGGCTAGAAAAAATTATGTTATACTATTTATTATATCGTATAGCTATGGTTTTTTCAACAATTAACTAATATATATCTCTCCATTCTTTATAAGAAATAGACAATACGCATATCTAAAATAATTATATATTGATGAATCTTAATAAATATGCTATTATTCATTTAAGTTTATAAAGCCTGTTCATAATAATTTATGGTTTTCGTGCATTGAATTACGGTTAGTTTGCATCCAATGAGGTGGTTAAAATAAACGATATTACTAAGCTTCTAATCAACCATATAAACCAATACCCTTTAGTTCAAATTCAGGATATTGTAAAGTTTCTATATCAAGGTGAATTTGGTCCTAAACATATGATAGGAACAGAAAATAAAAGTTTTCAGTTTTTAAAAGATGAATATAAATCCATAGACGATTGTTTAGAAACTATTATGAGTGAGAATTTAGGAAATGATCTGGTTCGATTACACCTTAATAGTCTTGACCAAAATATGATTTCATTAGTCAATAAGTTTTTTATACAAACTGCTCATAATATGCAAGGCGATATAGAAGTCTTTAAAAGCAAATTGCGATTGTTTAAAGATATGTGTAGGGATGATGCCTTACCTTTTCATGCCTTAGAAGTAGATAACTACCTTAAGAGATATCAAGAAGAGGGTTATAGAGCTATACACCATAGCGACATTTTTAAGAAGAGCTATCACCCCTCCTATAGAGTTATTGACAATAATTACTTATCAACTCTAAATATTATTAAACAAATCAATCATTTACTAAAGCAAAAAGAGCATATTGTAATAGCCATTGATGGATCTTGTGCATCAGGAAAAACAACACTTGCAAAAACACTCTCTGAAATCTATGAGTCTAATATCATTCATATGGATGATTTTTATCTGCCATCTGAACTAAGGACAAAAGAACGCCGCAGTGAAGCAGGTGGAAATATACATTATGAACGATTTTTTGAGGAAGTCATTGAAGCACTTCGCAAACACATACCAATGATATATAGAAAATTTGATTGTCATACTATGGGTTACATTGAGACTATAGCTTTAAAAAATAAGCCTGTGACTATCATTGAAGGGTCCTACAGCATGCGAAAGGAATTCAGACCGGTCTATGACTATAGCATTTTTTCAACATGTGATTATGACACCCAGCTTAAACGTATACTAAAACGTAATGGAGAAGAGTGCCTACAGAGTTTTATCTCTACTTGGATTCCATTAGAAAACAGATACTTTGATACACTGAATATACAAGATTATTGTGATGTAATAGTAGATACCTCATGCTAACTACATTAAGCTTTTATACACTACCCTTAGGTAGTGCTTCATATCTATTGTGCTATATATCTATTACGCTTCATATTTCCACGTGTTTTCTCCTATAATAATTTTTTTAACTTTACATTCAAAACTACTATCTAAGGGACTACATGCATAAATTCCTACCCATACTTTTTTAGTATTCTTGTGTAAATGTAAGATTCTCATTTGCTTCCAATTGACTCCATCATATGAATTCTCTATTAGAATATCATTACAATTCTTATTAATCCGATACCACATAGTCTTAACTTCAGTAGAAATATCTGTAGTTGCCCAATCCGAGTAACCAAGATTCGTAACCACTGAGCCTAGTCTACTCATCTGTTCATTCTCATATTCTATAGATGCTTTTAACCAATTATCTTGATCTATTCTTAGAAATAAGCCGCACTGATCATACAGTTTTTTTGATGAAAAGGATACATGTGCAGCAAAAGAAAAATCATTTGTTTTCTCTGTAACATAATAATGTCCATTATCTCTTTGAAATCCATAATGTGTTTTCTGCCAAAAATCTGTATATGGGTGTGTATTAAATACTAAGCCATCAGAATATAAACACTCACTTGGCTCATTATACCATTTAAAGTCACTTACTGTTCCTTCTATAAAGCTGGTTCCTTTACTTTTCATAATTAAGCCTCCTTTGTATAAAAAATCTAATCGTCATTATTATTAAATCATATTTAGTTATATTAATCCTTTTTTATAAACTTTTACTTATCTATTCTTTGATTTTCAGTATAAGATTCCTATATGCACATAATATTAAACCTATTATCAGTAGTAAAATACACTTGTAGGTATTAAAAACATCCAAGGAGCAGTTACAATACCCATTGTTAAGGCTATTTTACTATAAACTTTTTTCTCTAATCCCAGCTTTTTATAAACCCTTACGTTAAATATGCAAATTAGTGTTCCCACAATAATTATGACACCTATATAACATACTACTGTTATAGGACTTCTCCATATATCATATAAATCTAATTCATAGAAGATTTCATGTAATAGGTATAATAAAACAGCACCGATAATGTCACTTAAGAAACCTAATCCCCATACCTTTAGTACTGAAGACATGTACAACTTTCTTGGTAAACGTGCTTTACATATTCTTAATACCGTATAGACGATTAAACCGTCAATCAGTAAGTTTCCAATCAAAGGGATGAATAATAATGGTGGTACAAACATCAATATCCATAAAGGAAAAATCACATTATATAGTTTTATTGTTTTCCTATTCATATAACCCTCCTATAAGCTTTTTGTCATTCTAATTCACTACATTTTTATAAAGTCATTGTGTCTATCAAGTTCTGTTACCGCATAATCTTGTCAGTTCTTTAATCTCTGCTTTTGGGTATGGAAACCATGCTTCTTCATACTCTTTAATACCAATTCTATCTCGTACTCGACGAAACGATATTAAACACTCTCTAATAAATGATAATCTATCTACAAGACTGTCAAAACATAATTCTCCAACTTGTTCTTTAAGATATAATTCTTCATGCCTTAGTTCATAGAAGTACTTAATTGAATGATATATCTGAATACCAATATGACTACCTTCATTGCAAAGCTTCCAAATATCTGTAGTAGGTTCACCATACCAAGCGATCCATCTTTCATTAATTTTTTTTGATGTCAAGTCCTCAATTGCCCTAAGCAACTCCCTTGGTCCATCATGTCCCATAATATTTGAAGTCTCTAACTTCATTGATTTATTTTCATTAAAAATTTGCAATTTAAACCAACCATGCTTCACATCCGATATATACATACCAATACTTGACTGTGTCTTAAGCAAATCCCTATTATCGTTATTAATTGGAATGCCATATAATGTATTATTTATAAATCTACTGGTATTAAAATTAGCAAAGCTAAAATCAGTAGAATCTAAAAGATTCTCTTCTAACAGCGTTTGACTTAAATCTACATATCTAAATTTACAGTCCATAAGATTACATCTATAAATAATCGTATTCGTAAAATTAGCACCACTGAAATCACCATTCAGTCTACATCTTTCAAATTCAATATTGGCTAATTCACTATCATAGAAATCTCCTTCAATAATTTGGTTAGAAAACTTCTTAATACCTGCCTTGATTTTTTTTAATAACTCACATCTAGTCATATATCCACCTCATTCAAGTTAAACTCAAACCTATATCCATTACTTATATAATAAACTATCAGTTCTTAAAAAAGCAATCTAAATGGATTGAATCTAGAATTAGTATAGCACATTAGCCTATTATACCAAAAGGATAAGCAATACCGTGTTTTTCTAAAATTTGAAATAAAGTCGTATGCTCTTGATCATTTAAGTAAAAAAGTAATTCTTATTAACAGATTAAAAATTAATTCTACACCATAACATGGACAACTTGGAGAAATCCTTCCAAGCTCTTCTACTGACTAATGATGTTAATACATCTGTATCTTTAGTATCCAATTCAATCCATAATTCTTTCTCTTTAAAAAATTATACCATATTTTGTAGCTGTAACTAGCTTCCATAATCTGAGATTTCCTAAACTGATAGTATCCAATAGGGCTTTTTCAATATTACTTTTTCATTGCCCTTATAATTAAGAAATTAGGCTTATGAATATCTTTTATTATTCTAGGCATTAATTGTACATCTTGCTGATTATACAATGGCTCTATCATCTTATCTATAATAAATCCTGCTTCAATTAATTGATTTACAATTACCGAAAAAGACCTATTTCTGGGTTAGTTTTATTTTGATTACGGTTTGTACGATTAAAATAACCTTCACTACGAGACATCTGATGACTACCATTAAAAGCTAGTACATTTTGTTTACAACTAGAGAATATAAATATACAGAAAACCACTAACCCCAATATCATTATTTTTTCTCTCATAATTTCATTTACTTTCCTTTCAGATTATTCTATACATGTTATTAGACGAGTACAATACAAAACGGTTCCACCATATCTCAATTATAACATTTAATGAGCTAATACATTGACAGTCATTTAAAAACAACTATAAAACTAACAAATAAATCCTTAATTATGACTACCCTCAGTCATTTTGATGTACTTATTCCCCCAATTAACTCTAAAAACCATCGTGTATGAGTCCATTACTAGCAACTATATCACCATCTATTAGTTTAAAATCTTTGAACTTCGTTTTTTACTGAGCTTTCAATAGTTCAGTCTTCAGCACAAAACCCGTATAAATAAACTATCCTTTAACTCTTTTTGATTTGAAACATGTATTTTTTCTCCGTTACAACTAGCCCCCATACCTTTACACAAATTTAATAGTGTAAAATTATGAACTAGTAACTATTTATTATTTATCAGCTTACGGTATTTAATATTTATGCATTTGTTATGATTCATGACTTGAAAAAACAAAAAAATATTACCCTTAGGTAGTGCTTTATAGCTATTACGCTTCATATTTCCACGTATTTTCTCCTATAATAATTTTTTTTACTTTACATTCAAAACTACTGGCTGAATATCCTTAATCAACTTTACTCAAGAGGGGTAAAAGATGTTCTAATATTCTCTGTAGATGGGCTTACAGGCATGAAAGAAGCTATACAGAC
>JANQFZ010000048.1 GCA_028277605.1 Vallitaleaceae bacterium | reverse complement strand
TAGTACAATTTTCGACATGCGCTTAACAAAAAGAAGTATCAATAGCCAAATAAACTAATTTCATAAAAAATCCATTTACACTAAACTATTGATACTCCCTTTAGCTCACTCAAGTAGGTTAATAATAGAATATCATAAGCATGCACATATGGAGATGTATCTCAACTTATTGTCACATTTTCTGTTGCATCTCCATTTATAGTTATTAAGCATGGCTTCTTCTCATGTTTCTATTGTTAAGTAACCTCTCTATTTATGATTTGATTGGCATTGGTGATTTATTAGTTTATAGATAACTTACTGATAACATTTTTATAGAATTATTCTATCATAATCAAAAATTGTCATATTATTGCAAATCAGGCAGTGCGGTTTGATAAAGCTATGCAGGATATCGTTATAATAATTGTACAAGACTTTATGTTTAAATAGTATATTATGCTCGAAATCTCGTGGGAAGCTTCTTAAATAGAGATCAATGTTTCATAGTCATAATTAATAAATTAACTTTTTCTCTCTGTATAAATCAATTTGTAAATGGATGTGCTCCAATGAAAGTTCATAAGTAGCTTTACTATCTAAACCCAGCACTTTTAATACTTTCGTTAATACATATTATAATTAATTGCATGCTTAAATAGTATAAAATATAAATTATTTGCTACTTTTGCTAATTTTCGACATTATTCTCATATTATTTGTTATATAATGTTTCCTGAATAAACACACATAATTAGGAGGCTATAAATATGATTGAATCTCATGGAAAAGCTGAAGCACAAAACTTAGGTAAAAATTGGGGATTGATACAAAGTGGTTCAGTACTTACGGGAATACTGTATGCTCTTGTTTTTTTATTAATGATTCCCACTTTTATAAATCTAGGTTATACATTTGATGACATGCTAATTAATACTGGTTTAATTATTGCATCCATACTTATTGTCCATTTTTTAATTAATGGTTTTTATTATTTATTGGTTGCTGTTCCTCTTGTTCTCGCTGTAATATTTGCTATATTAGGATGGTTTATATGGTTAAATACTCCTTTACTTTTTACTTTTGTAGATGCTCTATTAGGTTTCTTTAATATATCAACAACTAATTTATGTGAGTATTTGACTCGAATAGGACAATCACTAATGATTTTTGGTGGCGGTCTATGGTGGCTTGTTAAGAAAGCAAAAGATATAAATTATGCTGCAATATATATTTACATAATCATATTAGGTCTTTTAGGAATTTTTAGCGGTTTAATATATCCAAGCATAAGTATACTATTTTTAATTTTTTGGGCTACATTGAGCTATAAAATCCATGAAAATCCTAACATTAATACTAATAATCAATTAAAACTTCTTTTTAAAGTGGTTGCTAGCCTATCTATTTTATTAGCTACATATAGAAATATTAATTTTGCAAATAACACATGGTATAGAGAAACTAGCTATGGGCTTATTATCTATTCTATCATAGTATTTTTACTAGTATCTTTTGGCATATGGAAACCAAAGACCATACTAAAAGTTATACCTGCTGAAGCACAAAATATTGGAAAAAGAGTATTTGAATTAACTAAAAAGTTTGTTTACATAAAAAAATAAAACAAGCTTCTAGGAGGATATCCATTTGAATATAAAAAATGTTATAACCGTATTATTATTTATAGCAATAATTCCATTTTTAACAAGTTGTAGAACTGCAGTACCCACAACAAATGCTATTAGTATAGATTTAGTGAACCAAACAATCTTATTAAACTATGGTGAGTTTACAATAACTGATACTACAACGATTGAAACACTTAAAATACTGAAGAAGGATATTAAGAAAAAGGATAGATATTATTGTGCTACAGTGGATATGAAGCTTAAGAATGAGCATATTACCATAAATGGAAAAAGTGATATAGAATATAGCTATATTCCTAATGAAGGATGGATCATTCAAAATATTACAATGGATAATGAAACTGTTCTTATTGAAGTTAATAATCCAATTGATGCCAATACTTTACAAGCTATTTTAACTGATACCACACTAGTATATCAATCTCAAGATAATACCTATCACTGGCCAATTAATGATTTGAATAAAATAACGGATATAAAAGTATTGGATATAGTTAAAAGCGATAACGCTCTTTCTAATCAAGTGGAGATATCCATTATTTCTAAAAACCCAACAGAAGAGTTTTCAGCCAATATAATACTTAATCTAACCTACTCAATATATAATTCCAGTTGGGATATTGATGATATAGAAGTGGTCAATAGTACAAGAAAACTGCATGCTGGGATTAACAAAGATATTTTAAAAGAGCTGCTCACTGGTATAACACTATACGATATCATGAAAGTTGATTTTAATAATGATACAATAGAATATGATTGGGATATTGATGAAACTAATGAAATTGTAAGCTTAGATATATTAGAGCAATCTACAAACCTTGATGCTTATCATGACAATGTTAATGTAAAAATAACTCTAAAAAAAGACAATATCGAGCTTTCTAATAACATTATAGTTGATTGCATCTATGACTCTGAAGGATGGTATATTAATGACATAACTGTACCTATAGCTACAAAATCCTATAAATTATTAGAAGAATATAATATTAGTCATGAAGCTTTAAGTCATGATCTTGTAGGAAAAAGTTTTAGCTATGCAGGCTACTTTTTTTGGAATACATGGAATATAGAAGAAGACGAGCTTCAATCTGCCAATATTATAGAAAAGGCTCCTTCCAATTATGGAAATTCTATTAAATATTTAGCTACTATTAAGCTGAAGGGTTCAGATAAAACTATTAGTGGTATTGTGATTATTACGTATGAATACAATAGTATCAATAATACTTGTGAAATTACAGATATAGAAAGGGTTAATGATTTTGAAGTAATAGATAATAATTAATGCTAACTTGATAGTAAACCTGAAAAAAAACACGTGCTATAATTCTGCCAGCCTAAACGGGTTGGCATTTTTTGGTAATTAGCACGTGACTTTTATATAATGAGTTTGGACCAATAGCTTTGAAGTATCTTGTTAGAAGGCTAGGCTTGTGGGTAGGTATCATATCTAAATCGGACTCTTATTTCATTTATATCAAGTTCTTAATACCATTTAATAACTTATAGGTATCATTATATCCTAAATCCATTTTTGTCTGGACATCTTGCTGTTTAAGATTCAATACACCAGTTTTAAAATCGCCTAAATTTTGTGATGGAATAATTGGAATGATCGGCACAGGTGAGTTGATTTTTAACTTATCAATATCTTTTAAATCTAGTAACACAACAAATATCAAGTCGCAATCACTTTGGATAACAGGTTCAATAGGTACATTATTAGATAAGCCGCCATCATAGTAATTATGCTCTCCGATGTATACAGCATTAAATATAATGGGTATGGATGTTGAGGATAATATAGCTTTTTTACCATTTTCTTTATCCATTTTTTTTATGTTAAAAAATTTTGCGCTGGGATTCTTCTTGACTTCAGTAGAACAAACAAAGAAACTATCGTACTTATTTGCTGTGTTTAGAAGATTATCGATACCACTCTCTATCTTGGACTCATTTATTTTGCTTCCATATGGAACAAGCTTTTCAATGTAACTAGGATCCATAAAACCTGTAAATATGTTATTATAGTCATCTAGCGTCAGATCTGTTATTAATTTTGAAGAATTAATGCCGATTTTTTCTTCTATGGTTTGCCATATATTAATAGCTCTATCAAGCTCAACGGATGTCATAAGCAGACCATTAATAGCCCCTATAGATGTTCCTGATACCACATTAAATTTTATATTAAATTCTTCAAATGCTTTCCATGCACCTATCTGATAAGCTCCTTTTCCACCACCGCCACCTAAAACTAAACCTATTCTCATAATTACACCTCAATACATTTTATTATTTATGGTTAGTATGAAGTAGATGGAATTAAATTATTAATTTAAAAAATGGAATTTTATCGGAATTTTAAATACCATGAGTCTTGGTAGAAATTATTATGTATGATATAATTAGATAATATTAGACAAATTATTTAATTCTTATACAAGAAGAACCGTAAACCTAATGTTTACTTAAAGCCAATCTTTAAGCATAAAAGACAGTAGTGGACATTTTAAAATAAAAAGTAAACTCAGAATACTAATTGAAAATGGAGGTAATAATGTGAAAAAAACGGTTATATGGGATTTAGATGGTACATTAATTGATTCATACCAGATAATAGTAAGTGCTATACATAATGCTATTAGTGACTATAGTACTCAATATAGTAAGGAAGACATTTACAAACATGTAAAAACTGAATCAGTTGAGTCTTTTTTTAAAATGGCTTCTAAATCAATAAATGTTGATTATCAAATCATTAAGGATGCATTTACAGAATACTTCATTAGAATAAAAGATGCATACCAACCTATGACACATGCATTAGAAATACTAGAAGTATTATATAAGGAAGGCATTGATAATTATGTGTATACTCATAGGGGATTAACTACCTATGATATATTAAAAAAGAATCATATGATGCATTTTTTTAAAGATATTGTAACTAATCATGATGGCTATAAAAGAAAACCTGATCCAGAAGCTTTAAATTATCTTATCCATAAGTATGCATTAGACCTGTCCAATACCTTTTATGTTGGAGATAGAAGAATAGATGTTGAGTGTGCCATTAATGCAGGAGTTCACTCTGTTTTCTTCAACTTAGATTTTCCAATTAATGTATCCTCAGAATATGAAATAAAGGATTTACTAGAGCTTCAAGATATACTTTTAGGTAAGACAATTTTATAATCCATAATTTAGTTCTATGTTTACACTATGAAGAGTTTCATAGAAGGTTTGAAACCAATATATTGTACTATAGACTTAACCAGAGGGTAGTTATAAAAATATCTTAACTAAAAAAAGTCTACTAAATAGTAAAATATAGTAAAGTAATATTTTACCTTAGAGACTATTGAATAGTTGTATTGAAATTAAAGTTAATGCATATATCCTTCTTCTTCAGCTTCTGCAATAGCTTTAGTTTCATGAACTGTACCTCTTGGATGTTCTGGTGGAGAATAGATGGAATATAGCTTTAGAGGTGTATTACCCGTATTAACTATATTGTGCCATGTACCTGCAGGAACCATAACTGCAAAATTATCAGAGACTTCTTTTTGAAAATCTAACCTATACTTACTATTACCCATTTTAACAAGTCCTTGACCTTCTTCAATACGTAAAAATTGATCGGTATCAGGATGAATTTCCAAACCAATATCATCACCTGGTTTTATACTCATCACAGTAACTTGTAAATGCTTACCCGTCCAAATGGCAGTACGATAAGTGTCGTTTTGGAGGGTTGCTTCTTCAATATTAACGACATATGGTTGAAGCCCATAATCTCTCAAATCAATAGAATCGTTATTCATAACAGAGTATGATAGATGATGCTTTGAGTCGTACTTTGATTCGTATAGTGGGTATGAAAGAGGTTCAGGATTATTTAGGTGATTTTTAGGTGTATTGGCACGATAGGGATGTCTTCTATTAGAATGATACATATGTTTTTCCTCTCTAATAAGGTTATTCTATAATATAGTATGCTTATTGATTAATATGGTGTTCATAGTAAAAAAAAGAACGAAATTAAAGCGTGTATCTAATTAGTTAATGCATTGCAATCTTTATTGTATATAGTGCTTGAGCCGATAAACATTGCAAGTTCAAGGATTATACAAGTTAGGAAGCAAAATATAGTTATAAAAATACTATACAATGTGATTTATGAGGTGATAAAAGTGACTTCTAACTCATTGATAAATGAAATAAAGCAAAAAGACCTAGACGTAGAAAAAATAGCAGAAAGAATCATACATGATGAAAAAAGTAGAAATGAAGTGGTAAATTTAATTAACCATCAACACATCATGGTCTACTACCATAGTTATTATGTATTATCAAGAGCAAGTGAGCTTAGACCTCAATTATTCTATGTCTATTGGGAAGAATTTGTAAGCTTGCTTTATAACAAAAACTCATATAAAAGAGATATTGGTATGACATTGATAGCAAATTTAATAACAGAAGATGTAGAGAATAAGTTTGATGATATTTATGATAGTTATACTCAATGTATACATGATGAAAAATTTATGACAGCACAGTGCTGTGTTAAGAACTTAAAGAAAATTGTTTTGCATAGAGAAGATCTAATTGATAAAGTGGTTCAATTACTACTATGTATAGAATCTATAGTGCCCTATAAGCAAAAACAGAAGGAATTATTAAAATATGATATTCTAGGTTTGTTTCAGGGAGTTTATGATAAAGCTTATGATAAAGATAAAATGCAGTTCTTTATTAATTCCTGCGTAAATAGTATAAGTCCCAAAACCAGAAAACTAGCCATAACTCTTCATAGGGAATTGATGTAATAAGTAGAAGAAAATGGTCTGAAAAAGGGAGATTTTTACTACAACGATCTTGCATAGCTATTAGAAATGCTATATAATGAATACGTGGTGTTACCTGTACTAAGAGTTCATATAATACATCACATATCTAGTAATTATGTATAAGACACCTCAATGAATTTCAATAATACAGAAACTTTAATACAAGCAAAACATCTATTGCAATACCAGCTAATAGCCAAAAAATAATAGAATTTTCACATTAACATTTTACTATAAGGAGGTAGCTTATGATTAAGAAAATCAGTTACTCAATTTATAATAAGTTAAACAATGCAACAAAAAAAGGTATTTTAACTTTTATGTTATCTTATGTAATTATTGAGTTAATAGTGGATATCATATCAGAGGGATTCATAGGGGGTTTTATAACCTATTTTACAAATTCAGAAGATGTAGTCTCATTTATCTTATTGGTTGTTTATTATGCTTTCCAAGTAATAGATAAAAAGGTTCCTTGGTCTAGTATAGTTAAATTTAGAATTAATTCGTATTTTTTAGTTGTCATGTTATTTTTAATATTAATTGCTGGTAATGCTAATGCCCAGATTTCTTATTGGTATTTAAGCTTAGTTATGATGTCACTATCAATTTCTGCAATTGAAACATGGGAATTCTTTATGATAATAGCTTTATCCTTAATTGCTGGTTTCTTAAACTTACATTCCTTTAATTTATTATCTATAGCAAAACATGAATATATTACGGCGCTGATAGGAATGATAGGAATTAGCTATTTCTTAAGGAAGGCACTACTGAAGGTTATAAATTCATTAATTGAATCCCTGTTAATAACAGAAGAGTCAAATAAAAAAAGAGAAGCTCTAGTAGAAAGTATTGAAAGCTCAGGAGAGAAAATTGGGGAAACTATTCAGGAGCTAACACTGTCTTCTAAAAATCTTACTAGTATTAATGATGCAACATCTGCATTCTCAGATAGAATCGTCAATAATATTACTCAAGAAGCCACAGAGCTAAAAGATGGAGTAGATACACTTAATCATTTATCGGATAGTATTGATGATATTATTAAAAACTTGGAACATGTGTCGGGTTCAGTATTTGACAGAGAAAAGGATAACAAAGAAAGTCTTTTAGTTATAGAAGAGTTAAGTAAAACCATGGAAAAATCAAGTCAGTTAAATATGAAAGTGGCTGATACCATTACGGGTATGACTATTGAATTTGAATCTATTATTAATGCGATAAACAGAATTAATGGTATCGCTAAACAGACCAATCTATTAGCATTAAATGCCTCTATAGAAAGTGCAAGAGCTGGAGAAGCAGGAAAGGGATTTGCAGTTGTTGCTGAGGAGATCATGAAGCTTGCAGAAGAAACAACGGAGACTTCTACAGAAATTAATAGTATTATAGAAGAAGTTAATCATAAAATTGTTGATGCAAGGAAACTTAATGAAAAAATGGCTCTTCAATCGGAAGGAAGTAGTACAATTACAGATAAAACACAGGGTAATATTTCTGAAACCATTAATTTTTTAAATGTGACAGATGAGAACTTAAAAATGATAGGTAGTAAGGTCAATAGTATGGTCATGTTAAAGAATAAAACATTAGAAAAAATGGAGAGAATTTCATCCATAGCAGAAGAATTAACATCAACTGCTCAAGAAGTCAGCGCTGCTAATGAATCAGAAAAAAATGAAGTTGTTAAGGTTCATACAAGTATCAATAATTTACATAATGAAGCTAATGTTTTATCGAAATTATTTGATGCCTAAGAAACCCTAACAGACCAAAACATCTAAGTTTAGATGAGATATATATCTATAAAAACTAAACAATTACATTTTTAATAGGTCATAAAAATTATAACCTCCAGTCAATGGAGGTTTTTAATTTAAATCAATCTATCTATTGAATATACAATATATCTTAAGTATTCCTTGATATAGGGTTAAAAATTAAATAGAGTAAGCTCTATTTAAAATATGGATTGATTTATTTAGGAGGAATCTGCATGATAATCATGTTTGTATATATCAAGTGTGATATTATATCAAAATTCATTATAGTAAAAGTTGTAAACGATAGTTTAGCTTAATATATGAGTGTAACGGGAGGAAGACATGGAGCATTTTATCATATTTTATCATGGATTAGCACTTTTTATTGGTGTTGCTGCAATTACTATATCTGTCTTAGCTCATTTTAAATACAGATTACTTTTTTTAAAAGGATATATAGTATTCTTAACTGCTATGTTTGTTCTCGTATTAGAACAAAGCTTTACAGCGTATCAACAGATTAACCAAGTAGACAATGCATTGTTTAATAATATAATCAAATATTTTTCTTGGTTAAGTAGTATTTTGCTAACCTATATAACACCTTTTGTTTTTCATAAGTTAGTAAAAAAAGAAGCATGGATAATAAGAAAGAAATATTTCCAAGCCGTAACCGTTTTTTGTATATTGATGGCTGCTATATATCTTATCAGTAAAAATCATTTAGCTATGACTTTGGCTAATAGTTTATTATTTCTTTCAATTTTATATAGTATTCTACTTGTTATTAAAAACACAAAACATATTAAGAACCAAGAGCTTAGCAAAATACTAAAGGGAATAAGTGTTTTTTGTATTATTTTATATCCTTTTATGTACTTAGATACCAAAACGGAGCAGATTTTCTTTCTAGATAAATATTTTCCCTATGGGCTTTTATCGGTACCAACTTTTTATTTGGCTTGGAATATCATCACACTATATTTAGTAACGCGGTATATTCAGCAAAAAAAGTTACTCTCAGATGAATCAAAAAGCCAATCCAAACAAGAACAATTAGAAAAACTATGCAGCCTATACCACATAACTAAGAGAGAAAAAGAAGTAATTGAATTAATCATTAATGGTTACACATATAATTCCATTTCTGAAGCTTTACATATATCACTTTCTACAGTTAAAACGCATATTAGAAACATATATAGTAAAACTGAGGTAAAAAATAAAATAGAGCTTATCAACTTAATAAATACGGTATTATTATGATTTGGAGCTATCATCCAAAAGTATGAGATTTAAGAATCAGCCGTTTGGATGATTTAGGGAAAAAAGAAAAGAGCTGATCAAGATGTCTCATCAAAGAAAACTAATTCTATTTATTATGTTTTTGCTACTCCCTATACTAGTTAACTATTTCTCACCTGTATTTGTACTGATAGGAAATTTTAATGGATTTATAACAGGTTCATTTATTATATGGGGACTTATGTTTATATCCTCCATATTTATAGGCAGAAGCTTCTGTTCTTACATATGTCCCTATGGAGCAATTCAGATGATGTGTGATAAAGTAATAGATAAAAAATTAATTAAAATAAAGGCTTTAAGCTATATTAGGTACTTAGTTGGCATTGTATGGCTGGGTTTGTTAATCTATAGCACAGCAATACAGCTGGGAAAATTTAAACTTAATGTTTTCTATAATACTGAAAATTATGTATCTGTAGACAGTGTTAATACCTTAATAACCTACTATATGATAGTAGCAGGTATGCTTCTCTTTTCAATTATCTTTGGTAAACGGGGAGGGTGCCAGTATATATGTCCCATGAGTATTCTTAATACTTTGGGTACATTTATCTCAAATTTATTAAGGATACCTGCTCTTAGGCTTAGAAGGAATAATAATACTTGTATTCAATGTAAAAGATGTAACAGTGTATGCCCAATGAGTATTGATGTAGCAGAGATGGTTAAAGAAAAAAATATGGTTAATTACAACTGTATTAATTGTGGTGCGTGTGCAAAGGTATGCCCTAAAAAATGCATTGATTATAAATTTCAAAAATGATATCAATTTTCTAGTGTAAGCAAATGCTCTATAGATAGCTGTTTTAATTCGGGAGCATCATGCTGCTTTGCCGAGCATATGGATATTTGATGTTTATTGTCAATTGGATAATTATAAAAATGATATGAAGCAAAATCCAACGATGACTTTAAATGAATCCCATTGTGATCTATCTGAAATGAAAAGGAACCTAAAGGAATAGATAATCCTTTTCCTATAGCTTTTATATAGCTTTCTTTTAGAGTCCATAAAGTGTAAAAATAGCTTAGTCTATTTTTTTCTGGTTGATTCATTAAATCAACGTATTCTAGCTTGGAGAAAAATCTCCTTGCAAGGTCAAAGTCTATTTCTTTTATAACCTCTATATCAATACCTATAGGTTGATCATCAACAGCACAAACAACCCAGTCTCCAGAATGTGAAATATTAAAATAATAATTATTAGGTTCAATTAGCATGGGTTTTCCGTATCGGTTAGAGTGGAAACATAACGTGTTATTTTGAACCTGTAATTGTTTACAGAGGGCAAATCTTGATAACAGGTCACCCAATAAGCATCTTTTGGCATCTATAAAAAACTTAAATCTATTGATTCTTTTCCTTTTCTCTTCAGAAGTCAAATTAAGCAAACGATTAAATCTATTACTATCTATATTGGGTTGTACTTGCATGCTGTAAAATTGAGCCATTTTTTACTCCTATTGTACTTTTTTATTTAATTAGGCACTGGATATATGAGGGAACCAATACCTTAGCTTAACTAGAACCATGATAGTTATAGATTCAAGTATATAGTATACCGTCTAAAATTGTCAATGACTGTCTTTGAGTTTGTTATTCTTATATCTAGTAAAACATGATATACTGTTATATGATGAAAAGAGATTAATCTAAGGAGGGAAATAATGAGATTATTGCTCACAAATGATGATGGTGTTCATGCTAAAGGCATTTATGCTCTATGTAAAGAGTTAGAACAGTATCATGATATTGTTGTCGTTGCACCAGAGGATCAAAAAAGTGCTTCAAGTCATTCTATTACGGTTAGAGATTCTTTAATAGTAAGAGAAGTTACTCTGCCAGAATTAAAATCCAAGGCTTTTTCTGTTAGTGGAACACCTGCAGATTGTGTTAGAATTGCGTTAAATCATATTCTTGATGAGCCTGTAGATATGGTTGTTTCTGGAATTAATGTTGGATTTAATTTAGGTATTGATGTTCTGTATTCAGGAACAGTATCAGCTGCAGTTGAAGCCACACTATGTTCAATACCAGCAGTTGCAGTTTCAACCTTCCATAATGCAGATTTGGAAGTGTATCATACAGCTGCAAAATATATTAATAAGATTTTGGAGCAGGCAGTAGAACATCATATACAAAAGGATATGGTTTTAAATGTTAATGTTCCCCCTATTGAAGAACAGGATATCAAGGGTATTAAAGTTTGTAGAATCAGTGATTTACAATATCAGCCCTACTATAAAGAAATGAGAAATGAAAAAGGAGAATTATATTACAGGCTAGAAGGAGAAAAAATAAAAAAATATATTGAAGAAACAGATGCATACTACGTTAATCAAGGCTATATCTCGGTCACTCCTTTACATTATGATTTGACAAATTTTAATATATTAAAAGATGTAAAAAAATGGTTTTAACTATTGGAATAAGATACAAGGCTTCTTTTATAGAAGTCTTGTATTTCAATTTTCTTTAAATGGTATACTATAATGTATGCCAACACTTTACCATTGAAAGGCTAGTAAGTATGTACAATATTAATAGATGTTATTGCTGATATAGGTTGAATTAAGAAATATTACAGAGATAACTATTATGGATTGTATTCAAATATAATAGTATTATATATCGTACTGATAGATAATTTATTATCAAGAGCAGAATTTGATACATATATATAGATCAAAAGCATAAAAATAAAAAATAACACTTGACAAAGTTATTAGTGAGAGGTATATTATAACTGTAATTGTTAGCACTCACTAAATGCGAGTGCTAACAAAAATAACAATTAAGGAGGAATTAATATGTTTGGATTAACACCGTTTAACAAAAATCACGTTTCTAGAACCAAAAATAACGAGTTTGCAGATTTCTACAATATGGTTGATGACTTTTTTAATCATAGTTTCTTCCCGATGAGAAATCTACGCAATGATACTTTCAAAATTGATGTAAAGGATAGTAAAGAAGCATACTTAGTAGAGGCAGAAATGCCAGGTATTAAAAAGGAAGACGTAAAAATTGATTTTAATGACGGACGTTTGATTTTATCTGTTCAAAGAGATGAGCAGGTAGAAGAAGAAAAGAATAATTATATTCATAGAGAAAGAAGATTAACATCTATGCAAAGAGGCGTATATCTAAAAGATATTAAGCCTGACGAAATAACAGCAAAGCTAGAAAATGGTGTATTACGTATTTCAGCACCTAAGATGAATCATACAGATAACGGTTATAAGATAGAAATTGAATGATAGCTAAGGGTATCTCAGGTCAAATAATTCTGAGATACCCTTTATACTATCAAATTTAAGTTAGATGAAATAAAGCAGTATTATTCTTATCTAAAAGCTTCTTCAAAAATAGTTATGATTTCTCTATCATTAAAAGGAGGCTGGGCTTTTATAGAGTAAGCTTTAAGCTTAGAAAGATAGGGTAGTATAATTAGCTTAGTTGTCAAAGGATCCATAGACATTTCTTTAATAATAGTATAAATCTCATCGATAGGATCAATAAAAACAATTTTTTTGGCAATATTATCAACCGTTAACTCTTGTTCTGCATGTCTAATTAAGGCATTTGACCTACTGGTACAATCTGTGATATAGGTAATGGATAATGCATGTTTTGCAAGTGTTTCAATTAGAGATAGTTGGGTAGCATCAACAATAATATTAATGTATGGATAGTAGTTAAGCCTAGTTTTTAGTTCAGCAATTATATCTTCAATGATATCAAGTCCGTCATTACTTCCATCTACACATAAAAAGGGTTCTTCAATTCTATGACTTATAAAATGTTTCAGTGATATTGGTTCAATACCATAAGATCTGAATTTTGATTCACCAGTTAAATCAATAAGTAAAACATTTTGTCTTCTAGACAAGATCCCTGCCCATGTAATAGATGTTGCTCTAGTACCTGCATTAAAAGGACCTATATATAGTCTTAGTGTGTTTTTTAAGATAGTATCAACAATAACCACATCTTCCACATTATTGGCTTCTAATAACTTAATTAGTTTATTTTGATGGGTAATAATGGTTTGATCTAATTCACATAGCAAAAACACCTTAGTTACTATTTCTTGAACGTTTTTTTCTAAAGCTGATAATGATATTCTGTTCTTTTGAAGGTCACTCATCAGTTTAGTAGCCAGTTGTGTTGTGTTAAAAGGTGTAAAAATGCTACTTTCAGAACGGTAAACTTCATTAATATAGGAATTATTAGAAGGTACTTGTGCATCTAGAGCTCCAATTACATCATGAACTGTTTCATCCATAGATTCATATAAGGTAATCAAACTTTTTGAAAGTTCATGGAGCTCAAATTGGAGATGAAGTCTATCTTCAATGAGTTTATCAAGTTCTTCTTTATCCTTTTTATAATAAATTTTTGCTGCTGAAGCATATTGTTCAAGTGATGAGGTTATTTCTCTTAAACTTGAATGGATAATGGATTCTGCGGATACTGAAATTGTAGTTAGTATTGATGTTATTTTTTCTGATAAAATACTATTTAGGCAAGCCTTATAGCCTGAACGTTCAATCCCTAATGCTTTAATTGCTTCAAATTTTTGTTCAGCTGTTTTAGCATCGTCTTTAAAAATACAAACCATTTTTTTATCTATTTTACTAAGCTGATGAACTGTATCTGCATACTCTGAGTTTTGACTCATTAAATTCTTAATAACCGTTTCTTTTTTTAGAAGCTTTTCGAATAGATTCCAATCTGAAAACTCAGTACATGCTCTGATCCGTTCTTCTATGCTTTTGGCTTTTGGGAAGGTTATTGGTTTGATTACTTGCTCTTCATTGATAGGAGATTTACTATTATTATCGTCATCAATAACACTTTCTTTTAGATTACTTTTTCTATGTAATACTATAATGGAGTCGGGTTCAGTTGGCTCGGTAACATCTAAAGAATCTGTTGGTTTCTCAGTCTTTATAATATCATCTTTTTTTAATAAATCTCTTTCTTCATAGATATTTTGGACTGCATTTTTAAAGCTTTTTAAGGTTATTCTTCTTTCTATTTTTTTTGTAACTATGTGATTAGACTCAATATAGTTGGCTTGTTTATCAAGGGTGTATAAATAAACCACAAATATAGATGCATGTTTGTTTACTAAAGCCTGTTGAAATGTCTCTCTTATCTGTAATTGAGAAAGATCCTTTGGACCCAATATAATAGAATCCATACCAGTATTATCTGGATTTATTGGCAGTTGTTCAATAATTTTAGACATTTTTGATTGTACTACTTTATCGCCAAAGGTCTTTTTGCAAAATCCTGCTAATGAAGCCACATATATCATGATTTTTTCCTCCTACTTCTTTATTTAGCACAATAGATGATTAATATAAGAATTATTATAGGGCTTAGTATGATACACAATTGTCCTATCCAAACGATTCTTGTTATCCTTATTGTTTTATTATATTTTTTTTCATATTCAGTTAAGGTCTTTAAAGTAGGGATATTTACTTCTTTTTTAAAACTACCACAGATATGCTTGAGTAATTCTGATTCTTCCATAGGGGATAGCTTCTTTGGAAGATTAATAAATTGTACAGTACCTGTATTTACATCTTTTTTTATTCCAAAATGATCTGAGCCTAAGAAATATTCATAAGAATTATTACTTTCATCTTGCTTTCCAAATAAAGCTGAAAATTCCTGATTGGTTATTTTATGTATAATATTCTCACTCCTTTATTAATTATCCTATTTATCTTTTTAATAGGCGTTTGTTGAGCTTTATAGAATCATCTGTTTTATGCTTTTCTTCGGAAAGAGTAACAGTTCCTTCTAAGGACGTGTCAATAAAATTAGCAGTTTTATTTAATCTATTAAGTAAATTTTCAAGAACCTGCTTATTTTCCATAATTAATTCTATCAAGTCGTTGCCGTTTGTTGACCTTATAATATTTATGAACCCTGGGTCAGTAAGTTGATTAATTAAACCTCTTATATTATTAGACTTTATTTCAGCGTTAGATTTATATTGAATGCTTTCTAAATAAAGTTCCTCTAACAATTTAGGGTCAAGTAAATTTGATTTTCCACCCATATAAATTCTCCCTTCAATAAATAATTTAGAAATTAACTTTTTTTAGTGAACTCTCTATCTTAGTAAAATTCTCTTTGATTAAGACAGCATCATGTTCAAGTAAAGATATTTCGTTGATTAATCGTTTTAGGAAAGCGAGTTCCACTTTATCATAAGTATTAAGTATCTTATCATGGAAATTTTTAGAGCATACGATGATATCAGAAAGGATCTTAATAATTTCATTGACTGTTTCATTACCATCTTCATAATGTAATTCTATATTTTGATTAGACATCATTTTTTCTCCTTTAGTAATCTCTACTGGTATAATTTAATTGGTTATCAGTGTTGATTTATTCAATGTCAAGGATACTTCTTAACTTTTCTTTTTCACTATCTTCTTTTTCACTAGCTATATTTTCTGAGGTTACCATTTCTTCATTCTTAGCACTTGTAGTAGACTCTGTATTTGTATTGTTTACAGGTGATTTGGTATTTAAAGCACTTAATAAAGCTCTCTGCTCATAGGGTATAGCTGTAATAAAGAAACCCTCCCATGCCATCTCATATTCTTCTTGAATATAAAGTGAGAATTGAAGGGTTTTACGAAGATCCTTATTAACTTCAATAAAAGCTTTTACATCTGTTGCTGCTGTTATGACATGGATAGCCCCTGTTAATATCTCAATATCTTCAGGTAGACCTTCTACCACAAGTCCTAAAAAGGGAGCTAATATATGAAGGGGACTAGGGACATGATTATAATAATAGTCTATAGCTTTTGAATTATATAAGGGTTCAATTTTCTGCTGAATATCCTGTAACGAGTATTTATCGTTTAGAATAATAGCTTTGTCATAGACATCTCTATGAATGTAGAAAAAATAGTCATCTTTTGCCAGTACTAATGTATTAACCGTAGTTGGCAAGTATCTTGTTTTAGATACAACAAGCACAGTTTTACCTCCTTAATAAAATAGGGTTATCCTAGAAAAATTAGTACCAATATATTATAAAGATATTAGATATTAGTTACTTATGCAGACTATATCTTGTTCAATTATTAGTTTATAGGCGCTTCATAAAATAAAGGGTGTCGTACCAGAAAGGTGGATTAATATCTATACATAGGTACGACACCATATAAGTATAGTAAGCTATACTAATGAGTACCAGTGGTTTCTAAATCATAAGCACTCGATTTTTCTGAAGAATAAACAGCAAGCACACTGTACGGGATTGAGTTAAGATTAAAAGTTTTACCAGCCACCACTACATTACCATTGCCATCTGGATGCTGATATTCAAGTACATAGGTATCGCCAATGGCTTTAATATCAGCAGCCGTGACAATGACACTTGTGTTATTCATTACTGAATCCATGTTAACTTTTGAGACCTGAGCACCGTGAGGAACAAAAATAGCAGAGGAAGGGAGCTTTAAGGAAAAATGCCAGCGTTGAGCCTGTTGATTAAATTGGTACTCACTAAGAACATTTCCTGGATTCTTATCCTCTCCATAGGTATGAGAGGTGCCAATAAAAGTCCTGTTTCTCTCATTAGGATACAATATCTGAGCATTACCATAGACATGATACTGTCCAATAGGTACACCAATAGGAACATCATTACCACTGCTGTCTATGTTGTAGGTATTATCTCTAACGTACTCAGTAATGGCTTGCTCTTTTGAATAGAAGTTTCTCCTTGGAGCTTCTTCCTCCCAATTCAGGTGCATAGGCTCATCATAAACAGAGGTTGTATTCCACCCCGGAACAGCAGCTCCAAACAAGTTGATGGGTTCATATTCCTTATCTACCTCCATATAAACATCAACAGGTGTAACAGCACCCGATGATAAGTCAAGCTTATAATAGTAAGGGATAATCTGTAAGTTAGAATAATAATTCCCAATCGTCTGTATATCAATAAATAAGGGATAGCCAAAACGAAGCGGCTGTTTATGTAATGCTGCAATGGTATTGATTGAAGGGGAAAGTGGAAAACTTAAAGGTGCCTGTTCTAAATGGCTTAGAAGTCCATAAGTATTTAAATAATGTGTACTAGATGAAGCCACTTTACCTCGTATATCTCTAGAAGAACCTAAAATCTTATTCTGCTCATCTACAGCTACTTTAGGAATTACGTTAGGGATAAACCATTTGGTTGGCATAAGGGCTTGTTTAAAAAGATTAGAAAATCTAAAATCTCCAGTATCCTCCATTACCAAATTCCCAATACGTCCAATCAAATCTATATTATACTTTCTAAACGCGGAATGCTTAGCCTTTTTATTAGAAGACCTAGCTCTATTGGTTGTATTTGAATTATCCAGTAGATGACCATTATTTGCAATAGCTGTAAACTCAACCTCAGCACTGATTGCCTCTTTATTCCCTAAGGGAATGTAGAAATCATAATACCTCTGATTTACAGGTAGAGAGATTTCAGACCCAGAAGGGTAGAGTGTACCATCATAGATGACATTGAATTCAAAGGAAACAAGCTTTCTGGCTGTCCATTCAGTTGTATCCATAGAATCCATAAAGCCCTTACCTCTTTGAGAGGTTGTCGTTGAAAGCCCCAAAGCACCATTACCATAAAAATCTCCTTCATTAGGGAAGAATACTTTGAATTCACTGTCGAGAGTTAAGAACTTAGCAGAATTCACATTACCCAATCCTGGTAGAGTCACATTGGGATTGGCAGGGGTAGTAACAAGTATGGTTTCGTACCAGCTATCAGGGGGGGATGTCACTGTCTTATCAATGCAGACGATAGTTGGAATAGTAGGTTCTAAGCCATCTATCCACGGAAGACCTTCAGCAGGTGTAAGATCATTATTAGAATTTAATACAGCTGGAACATAATGGGCATTATTAATGGTGATAGTTGGATTGCCTTGAGCAGGAATAGTAATAAACTCTGGCTCACTGTTACCTGCTATTTGTGGAGAAGTTATTTTAGCTAAGCCATGACTGCTGCGTACACCAGATTGCATAGTTCCATTAGTTACACCACCAATGTACCCTGAACCACCTCCACCACCTGCATCATAAGATGAGCCAGAATCACCGCCTGCGCCGCCACCGCCATAGTATCCTCCTCCGCCTCCACCGACATCCATATCCATATCATACCCATATGCATTACCTCCTTTACCAAAAGAGCCGGAATATTTGTGACTATAACCGCCTGAGGATTGAGAAGCTCCACCACCTTCCCAGCCACCTGAGCCAGAGCCTCCAGAGGTTCCTCCACCATCTCCACCTGCATTTGAGCTGGAATTTGAACCTTGACCG
>JANQFZ010000016.1 GCA_028277605.1 Vallitaleaceae bacterium | reverse complement strand
TCTCGGATGACGAGGTTCGAGTCGGGGATTATATACATTATCGTGCAGATGCAAGCTCACCGATTGGACTAGATATCGTTGATTACATATGGCGTGTTGAAAACGCAGTCGGGGAGATACTACCAGGTAATGAAAGCGGCAGCGTGTACTACACAACGGAAGGAAAAAAGGACGTCCGTGTATCTGTTAAAGATGAAATGGACAATAGAGCAAAGGATGAAAAAGAAGTAACCGTCATACCAGCGTATCATTACGCTAATATTAAGTATGATGGTGTCCTGAAAGAGAATCGAATTATAGACATTTAGTCTAATCCAAATAGCCCCGATATTTATGAAGTTATAGAAAACTCTAGGAGATGGACACTGAACCCAAGGAACGTTATAACGTTTGGAGAAGTGAAAACAAACGGATTTCTAGGCACAAGAGAAGATTTTAAAGGTCAAAGACAGCGGTATGCTACAAGTAAATTTATACTAAAAAACCACCGCAGGGTATTCAGATATCGCAATAGAAAGAATAAAGATAGCTGAAGATATTCCCCCAGTAATCCTGATAACTATGCACGAATTAAAATTGACGTTTAGTAAAAAAGAGTTCATAAATAGTTTGTCCTATAAAGTAATTAAAGAAGAAGATTTCACTAAGTACATAGACAACTCTAATATCCTATAAGTGCTAAAAAGTAAAGGAGAGTGCTACAAATGAAAAAAATTAAAGGAATAATAATTATTCTAATGGTGTTAATGTTAAGTGAGAATGTATTCGCAGGTGTTAATCTAAAAGACATTAACAACCACTGGGCAAAGGATAATATCATACAGCTTATTGAAAAGGATATTATTAACGGATATCCTGATCGTACATTTAAACCTGAAAATCATATTGAACAGGATGCATTTATTAAGCTTATTATAACAACATTAGGATATAAGGTAGATAACCATCCTGATTACTGGGCTAAGAATTACATAGATAAAGGCTGTGAGATTGGTATTATCAAGAATGGAGAAATCAAAAAAGGGTCTTATATCACAAGGGAGCATATGGCGAATATTATAGCCAAATCCTTAAAGCTTAAGAAGGATATAGAAGTTGATAATTCAAGGCTTAAAGCCTTCTTTGAAGAGGTTAAGGATGTAAAAGACATTAATAGTGATTATGCTAAGAATGTTTTCATAACCTATCAAGAAGGAATAATTACAGGCTATCCAGACGGACGTTTTTTACCTAATGGAATTTTAACTAGGGCAGAAGCTACAACGGTCATTATTAGGCTTTATAACAAGCTTAATGGTAATGGTGAAGAACCTACGCAAGAGCCAGAGGAATCACAAGAGCTGTCCATTGAAGATATTAAGAATGACCCTGAACTTAGTAAGAGGGTTAATTTTGATAAGTTGGATTTCCATGAGAATGGAACGGTAACGGTTTCTAGTGGATATGGCAGCCATACAATGACCAAGGAGCAGACAGCTATTATTAAGGGTATTATCGAAAAGGCAACACCTATATTACCTGAAGGTGAGAAGTTAGCTATTAGGTATGTGGATTCTGGCGGAGATTATCAACGTGTTAGTGTTGAGTTGAGATGTTCAGAATTTACAATACATTACCTTATTGCATTTATGGTTAATTCTGAATGGAAACACTACATTGATACTATAACAGATAATCCGAAGTTTATTTTAGAGGTAAGTTCATTTGATTATAATGATATACTAGATAAATATAAATATCCAGTTAAAACAACGCATGATGGACGTATTATTGAGTATGATATGGATAGTCGATATATTAATGTTTATAAGATATTTCTTAATGCATTGTTTAATGAAAGTAGCAATCAAATGTTTGATTATACTTTAAATAAATATTTAGATTATGACGAAGTGGACTATTTCTATGAAAGTGATTATAATTTTGAACCTAAAAGCAAAACAGATAATTATTTAGGCTACAGAATTGATCGTACATGGACGTCCTCTGGTGGTAATGAATTTTACTTTAGTGCAGGTGATGAAAAATGAAAAATAGATTGATAGCCTTAATTCTCATTGTATGTTTAATGCCTATTAATTACTTACAAGTTAATGCTACAATAGTAGCAACTGACCAAGATACATTTTTTAAATACTTAGGAGCTAAGGGAATTGAAACAAAAACTCAAAGAATGGTTTATAATGCTTATACTGGTAGAGATGAAAAGTTGATAGCTAATTATGATATATACCGTGAATATAACGAAATAGTATACGGTTATGAAAAGGTTATTGCTGGAAACGATACTAAGTTTTCAGAAGAAACAGGGAAAATTGAGTATCGTTATCTAGGCTATATGGTAGATGGCAGAACAAAAGTAAGAAATAATAAATTTCCGCCTGATGTAATGCCCTCTACTAGTCCTCTAAATTGGCATTATTTAGAGGTTGGAAAACGTGGTCTCTGGGAAAGTGCAATAGATAAAGATATTTCGGATTATCTATATACTGCACCGTTATTCAATCCTACTTATAATATTCCTGAAAATAAAGCTGAAATTTATGGTTTAACAGCCAAATACATAGATGATCACGGAAGGTCTAAAGATAGTTCACCGAATGGTAAACGAGGAGCCTATGCAAGGCTTCAAACTCTTCCCACGTGGTTTAGTGAGGGTACTGTATATATCAATAAATATTCTAGTGGAAGAAAATGGTATGCAACCTTTAGAGTACCAGGCTTTGGTATTGCTAAGCATAGTGGGCTTGAAACAAAGATAGAGTATACGATAGATGCACCAAAAACGATCATCATGGAAGCTGGCGAAGATAAAGCCAGC